>CAXMNG010000211.1:0-6093 GCA_964194585.1 Salibacteraceae bacterium | reverse complement strand
CCCCAGCTCTATTCTCAGATCGGAGCCGATGTCCGGATACTGCAGGAAATAGCGCTTGATGACGTCGCCCTTGTAGCCCAGCGCAACCACGAACTCGTTGAAACCATGCACCGAGAACAACTTCATCAGATGCCAAAGCAGCGGGCGCCCGCCGATCTCGATCATCGGCTTGGGTAGCACCGCCGTCTCCTCGGAGAGCCGGGTGCCATAACCGCCGGCGAGGATCACAACCTTCATCGCGTCAAACCTTTACGGGATAACCCGAAAGTGTAGCCGGGTTTCGGCGAAGCGAGCATGATCCAGTGCTCAGTTCGTGCCCGATTAAGGATAGTCGGACATCGTGGCGACGAGAACGGGATGATCGAAGGCTGGTTTTCGCAACCGCGCCCATGCATGATTATCGCTGACCTGGAGACACTGCGCCTCGAACAACGATGGCCACGCAAGCACCAAAACGCACGCGCACGTACACCCACTGGGGCGCCTACGATGTGGAGGTCGCCGGTGGGACCATTACCGCCGTGCACCCCCACGGCGAAGATCCGGATCCTTCACTCATTGGTAAATCCTTCGAGGACAGCATTCACCATCGGAGCCGCATCATGCAGCCGGCGGTGCGCAAAGGCTGGCTGGAACGCGGCGCCGAAAATCACGGCGGCGGTCGCGGCGCCGAGCCCTTCGTCGCCGTCAGCTGGGACAAGGCCCTGGATCTGGTTGCCAGTGAGCTGGGGCGCGTCAAGGAAATGCACGGAAACCAGGCGATTTTCGCCGGCTCCTACGGCTGGGCGAGCGCCGGACGCTTTCACCACGCACAGAGTCAGATTCACCGCTTTCTCAAGCAGTTCGGCGGCTACACCTACTCGGTCAACAGCTACAGCACCGCCGCCGCGCAAGTGATCATGCCCCATGTGGTGGGCATCGCCTTTCTCGACATGCTGGACACCATGACCGCGTGGCCGGTGATCGCGAAACATTCTGAACTGCTGGTCATGTTCGGCGGTATTCCGCTCAAGAACGCCCAGGTCAATAGCGGCGGCATCGGGCGGCACGTGACCCGCGGCTGGCTGCAACGCTGCCGCGAGAACGGCGTCGAGTTCGTCAATGTGAGCCCGCTGAAAGAAGACGCTGCGGATTTTCTGGATGCGGAGTGGCTGGCGGCTCGCCCCAACACCGACACCGCGCTGCTGCTGGGCCTCGCGCACACCCTGTTCGAGGAAGGCCTGCACGATCAGGCCTTCCTCGATGAGTACTGCACGGGCTTCGATCGCTTCCTGCCCTATCTCACGGGCAAGCAGGACGGTACGCCGAAGAACGCCGACTGGGCGGCTGCCATATGCGACATTCGCGCAGACGCGATCCGCGCACTGGCTCGACGCATGGCGGCGCATCGCACCCTCATTACGCTTGCGTGGTCCCTGCAGCGCGGCGACCACGGCGAGCAACCCTACTGGATGGCGGCGGTGCTGGCGGCCATGCTCGGTCAGATCGGAATGCCCGGTGGCGGCGTGGGTTATGGCTATGCCGCGGAAGCGGCGATCGGAAATCCGGTGCGGCGCCTGAGCGGATTGACCCTGCCCCAGGGTGAAAATGCCGTCGAGTCCTTCATCCCCGTGGCACGCATCGCCGACATGCTGCTAGCGCCTGGTGCGCGCTTCGATTACAACGGCCGCAAGCTGCGCTATCCGGATACCAGGCTCATCTACTGGTGTGGCGGAAATCCGTTCCATCATCACCAGGACTTGAACCGCCTGGTGGAAGCCTGGCAACGGCCAGACACCATCATCGTGCACGAGCCGTGGTGGAATGCCCTCGCCCGCCACGCGGATATCGTTCTTCCGGCAACAACGGCGCTCGAGCGCAACGACATCGGCCGGGCCAGCAACGATGCCCATGTCTACGCCATGCAGCAGGCGGTGGACCCGGTGGCCGGCGCCAGAAACGACCACGACATCTTCGCGGGGCTCGCCGCGCGGCTGGGATTCGAGGAACGCTTCACCGAGGGCCGCAGCGAGATGGAATGGTTGCGCCATCTCTACGACGTATTTCGCCAGCAGGCGGCCCGGGAGCGCATCGAGCTGCCGGACTTCGACGCGTTCTGGGAAGCCGGGGAGCTCGAGCTACCGGTGGCGGATCACGAACGGGTACTGTTCGGCGATTTTCGCCATGCGCCTGGCGAGAATCCATTATCGACGCCATCGGGACGCATCGAAATATTTTCGGACACCATCGACGGCTTCGGTTACGACGATTGCGCGGGACATCCCCGCTGGTTCGAGCCCGCGGAGTGGCTGGGCGGGCCGCAGGCGGAGACCCATCCCCTGCACCTGGTGTCCAATCAACCCGCCACGCGCCTGCACAGCCAGCTCGACTGCGGCAAGATCAGCGTCGCGAGTAAAATTCAGGATCGGGAACCGGTGTTGATTCATCCGGATGACGCCGCCGCGCGCAATATCTCCGACGGCGATGTGGTGCGATTGTTCAATGACCGCGGTGCGTGTCTCGCCGGCGCCCGCATCAGCGACGGCGTGCGGCCCGGCGTGGTGGTGCTTGCCACGGGCGCCTGGTACGACCCGCAGACACCCGCGGGGCTCGAGCGCCACGGCAATCCGAACGTGTTGACCCTCGACAAGGGGACATCGCGACTGGCCCAGGGACCCAGCGCCCACACGACCCTGGTGGAACTGGAACGTGCAGGCGGGCCCATTCCGGAGGTCGGCGCCTTCGAAGCGCCGACGATTCTGCCCGACTAGCCCGACTAACCCGAGTAGAAGCGGTAGCTCGTGTCCTGAGCGCTGGTCTGCATCTGCACCTGAAACAGCAGGTCGTCCGCCTTGCGCAGACGCCGGCAGACTTCGCGGCTCATGTTCATCTGAATGATCGTGAATTGCTCGAGGTCGTGCTGATACAGCTCGTGCAGACTGTCGATGGACAGCTCGATGGCCGTGCAGTCCTCCGTGGCCTGGATGGAAGCGCTGCGTGCGCCCATCTCGATGAGCGCCATCTCGCCGAAGCAATCACCCTTGTTCAGATACGCCAGATCCTTGGTCTGATCCACCCAGCTCTTCAGGACGGCGACGCGCCCCTCTTCGAGAACGAACATCGACGATCCCTGGTCGTTCTCTCTGAAAAAATAGTCGCCCTTCGTGACGTCCACGTCATTGGAACGCTCGAGTAGAAACTTCAGCGTGTCATCGCTGATCGCGCCGAAGATCGGCATCACCTGCAGAAGCTCCAATGACGTCGAACTCATGGCGCGTGTCTCCCGAAACCAGCCACTCCTCACCTTTAGAATGGTAGGCCAGAGGCGAGCTCAGGAAAAGGTGCCTGCCCCTCTTATAAGAACAGGTGATTGCGTAGACGAAGGCGACCAGAGCGCCGAAGCCGAGGAACGGCGCGATGATGGCAAGAAAGAACCCGAACTGATTCTGCGAATCACAGTCGAGCCCCATTTCCACTCTGGCCTGAAATAGCTGGCAGGCCGGATTCAGCGCCGTCTCGCGGATCTCCATGCCGACGCTCCAGAGCAAATCAGCGGCCAGCCACAGAGCGATGGCGACAGCGAGGGAGATTGCCGGGCGCGCCAGCAAGCGTAGATTCACAGTGGCGCGCCGGATCTGCGCGGAGCGGTTCTCGTCTGCGGAAATTCTCCGGCGGGAAATTCTTGTCGAAGAATTTGCTCCACATCATCGATCAGCGGCAGAATTTCGTCACTGAACATGACCATGTTGATGAGCCCCAGATCGGCTCTGTACATGACCTGCTGGGTGAACTTCGACCAGGCAGCCAGTAGGCCGCCGGCGTCGATATCGGCGCGAAGCGCGGCAATCACCATGGCGTGCAGTGCCCGCGCCAGAAAGATCGCGGCCTCCTCCTCCGCCAGTCGATGGCGCCCATCCGGATTCGAATCGCGCAGGTCCCGCTGGAGTGAGTCCAGCAGTTCGGGCTGCAATGGCAGACCGTAAGTGCCCATGATGTGCGCCGCCTTGTCGGCGAAACGCGTGGCCTTGCGTGCAAGCACGGCTGCTACCTCCCTGGCTCGGCCACCCGGTTGGCGGCCACGGGGCGATGATGTGCCTGTGCCCGGGTGCGATCGCGGCCCAACCGGCCAAGAATTTATCCCCAAGCGCCAACCGGCCGTCAAGTCAGCAAATTGCCGACGCCGGGCGTTGCGCGTTCAGTGCAGCCGACGATCATGCGCAGCTTGCGCATGGGCCGATGGTAGTCCGCCATGGCACAGTGCAGGGTCGCCCGGTTGTCGATGCCCACCAGTTGTCCCGCCACCCAGTGGTGCTGATAGCAGAACTCCGGAGCCTGCATGTGCTCGAACAGCTCGGCGAGGATGGCATCACTCTCATCACCGGGCACACCGTTGATACACACGGTGTAGCCCGGGTTCACGAACAGGGAGCGCCTGCCCGTGCGTGCGTGCACGCGCACCACCGGATGCACCACGTCCGGGTATTGCGCCCGGCGCTCCGGATCCGGCTCGGTGATGGCGCCCTTGCCGCGCCACCCGTAGCGGTGGGTGGCGGTCAATTCTTCGATGGCCTCGCGGCGCGGGGCGGGCAGTGCCTCGTAAGCGAGTTGCATGTTCGCGATCAGGGTATCGCCGCCATCGGAGGGCACGTGGGTGGCATACAGGAAGATGGCATCGGAAGGATCCCGGCAGTAGGAAAGGTCGGAATGCCAGAAGGCGCCGGCGGGTCTCGCCGTCTCGCGAGATTCGGCGTTGTCCATGTTGGCCGTGATGATCGACATCTCCGCCGTTTTCGGATGATGGAAGCGGGTCAATATGTGCGGCGTCAGGGGGCCGAATCGGCGGCCCACATCCAGCAGCCAGTCGAGGTCGTCTTCCAGGTCGGCGATGACGATGGCGAGATGCTCCAGCAGCGCCTGCTCGATAACCTGAAAGTCCGCGTCGCACAGCGCGCGTCGCGGATCGACACCTCTGAGCACGGCGCCCAGGGGCGCATCCAACGGCTCGACGGTGACGCTCACGCTGCCCGTCTCAGCCGGAGCCCGCGTCCAGCAGGGCGAGGACGGGCGCGAGACTCTCGATGGACTCGGCGGTGATGGGATCGAGCACCAGCTGCAGATGTCCGATACCGTGCCGGGCGTAGGCGCGCAACCCGGCGGCGATCTCTTCCGTCGATCCCCGCAGCGGCGCAGCGTCGCCCTTGTTGCCGTCACCGGATGCGCGCCCGGCGCCGCCGGCGAGCTGTATCAGCACGGTGGTGGTGCGCAGGACTTCGCCCGCGTCCCGCCCCACTTCCGCGCATGCGCTGTCGACCTTGTCGAGCACGCCGGCAAGCCGGTCCACGCTGTTACCGTACCATTCGTGCCAGGCGTTCCAGGCATCCACGTGGGGCATGGTGATACGCAGCATGCGCGGGCCTTCGGATCCCACCATCAAGGGCGGCCCCTGGGGCCGGGAGCCGCGGGGCAGCAGCTCGCAATCCCGAAGCTGATAGTAATCGCCGTCGAAATCGATGGCGCCCTCGCGTAGCAGGGTGCGGATGATGGTGAACGCTTCCTCGAAGCGCGACACACGGCGATCGTAGGCGAAGCCGAAGGCCGCGTACTCGGTCTGGTTCCATCCCGCTCCGAGGCCGAGTATCAATCGCCCGCCGCTGATCTCGTCTACGGTGGCCGCTTTCTTGGCAAGCATGGCGGGATTGTGGAAGCTGGTGGCAGCAACCAGCGGTCCGATTTCGACGCGCGTGGTAATCGCCGCCAGGGCGGCCAGCTGCGACCACGCTTCCCACGGGCCCCTGGCGGACTCACCGGCATTTCGATAAAGAAGGTGATCGCCCACCCACAGAGAGTCGAAGCCGACATCCTCGGCAAGGGTCGCCATGGACGCGATCTCCGGCCAGCGCACGTCACGCTCCACCTCCGGCAACTGGACGCCGACCTTCAATACTCTGTCGCTGGGCACATTCACGGCGATGGTGGATCGGTGGCGGGAAAATTGGTCGGGGCGAGAGGATTTGAACCTCCGACCGCTCGGCCCCCAGCCGAGTGCGCTACCAGACTGCGCTACGCCCCGAGGGGGAAGAATGATACCGGAATTAATTCAGGGCGCGATTATTT
>CAXMNG010000210.1:0-4330 GCA_964194585.1 Salibacteraceae bacterium | reverse complement strand
CGGTTCTCCGGGCACCGTTTTCACGCGTCCACGATATGCTCAGTTGATGAGCTGACTCATCCACCTTTGACCAAGGCGACGCGCCCACCAGCACGAGCAGTACCCGGCACGAACTGCCCGAACACTGCAACGGCGCCCAGGTGAACCGCCCCCGGTTATCCGGTACCTCGTTCGGCCACAGCCAGCCATTCTCCTCCTGAATTCCAAGGGCTAAAAGGGGTCGTGAACAGCCGACCCGCCGGCCGACGACCATGAGCGGTTATATTGCACTGCCTCAGGCGGGAATCGGCCATTCCGTCCAGTCCGCAGAGCAGCGAATTCCCCAGTCAGGCAGAAAGCTTCCCCGCGGCCGCCCGTCACGAGTAGTGAAAGCGAAAGGCATCGCCTTCTGTCATCACCTTTCCCACCGAGGGCGATGGGAAATGCGCGGTGAGCACCAGGGTCCCGCTTTCGCACTGGGCCTCGAGGAAGTGCCTCCGTGTCCGCCGGGCAAGCTCGGGATCATGATCGTAGATGAAGTCCCAGTCCGGGTGGGCGCATTGCACCGGGCTGTGAATGAGATCACCGCACATCACCGCCCCCGCCCCCTTGGAGGCCAGGTGGATCGCCACGTGACCCGGCGTATGCCCGGGAGTCGGCTCGAGCCAGACCTCGTCGTCCAAGGCGAAGTCCATGTCGACCAGGACGCCTTGGCCTGCCTCCATCACCGGGACGACGTTCTCCTCGAAGCTGTTGCCCCCTTCTTCGGCGGTGTGCTCGTACTCGCACCGCGAGAACACGTAGCGAGCGTTGGGGAAGGTGGGCATCCATCGGCCGTCGACCAGGTGCGTGTTCCAGCCCGAGTGGTCCATGTGCAGGTGGGTGCAGAGAACGTAATCGATCTCTTCCGGGCGGACTCCGGCGGCGGCGAGGTTTTCGAGCCAGGCAGGATTGCTGCGTCTGTGCCAGGGTTTGTGCCATTCGGCCGACTTATCGTTACCGATACAAGTATCGATGAGGATGGTGTGGTGGCGCGTCCGCACCAGGTAGGATTGGACCGGCAGGATCAGCTTGCCGGTCTCGGGACAGAGCGCCTTGGGCTCCAACCAGTGACGATGGGGTTCGAGGTTCTCGGTTGTCGCCTCGGCGAACATCTCGGTTGGCGCGAGGAAGGGCTCCTCCAGCTCGAGGATGCGATGGAGCGCGATGTCACCGAGTCGCCGCACCGCCGGCTAATGGCCTGCGGGTGCGGTGTCCCGGCGGCGCCGCTCTTTCGCGGCGCTGCGGTCCGGTCTGCCATAGACGAGTATGCGATCGCCGCCGGCGCTCTTGGCCGCGTAGCAGACATGGTCAGCGGCTTTCAGTACTTGGTCGATAGAGCGGCTGTGGGTGCCGATGGGCACGACGCCGATGGTCACCGCGACGTTGATGGCCTGGTCGTAGCGCGTGAATCGGTACGCGCCGATGGCCCGTTGTACGGCTTCGGCGACGCGCTCGATCTGAGTCAGCGAGCAGTGCTCCATGAGGATCGCAAAGGCGTTGCCACCTACCCGCGCCAGGGTGTCGCGCCTGCGGATCTGTCCCCGTAGCAGATCGGCGAGCTCGGTCAGCAGCTGATCGCCGGCGGGATGGCCGCAACGGTCGTTGATGACTCTGAAGCGGTCCACGTCCACGTAGCACAGCCCGTGCTCGGAACCATCGGTCCCGGTGGCGTCCACTACGCGTTGCAGCCGTTGCAGAAACTCCTGGCGGTTGACTAGACCCGTCAGCGCGTCGTGGCTGGCAAGGTGTGCGATGCGATTCTCCATGTGCCGGGCGTCGGTGGCGTCACGGGCGACACCACGGTAACCCCGGAATCGGCCGTGTTCATCGAAAATCGGCCTGCCGCTCATGCGGATGCTGCGTTTGCTGCCGTCGTCCAGAATGCGCGTGAACTGATAGTCGTCGAAAGGCCGCCGTTGCTCCAGGTCCAGGTGATGACTTCTGGTGGCGACGGCCGCCTGGTCTTCCTCAGGAAACAGCTCGATGCGGCGTCGCCCCAGGACCTGCTCCATGGGCATGCCCATGATCTCTTCGAAGCGCGCCGACAGATAGACGAAACGCAGACCTTCGTCCAGCTCCCACAACCAATCACTGACGATGTCGGCGAAGTCCTCGAAGCGTTTCTCGCTCTCTTCCAGTGCTTCCTGGGCGAGTCGGGCATCGGTCAGGTCACGGACGCAGACGGTTACAGCACGAATGGCGCCGGCATCGTCCCGCACCGGCTCGAGGCGGATTCGGACATAACGAAACCCCAAGCACGGAAAATCCCACCAGCGTTGCGTGTCGATGGTCTCGCCCGCCAGGGCCCCGTCGAGAGACTCTTCGATGAGTCCGGCAAAGCTTTCCTGACCCCCCGGGTCGGCGGCGCACTGGCCGACCAGCTCCTTCTCCTGCTTACCGAATGCCTCCAGAAAGGCGCCATTGACGGACAGACAGATCTGCTCGCAATCGATCACACACACCATGTCGTCGCCGGCGAGTGTCGCAAGACCGTATTCCTTGTCGTTGTCATCAGTCATTTATGAAACGCTCGCCGTCCTCTGCGCTGCCGGAAAATTGCCGATGGCGAACCAAACCGAGCGGGGTAATGTCCCACCGGGTGTTCGTGCATGTCGAAAGTGGATTCCGGACCAGAACGTTCTTATAGTTTGTCGTGACTATACCGAATTTTCATCGCCAATGCCTGTTACCGTGCAGCTTCATCGGTGGCGGGGTCTGTAGTACCATCTCGCCGCCACGACGCGCAGGCTTCACAGGATATCCGGGCGAGGCACCGATGCTCGAACTCAATTTACTCTTCTCTCGAATCAAGAACATGCAGGAGCGCGTGGACGCTCTGAGGGGGTATCTTTGACCTGGATGTGCAGCGTGAGCGTCTCGAGGAGGTGCAGGGCGAGCTCGAGAATCCCGACATCTGGGACGACCCGGAAAAGGCCCAGCGCCTCGGCAAAGAGCGTGCCCGGCTGGAGGCCATCGTAAACACCATCGTCAAGCTCGACGATGGGCTCGTCGAGGCCCGGGACCTTCTGGAACTGGCTGGGGACGAAGACGATGCTGAGACGGTCCATGTGGTGGAGGCCGACATCGAAGCGCTCGACGAGCATCTTGCCGAGCTCGAGTTTCGCCGTATGTTCAGCGGTGAGCTGGATGCGAGCAACGCCTTTCTCGACATCCAATCCGGATCCGGCGGCACCGAGGCCCAGGATTGGGCCGAGATGCTGTTGCGCATGTATCTGCGCTGGGGAGAGCGCCGCGGCTTCAAGACCGAGCTCATCGAGGTCTCATCCGCAGAGGTGGCGGGCATAAAGAGCGCCACGGTGCGTTTCGAAGGCGAATACGCCTACGGCTGGCTGCGCACCGAGACCGGCGTGCATCGCCTGGTGCGCAAGTCTCCCTTCGACTCCGGAGCCCGGCGCCACACTTCTTTCGCAGCCGTTTTCGTGTCGCCGGAGATCGACGACGAGATAGAAGTGGAGATCAATAACGGGGATTTGCGCATCGATGTCTACCGTGCGAGCGGCGCCGGTGGGCAACACGTGAACCGTACCGAATCGGCGGTCCGTATCACCCACCTGCCCACCAATATCGTCGTGCAGTGCCAGAATGATCGCTCCCAGCACAAAAACAAGGCGACCGCCATGAAACAGCTGAAGGCCAAGCTCTACGAGTTCGAGGCCCAGAAACGCCGCGCGGAGGCGCAAATCGTGGAGGATGCCAAGTCCGATATCGGCTGGGGCAGCCAGATCCGCTCCTACGTGCTGGATCAGTCCCGTATCAAGGACTTGCGTACCGGCGTCGAGGTAGGCAATACGCAAGCGGTGCTGGACGGCGATCTGGATAAATTCATAGAGGCGAGCTTGAAGGCAGGTGTGTAGAAAGAGCACGACTACTTCGTTCTGACATCATGTCCAATTCAAACTCCGATTCGAACCCCGGCGACCAGTCCGCCCAACGCCGCGCCAAGCTCGCGGCGCTACGCGAGCAGGGCAATCCGTATCCCAACGATTTTCGCCGCAGCCACTGGACCAGCGAGCTGCACGCCGAGTACGCTGAGCGCGATGCCGAATCCCTGGAAGCGGAGGCGATTCAGGTCGCCATCGTCGGGCGCATGATGTCGCGGCGAATCATGGGCAAGGCGAGCTTCGCCCACATTCAGGACGGCTCGGGACGATTACAGCTCTACGTGCGCCGCGACGACCTTGCCGAAGGTATGTACTCGGAATTCAAGAAATGGGATCTGGGCGACATCGTCGCTGCTGGCGGTACCGTTTTCAAGACCAGGAGCGGTGAGCTTTCCGTCAAAGTGGAC
>CAXMNG010000209.1:0-4028 GCA_964194585.1 Salibacteraceae bacterium | reverse complement strand
CCCGGTGGATTCCGGGCTCAATCGAAGGTGCAGACTGACGACGTCGGAGGTCTTCAGCAATTCTTCCAGAGACACGAAGTCGACGCCCAGGGACTTGGCGCGCGTGCGCGACGGGTTGAATGTCCATGCAACCACCTGCATACCGATGGCTCGCCCCAGTCGTGCCATCTCCGCGCCGATCGCGCCGGTCCCCACGATTCCGAGGCGCTTGCCTTGGAGCATCATGTTGACGGGCAGAAGCCATCGGCCCTGCCTGAGCGCGGCCGTCTGGGCTGCCGCCTGTTTGGCGACCGCGAACATCAAACCGAACATGTGCTCGGCGACGAACGGTGCATTGACGCCCGGCTGGTTCGAAACCACGATTCCGCGTTCCCGGGCCGCTTCCAGGTCAATGGCATCGGTGCCCACCGAGCAGGTCGCGATGAGCCGCAGCTTCGGCAATTGTGCGAAATCCGACTCCCGCCATGTGACCGCGGAGCGGGAATTCAGAATGACGGCGGCGTCCCGCGCCCGCGCGATCTTCTCGTCTTCGCTGGCCGGCCGATCCGAGTAAACGACGACCTCACTTCGGCACGCAAGACGCTCGAGCGCCGGCGAACCGGCGATCTGCGGAGGATCATCCCCCGGCACTACAATTTTCACGGACTCGCCCATGCCTATTGCCTCTACAGTGGTCCATTATTACTGCATGTACGGTGGTTGTTCCACAATGCGTCGCAGGGACCTTCTCCGGTTCGTGGCGGCGCTCGCCCTGGTCCCCTCCCCCGGAATGGCTTTTGCTGCCGCCGCTCGGAGCCCCGTACTGAAGAAAGTCATCCCCGCGACCTCAGAGCAATTGCCGGTAATCGGCATGGGATCGTGGATTACCTTTGACGTGGGCAAGAACGCCGAGCTCCGCGATGACCGATTGAAAGTGCTGCGAACATTCTTCGAAATGGGCGGCGGCATCGTCGATTCCTCGCCCATGTACGGCTCATCCCAGGAAGTCATTGGCTACTGCCTGGCGCGTATTCCGGATAAACGCTCCCTGTTTTCCGCCACCAAGGTGTGGACCTGGCTGCAGTCCCGGGGAGTCGGTCAGATGGACGAATCGAAGCGGTTATGGGGCGTGGACCGATTCGACCTCATGCAGATCCACAATCTGTTGAGTTGGGAGGGTCACCACGAGACGCTTCTCGCGCACAAGGCGGCGGGACGCATCCGGTACGTCGGCGTCACCACATCCCACGGTCGCCGTCACGATGTCATGGAAAAGGTCATGGCAGAGCAGTCCCTCGACTTCGCACAATTCACCTACAACATTCTGGACCGCAGGGCGGAAAAGCGCCTGCTGCCGCTGGCGGCTGAACGCAGCCTGGCTGTGATCGTCAACCGGCCGTTCCGGGGAGGGGATTTGTTCGGCTACTTCGCCCGTCATCCGTTGCCCGAGTGGGCTCGAGAGTTCGACTGCGTAAACTGGGCGCAGTTCTTTCTGAAATTCATCGTTTCCCACCCGGCTGTCACGTGCGCGATCCCGGCGACCTCGCGCGTCGATCACATGCGGGAGAACATGGGCGCCGTGTACGGCCGGCTTCCCGATAAGAACATGCGTGAACGGATGATCCGCTACGTCGAAGATCTGTAGTCTCAGGGGAAGCCTGGGCCGAGCAGTGCCGTAGGTTGGGCTGAGCGAAGCGAAGCCCAACATTCCAGGCCGGCATGTTGGGCTTCGCAAGCTCAGCCCAACCTACGAAGAGCTTGCGCCGAGCAACCGGGTCAGGTCGGAGCCTGACCCGGTATCGCAATCATGCAGTGAATCAGGCCGCGATCTTCCGTTCCTGGACCTCGGCCACCACTTTCTCTGCCACGCTCGCGGGGCAGGTCGAGTAGTGTGAGAACTCCATCGAGAACTGGCCGCGGCCGGAAGTGATGGTGCGCAGATCACCGATGTAGCCGAACATCTCACTCAAAGGCGCATCGGCCTTGACGCGAATGCCCGTGATGCCGGCCTCCTGGCTCTTGATCATTGCCCGGCGCCGGTTGAGGTCGCCGATGACGTCACCCACGTGATCTTCCGGCGTGAACACGTCCACCTTCATGATCGGCTCCAGCAGCTTCGGCGTGGCCTTCGGAATGCTCTGCCGGTAGGCACTCTTGGCGGCGATCTCGAAAGCGATCGCCGAGGAGTCCACCGAGTGCGACGCGCCGTCGGTCAGCGTTACCTTCACGTCCAGCACCGGGAATCCTGCCAGCACGCCCTCGACCATGCTGGTCTTGAAGCCCTTCTCCACGGCCGGCCAGAACTCCCGCGGCACATTACCGCCGGTGATCTTGGACTCGAACACGAAGCCGCTGCCTTCCTCGCCGGGCTCAACGATGTAGTCGATTCTCGCGAATTGACCCGAGCCACCCGTCTGCTTCTTGTGGGTGTACGAGTCCTCGACCCGCGTGCTGATGGTTTCCCGGTAGGCGACCTGCGGCTTGCCGACCTCGACGTCGACGCCGTGGGTGCGCTTGAGGATATCCACCTTGATATCCAGGTGCAGTTCACCCATGCCCTTGATGATGACCTCGCCGCTGTCTCTGTCGGTCTCCACATGGAACGACGGATCTTCCTTAACCATCTTACCCAGCGCGATACCCATCTTCTCGGCACCCGCCTTGTCCTTGGGCGCGATGGCGATGGAGATGACCGGATCCGGGAACACCATCGGCTCCAGAGTCGCCGGCCGTTTCGGGTCACACAGGGTGTGTCCGGTCCGGATGTTCTTCATGCCGATGATGGCGATGATATCGCCGGCCTGGGCCGAGTCGATGTCCTCGCGCGAATCGGCGTGAAGCTCCACCAGTCGGCCGATGCGCTCGGTCTTGCCGGTGGTGGTATTCAACACATTGTCGCCCTTCGAGAGCGTCCCCGAGTAGATCCGCGTGAAGGTCAGCGCACCGTAGCGGTCGTCCATGATCTTGAATGCCAATGCGCGAAGCGGCGCCTTCGGGTCGACGTTGGCGAACTCCCCGGTCTCGTTACCTTCCAAGTCGACTTCCGGCTGTGGCTTGACCTCGGTGGGATTCGGCAAGTAGTCGACGATGGCGTCGAGCACCAGCTGCACACCTTTGTTCTTGAAGGCAGAGCCGCAGTAAGTGGGGAAGAAGTCCAGGGCCACGGTGCCCTTGTGAATGCAGCGCTTGAGGGATTCGATGTCCGGCTCGTCGCCTTCCAGGTAGCGCTCCATCACCGCGTCGTCCTGCTCCACGGCGGTCTCGATGAGGCGCTCCCGCCAGGTCTCTACTTCCTCGGCAAGCTCGGCGGGTACATCCCGGATCTCGTAGCTGGTGGGATCCCCGGAGTTGTCCCACACCCAGGCCTTGCGGGTCAGCAGGTCGACCACGCCAGTGAAATCGTTCTCGCGCCCGATGGGCAGCGTCATGACCAGCGGGTGCGCGTCGAGCACGTCCTCGATCTGCTTGACGACGCTGTAGAAGTCGGCGCCGACCCGATCCAGCTTGTTCACGAAGATGATGCGCGCCACCCCGGACTCGTTGGCGTAGCGCCAGTTGGTCTCCGACTGAGGCTCTACCCCGCCGGATCCACAGAACACGCCCACACCGCCATCGAGCACCTTGAGCGAGCGGTAGACCTCGATGGTGAAGTCCACGTGTCCGGGGGTGTCGATGATGTTCAGCTGGTGATCGTTCCAGAAACAGGTGGTCGCGGCCGACTGGATGGTAATGCCACGCTCCTGCTCCTGATCCATGAAATCGGTGGTGGCGGCGCCGTCGTGCACCTCACCCATCTTATGGATCTTACCCGTGAGCTTGAGAATCCGCTCCGTGGTCGTGGTCTTTCCCGCATCAACGTGCGCGAAAATGCCGATGTTTCTGTATCGCGTTAAGTCCTTCATTGCAGTGCTCACAGTTTTGTTCGGGCCGCAATTGACCGCCCGGCGGCCTTTCCACCGGAATTCGGTCAATCGAGCGGCAGTTTCCAATCAGGCAACCGGCCGTCAGCAGGCGCGCCCATCCCGGCGTCCTCGCCGACTCACCCGTTT
>CAXMNG010000208.1:0-6447 GCA_964194585.1 Salibacteraceae bacterium | reverse complement strand
AGCCATATCAAGGTGTGTTTCATCCAATCTTCGTCGTCGCGATCGGGATAGTCTTCGCGTGCGTGGGCGCCACGGCTCTCGGTGCGGTTGCGTGCAGCGAACATCGTCACCAGCGCCTGGCGAAGCAGATTGTCGAGCTCCAGGGTCTCCATCAGGTCCGTATTCCAGACGAGTCCGCGATCGCTTACGCGTACGTCCTTGAACGATTCCCAGACCTCGTTGATCAGCTCGAAGCCCTCGTCGAGAGTTTCGCCGGTACGAAATACTGCCGCGTGGCTTTGCATGACCCGCTGCATTTTGAGGCGGATGGCGGCGGTCGGAATCGTGCCATCGGCGTGGCGTAATCGATCCAGACGATCGAGCGCCTTGTCTTCGTTGTGCGCTTGCGCAGGCGCCAGCCGCTCGCCCGGCACGATGAGCTCGGCACAGCGTTTCGCCGCGGCGCGCCCGAAGACCACGATATCCAGGAGCGAATTCGACCCCAGTCGATTGGCACCGTGTACCGACACACAGGCGCACTCGCCGATGGCCATGAGTCCGGGAACCACGTGGTCAGGATCCCCGTCCTCGAGCGTGACCACCTCACCGTGGTGATTCGTGGGGATGCCGCCCATGTTGTAGTGGACGGTGGGCAGCACCGGAATGGGCTCCTTCGTGACATCGACGCCGGCAAAAATTTTCGCCGTATCCACGATTCCAGGAAGGCGCTCGTGTACGACATCGGGCCCGAGATGCTCGAGGTGCAGGAACATATGGTCCTTCTCGGCACCCACTCCACGGCCTTCACGCATTTCCATCGTCATGGCGCGGCTGACCACATCGCGACTGGCAAGATCCTTGGCGTTGGGCGCGTAACGCTCCATGAACCGCTCACCTTCGGAGTTCGTCAGATATCCACCTTCGCCACGCGCGCCCTCCGTAATCAGGCATCCGGCGCCATAGATCCCGGTGGGGTGAAACTGTACGAACTCCATGTCCTGAAGGGGAAGGCCGGCGGCCAGCGCCATGCCGTTTCCATCACCGGTACAGGTGTGGGCGGAGGTACAGGAGAAGTAGGTACGCCCGTAGCCACCGGTGGCGAGCACGGTCATATGGGCGCGAAAACGGTGAATGGAGCCGTCTTCCAGGTTCCAGGCGATGACACCGCGGCAGGCGCCTTCGTCATCCATGATCAGGTCGAGCGCGAAGTACTCGACAAAAAACTCGGCCTGGTGCTTGAGGCTCTGCTGATAAAGAGTGTGCAGAATCGCGTGTCCGGTACGATCGGCGGCGGCGCAGGTGCGCTCGGCGCGGCCTTCACCGAAATGCGTCGTCATGCCCCCGAAGGGGCGCTGATAAATTTTCCCTTCCTCGGTGCGTGAGAAGGGCACGCCGAAGTGCTCGAGTTCGATGACCGCGGCGGCCGCCTCGCGGCACATGTACTCGATGGCGTCCTGATCGCCGAGCCAGTCGGATCCCTTGACGGTGTCGTACATGTGCCAGCGCCAGTCGTCCTGGCCCATATTACCGAGGGCGGCGCTCATGCCCCCCTGAGCGGCAACCGTGTGACTTCGCGTGGGAAAAACCTTGGTAATGCAGGCAGTGGAGAGTCCCTCCGCGGCAAGACCTAAAGTCGCGCGCAATCCGGCACCACCGGCGCCGACGACGATGACGTCGTAGGTGTGGTCGACTATGTCATAAACAGCCGGCATGGACGGATCTCAGCTCCCGAATGCGATACTCAGCACGGCGAACAGACAGGCGCCAGCCATCAGCAGAGACAGGAACTTGCCGACCACGATGCTGACGAGCTTCAACGACTCCGTGTGCACGTAGTCTTCCACCACTACCTGAAGTCCCAGTTGCCCGTGATAGAAGATCGCCACAATCAGCGCGCAGCACAGAATGGCGACCAGGGGCGAGTGCAGCCATGCGATGACGGTCGCGTGATCCGCCGTTACCAAGGCGATCAACGAGGCGACGAACCACAGACTGAGCGGCACCAGGGCCACCGCCGTCAAGCGCTGCATCCACCAGTGATGAGTCCCCGATTTTGCCGATCCGAGTCCCCGGGCCCGGGCCAGCGGTGTGCGGAACTTCATGCACCACCTCGTAAGGCATAAGCGAGACTCCAAGCCAGCACCGTCATGGCGATGGACACGATGACGACCGCGGTACCGGATGCATAGGCGGTCTTCAGCTCGAAGCCGAGGCCCACATCCCAGAACAGGTGACGAATTCCATTGCACAGGTGGAAGAACAGCGCGAAGCTGAATCCCAGCAGCACGATTCTGCCGAACCAGGATCCCAGCAGTTGCTGCGCCGAGGCGTAAGCTTCGGCACCCGAAGCCGCCGCCAGCAACCAGTACACGAGCACCAGTGTACCGACCAGCAACGCGATACCGGAAGCCCGGTGGGTGATGGACAACACCGAGGTGAGCTGAGGTCGGTAAATCTGCAGGTGAGGGGAGAGTGGCCGCTGACTCTTTTCCATAGGCATGGAGCCTTGTGCTCGCCCCTCGTGGTATCCCAGAACTCGGCCGTTGTTGTCAGTGACTGCGACGGTCCACCGTTTCGTGCAAAAACGCCGCCGCGCGGCTAAGTTACTTGGTTTGCCGGTGGCTCCGCAAGTCAGGCGCCGGGACCTGCCCCGCGCCCGGGGCAGCGCCGGTGCATCAAAAATCCGTGCATCGGCCGTTGCGTTCCCAATCCCCGTAGCGGGTGGGCTCGGGCCCCTGTTGACCGCCGATCTCCCGCCGGGGGGCTTTGCCGGTTGGCTTCGGCCGGTTCGCCCTTTCGGGCCTGGCGTCCCTGGTGCGAGCTTGCCCGGGGAGATCCTGCAGCAGGCCTTTGTTCGCTCCGGTTGGCTCAGGCATGTGGTGGGATCTCCGTGGCGGCTCACGCGGGCCGCGACTTGTGCGGCGCACAATTTCTAGTATGCAGGGCGTTGGCGCCCCCTGCAAGCGCCCGTGGCGGCGTCACACGTGGCCGAAAGCCGCTCTCGAAAGGCCCGGCGAGAGGTTAGCGTATGGGGATTGTCAGCGCTCCGCGGCAACGCCGTGCCACAGGATCCGACCAACAGCATATTCCTGCCCCTTGGCCCGTCGCGGCAGCTCACTTTCATGCTGGGGGCGCTACATCTTGGCGCCGTCGCTTGTGGTTTTGTCACCGATCTACCTCTGGCTATCCAGAGTCTGCTGGCCCTTTGTGTGCTGCTCGCGGCGGTGCGCGGCATCGCGCTCCACGGATCGCGGCGGGCGGCCCGGTCAATCGTGCTTCTCGTGTGGGATCGGCGCGGCCAATGGCGGTTGCTGCAACGGGATGGCCGAATGCTCGACGTGCGCCTCGAACACGGCGCCTACGCACACCCGAAGCTGCTGGTGCTGCCGTTTCGCACCCACTCGGGGCGGCGCGTGTCGGTGCTGGTTGCTCTGGACATGGCGAACGCCGAAGGCCTGCGGCGATTGCGCATGCGGCTGCGTTGCGGACTTTCCAGTAATCCATGAAGCAACCGCGAAGGGGCGCTGTGTTAACCGCGTCACTGTTCCGTCACCTTCTCGGCGATGGGCGGAATTCTCCGCGGCGCGAGCCTCAAGAGAGGCGAAGTGTGTCCCGATATTTTCATTAGCTACCCCATTCAATTCGAGGATCCACCATTGAGCGATCAGCGGTCGGCGGAGGTCGACGACTCCCAAGCGGTGCTGTGGAGCGCCGAGATTCTGGAGAAATCGGAAATTGAAGTATTCGAAACGGCCTATCAGGCGTGGTACCGGGAGACACCCGACGTCAAGCGGCTGGAGCGTATCTTCGCTGGCTACATGTTCGACGAGGTGGTGCCTTTTTGGGTGCGCCAGTTCACCCGTACGACCCTGGAAGCACACGACGACTGGCGGCGGGATGAGGCGATGCCGGTCCACGCATACGTAGGTACCTGCCTGCGCGCCGCGACGACGACAATGATGTCTACTGTCGGACTTGCCCTCAGCCTGTTCCTGCCCCACGTGATCCTCCCCTGGATCGAGGCCGACTACGCGGCATTGTCCGCCTGATTCGGACCCCACGACTGCCTGCGCCTGATCCGGCGACTGAATCTCAGCCGCCGGATTGGCTACACTGTGGCCCGGTGTTCGCTTCGGGTGCTCCATGTTGACAGTGACTCAGGCCCTGGCCGAGGAAGGGCCCCTGGCCGATCGCGTCGAGGGCTTTCACGTCCGGCCGCAACAGCAGGCGATGGCCGCTGCCATCGAACGCACCCTGGACGACAATGGCGTGCTCGTCTGCGAGGCTGGCACCGGCACCGGCAAGACCTTCGCCTATTTGGTGGCGGCGGTCCTCTCGGGCAAGCGCGTCATCGTCTCTACCGGCACCAAGAATCTTCAGGAGCAACTGTTTCACAGGGATCTGCCACGGGTACGGGATGCCCTGGCGGTGCCGTTGGACAGCAGGCTGTTGAAAGGGCGCGCCAACTACCTCTGCCTGCAACGCCTCGAGGTGCACGCCGCCTCACCGGGTCTTCTGGACCGGAGCGTGGACGCGGATCTGGCGCTCATCAGGGAGTGGGCGGGCCGTACCGAACACGGTGACCGCGCCGAGCTCGTGGAAGTCCCTGAAGGCGCCGCCGCCTGGCGGCTGGCTACGTCCACCGCCGACAACTGTCTGGGTGGCGATTGCCCGCACTACGCCGATTGCCACGTGCTCAAGGCACGCCGCGCCGCCCAGGCCGCCGACATCGTGATCGTCAACCATCATCTGCTGTTCGCCGACCTGGCCATCCGCCAGGAGGGGTTCGGCGAGCTGTTGCCCGGTGCCGATGCGGTGGTCGTGGACGAGGCTCATCAGCTGCCGGAGCTGGCGACACGCTTTTTCGGCATCTCGCTGGGTAGTGCTCAGCTCACCGAGCTCGCCGGCGACGCGCGCGCCGCCTACCAAGTCGAGGCTGGCGACCTGCCGGGATTCCCGCCGCTCACGCGAGAGCTGGAATCCAGCCTGCGTACCCTGGTCGAGAGCATTGCCGCGACACTGCCCGCTAGTTCGCCGCGTATCGCCTGGGATGCGATTCGCAGCCACCCACCGGTGGTCGCGGCGGTGGACGGACTGAGATCCGCGCTGGCGGAGGTCATCGAGGCATTGGGGTCCATGGCCGAGCGCGGCCGACTTTTGAGCGCGGTCGAGCGGCGCGCCAGGGAACTCGGCGAAAGATTGAGCATCTTGAGCACTGGTTCCACACAGGAAGGCGTGCGCTGGCTCGAGCTGACGGCGAATTCCCTGCGATGGCACGCGAGCCCCCTGGACGTGGCGGACTTGTTCTCCCAGTGGACGCAAGAGCAGGGCGGTGCCTGGGTCCTGACGTCGGCGACCCTGGCCGTGGGCGGACACATCGAGCCGTTCGCCGAACGGCTCGGCCTCGGCGATGCGCGCATGCGGGTATGGGAGAGCCCTTTCGACTTTGCACACCAGACGCTCTGCTATGTTCCCCCGGGTCTGCCCGAACCCCGGGACAGCGGTTACGTGGACGCGGTCGTCGGCGCCGTGGTGCCCGTCTTACGGGCAAGCCGGGGACGCGCTTTCGTGCTGTTCACCAGCCACCGGGCACTGCGGCGGGCAGCGGAAGTGCTGGCGGGCTGTCTGGACTATCCGCTGCTGGTGCAGGGCAGCGCGCCCCGGGACGAGCTCCTGCGGCGCTTTCGCACTACCTCCGGTGCGGTATTGCTGGGTACCGCGAGCTTCTGGGAAGGCGTGGATGTGCGCGGTGAGGCATTGTCCTGCGTCGTCATCGACAAGCTGCCCTTCGCGCCGCCGGACGATCCCATCAACGAGGCCCGGGCGCGGGCGCTGAAAGCAGCCGGACGGGATCCCTTCATGGAGCATCAGCTGCCGAAGGCGGTCATCGCGCTCAAGCAGGGTGTCGGGCGCCTAATCCGTGACGCCGACGACCGTGGCGTTGTAGTCTTGTGCGATCCACGCCTGCTCTCGAAGGCTTACGGACGCGTGTTCATGGATAGCCTGCCACCGATGCCATTGAGCCGCGACATCGACGACGTCGTGGACTTCTTTGCCCATTAATGAAGCTACTCGCCATTGAAACTGCCAGCGACGCGTGCTCATGCGCCCTGCTGACAGATGAAAGCTGTTTCGAGCGCTTTTCGGTCGCGCCCCGGCAGCACGCGGAGCTGGTGCTGCCCATGGTCACGGCGCTGCTCGACGAGGCGGGGCTCGCGCTCGCCGATCTCGATGCGCTGGCCTTCGGCCGCGGCCCGGGTTCCTTTACCGGCGTGCGGGTAGCGGCGGGCGTCATTCAGGGGCTCGCCTACGGTGCCGATTTGCCCGTGGTGCCGGTGTCCTCCCTGCAGGCACTGGCCCAGGGCGCTTATCGTGAAAGCGGCAGTGCCCGTGTACTCGCGGCCTTCGACGCCCGCATGGGCGAAGTTTACTGGGGTGTCTACGAAGAAAACGGAAGCGGCCTGATGA
>CAXMNG010000207.1:0-4551 GCA_964194585.1 Salibacteraceae bacterium | reverse complement strand
GCACTGGAGACCTGCGCCAAACCCAGCACCAACCCGGCAACCGGCTGGCTGGCACCGGCAGCCTCACGCATGAATATCGTGAGATACGAATAGAAATTCGTCTGGCCCATGTTCCAGGGAATGTTCGCAAAAAACAGAACCCGGATATTGGTGATGCGGCCGACCTGTAACATCTGGCGTATGGTCGCCACGATGCTGGGCCGCGCCCCGCGATGCAGGGGCTCCACCAGCAAGAGGCACAATAATCCGTTAACGAAAATCAGGCAGGCCACGGTGACGAAGATGCTCTGCCAGCTGAACAGCGTGACCAGCGCGCCGTTGGCCGCCGCAAGCACTCCGCCGATGGGCACGCCGGTCTGCTTGACACCCATGGCGGTGGCGCGGCGGCGGGCGGAAAACCAGGTCAATATGCCTGTCGCGGTGGACGGATTGACGATGGAGTAGCCGAATCCCATGACGACGGTCCCGGTGACGGCGCCGGCAAAACTCTCGGCCTGACTGAATGTCAGGGCGCCGGCGATCAGGAGAACGTGGGACGTGAGCAGCGCCCTGCCAACACCGATGCGGTCCACCAGGCCGCCGGCTGGAACGGCGCCGATGGTCTGAGCGAGGTAATAACCGCTCACCAGCAAGCCCACTTCCGTCACGCTCAAGCCAAGGTCCGACTGAATGACGGGCGCCATTGCCATCACCGAGACAATAGGCAGGGTCCCCGCCACGTGAGCCAGGGTGAGAATACCGATGCGGGCGCCCCAATGGGTGGTCAACATTGACGGACGCCTTTGTCAGCTCGGAGCCAGGAGGGTTCGCACCGGGCAAGGTTAGCAGGATATCGGGATGGCAAAAAAATAGGCGCTGCCAAAGCGGCGCCTATTTAGGGCGAGGAAAGGCTTGTTGTCGGTTTGGGCGCCGGACCCCTGCGGTGGGTTACGGGGCGAGATTCGGATCGACCATGAGGGCAGAGACATCGAAGCCGATGACTCCGACCACGAACGCCGCGAGTATGGCGGCCGTTCCAATCAGGGCAATCCATTCATCGAAGTGCAGCTGCGCGAAATGCAGCGTGTGTTCATAGTGGGTGTATACGTGATCCATGGGAACCTCCAGCCAACCCGGATCGAGGGGATGGCATAGACAAAGTATAGACGATTTGTCTATATTTGTAGACAGCCTATCTAGGCTCGGATTCCAGGAGCACATTTTGCCGCACACCCATATAGCCGACATCCGCCTCGCCTTCGGTCACCGCCTGCGCGCCCTGCGCACCGCCCTCGCCTACACCCAGAATCAGATGGCCCGCGCCCTGGGCATTCAGACGGCGCGCTACAGCAAATACGAGATTGGCCGGTCCGAGGCACCCTACGATGTGCTGGTCAAGATCGCGAGGCTCGCGGGAACATCCCTGGACTACCTCCTGACTGGCAGGAAGGTCGAGTACCAGCCACCCGGTCCCGGCTCTCGAGCAACGCTGCAGGAGTTTGTCGACGCACTGCCGCTGGCGGCGGTAATTTACGACGACGGCAATCGATTGTTTGGCTGCAACCGTCTTTTCGAGCAAACCTTTTTCCCGGATTCACCGCACATCGTTCGTCCGGGGACACCCCAGGAATTTCTGCTGCGCTCGTGGGCGTATTCCCAGGGCCATGATCCGCTGGTTACGGAGGCCTTCGTGCAGGAACGACTCAAAAGTCGGCCCGAATCCACCGCTCACTTCGCAATCCGCCTGGGCGAGCAGGTGATTCGCATCGCCGAAGCATGGCACGAAAATTTGAAGCTTGTGCTGGTCACCGATTTGACATCGGCGGAGTAAACCGGCGAGAGCCGACTGCCTTCAATCCACATCCCCCATGGGACATACTCGGCCAACCATGGCCGGCACCGATCAGTCACCCTGCGACATGCTCATCGAAGGTGGTGAGCTGATCGACGGAAGCGGCGGTGAACGCGTGCGCGCCGACATCGCCATCCGGGGCGACCGCATCTCGCAGGTAGGTGATCTGAAAGGCATGGAGGCGCAAGCGCGCATCGATGCCACAGGGCTGGTGGTGGCGCCGGGCTTCATCGATGCCCACACCCACGACGACCGTGCCGTCATGTCGACCCCCGACATGACGCCGAAGCTGAGCCAGGGCGTGACCACGGTGGTGACGGGCAACTGCGGCGTGAGCCTCGCACCGCTCACCAACCGTGAACCGCCACCGCCGCTCAATCTTCTCGGCGGACGCGAGTGGTACCGCTACGCGAGCATGCGCGAGTACATGGCGGACGTGGAAGCGTCTCCACCGGCCATCAATCTGGCACCGCTGGTGGGGCATACGACGCTGCGTGCGGCGACCATGAACAATCTCCATCGGCCCGCCGTAGATAAGGAGATCGAGAGCATGCGCGCGTTACTGGACGAAGCCCTGGACGCCGGTTGTATCGGCATGAGCACCGGCCTCGCCTACGCACCGGCGATCGCGGCACCCACCGACGAAGTCGTCGCGCTGGCGGAACGATTGCGGCCCCACGGCGGCGTCTTTACCACGCACATGAGAAACGAGGGCGACAAAGTGCTGGAATCGGTGGCGGAGACCCTGGAAATCGGCCGACGAGCCGGCGTATCCGTGGTCATTTCTCATCACAAATGCTGCGGCAGAAAGAACTACGGAATGACGAAGAACACGCTGGCGGCGATCCGCGAGGCCCGCGCCCATCAAACAGTCGATCTCGACGTCTACCCCTACATCGCCAGCTCCACGGTGTTGATCGCGGAATCGGTGGCATCGTCGGAGCGCGTGCTGATCACCTGGTCGACGCCGCACCCCGAGTGCGCCGGTCGTGATTTCGCCGACATTCGCGCCGAGTGGGGGCTGAGCGTGGATGGGACAATCGAACGCCTGCAACCCGCCGGGGCCATCTACTACCAGATGGACGAAGAAGATCTGCGCCGGGTGCTGGCCTTCGAGGACGCCATGATCGGCTCCGACGGCCTGCCCCACGACGCGTTTCCCCATCCGCGCCTGTGGGGCACCTTTCCCCGGGTACTGGGACACTACAGCCGCGATGTGGGCTTGTTCTCATTGGAGCAGGCAATCCGCCGCATGACCGCGGTGCCCGCGCGAGTGTTCGGCTTGACCGACAGAGGTGTGGTGCGCGAGCAGGCCTACGCCGATCTGGTGCTGCTGGACCCGGACACGGTGATCGACACCGCCAACTTCGAATCACCGATGCAAACTGCCGCCGGCATCCGCGAAGTGATCGTCAACGGCAGCCCCGTGTGGTGTGCCGGTGCCTGGACCGGTGGACGGCCGGGCCGCATTCTGAGACGCGAGCCGGCCCACTGAGGACGACCGGAATCAGGCCGCCACCGACCGTGCGAGCTCATCTTCGATGAACGCGACCTGTTTCCAGGCCAATTTCCGGCTCGAATAGATCCACACCAGCATCACCAGGGTGAGGACGAGGCCGATGCCGGCGATCTCTATCCCCGACGACAAGTCTCGCAGCCAGTGAAACAGACCGGCGGCCGTCAGAAACGATGCGAGCGCCAGGCAGCCGACGAACTGAATCTTCGTACGCAAACTGTATCCGACGGTCCCCTCGATGGCGGACCCGTCACCCTCTGCCCGTAACACGCCCCGGAACTCGACCACATCGCCTGACATGGCGAGCGGCGCCGTTCGCCACACCCTGACGTGATCGCCGTCCATCGCGCCGATGATCCGCTCCGCGACGGTCAGGCCGCCTACGGAGATGAGCGAACGAATTCTTCCGGCGACCGCGCGCGGGTCGCAGGGACCGCTGACGCGCAATTCCTGTTCCCAGAATATGAACCCTTCTTTCATGTCTGACTCTTGTCTCAGATCAATCCGATTTCAGCGCATTTGTGCAATTGGTACATTTTCTCGTCGTGTATGTCGCACTGATCCAATCACCCATGAGCGCCGTCGAATCCGAACCTCGAAGAAAGCCGCAATCGGCACTGGCCGCGGCGGCCAAGAGGCAACGATACGACCGCCTGGCGCCTTTCTACGATCTTATCGATCTGCCCTTCGAGTATCGCCGTTACCGAACCATGCGGCCGCAGCTGTTCGCCGGCGTTTCCGGAATCATACTCGATGCCGGCGTGGGCACCGGCCGCAACCTGCCCTTCTACCCCGAGGGGGCCCGTGTCATCGGCATCGACTCGAGCCCCGGCATGATCGCCCGCGCACGTGGGCGCCGGGACAAGCTGGGCAGGGACGTCGAGCTCCTGGAGATGAACGTTCTCGATACAGCGTTTCCAGACCGGCACTTCGATGCCATTGTCGCCACCTTCTTGTTCTGCGTGCTCGACGACGACCTGCAGCTCCCCGCCCTGCGTGAGCTCAAACGCATTTGCAAACCCGGCGGCGTCATCCGTTTACTGGAATACAGCTACTCCAGCGATTCGTTCAGGCGTTTCATCATGAGACTCTGGGCGCCATGGGTACGCCGGATTTATGGTGCGAGCTTCGACAGGAAAACCGAGCAGTACCTTCCGCAAGCGGGCCTGGAGCTGCTCGAGAAGCGATTTCTCTACCGGGACAC
>CAXMNG010000206.1:0-7247 GCA_964194585.1 Salibacteraceae bacterium | reverse complement strand
TGCCAGTGCGCCACGATGGTGTCGACGTCCTCGACCTCGGTACGCAGCTGGTAGGCGACATCCGGGTCGAGAAACTCCACCTCACCGATGGTGCCGCCGATGGACTGGCCGAGCTCCATCAGCGCAGCCAGGGGATTGAGCACCGCGCCCGCGCTGCTCTCGGCGGCGGCAGCCGGAGACGACCGCGGAGCAGCCCCGGTGGCTGTCGCCGGCACCTCGATGCGCAGCTCCTCGGTAAACGGGGGACTGCAGTCCCCACCCAGGGCACAGCCTTGAGCTACGACCCTGACGTCGATAGCGGGCGCCGGCGCTCCGACGAAGGACAGCGGCACATCCACCACCACGCGCTCGGTATAGACCTCGATGTCACCGAGAAAATCATCCGCGATCACCTGTGCCGGCGGCAGGCGCGGAGCGCCGAGGATGACGCCGGGGGTATCGACGCGGAAGCGGAACTTGCTGCGGAACAGGAAATGACCCTGGTCGATGTTCCAGGTGAATTGCAGCTTATCGGCAGCCGCGTCGACCGAGAGCCCATAGGCCCGATCCACCGTGGCGGACTGGGCCTGGGCCTGGGCGGCAAGCGCGCCCGCGCAGATGAGCAACACGGCCGCGCGGGCGAATGCGCGCCAGCGGATCACTCGAAACCCGCCTGCCGATAGAGTTCCTGCGCGTGCGCGGGGTCTTTCTCCACGCCCATCCCTTCCTGGTACATCATGGCGAGGGTCGTCAGGGAGCCCGCCAGGCCCTGGTCGGCCGCCCGTCGAAAGCATTTGAGCGCCTCGGATTCATCCTTGTTCACGCACTCTCCGTAGAGATACATCACGCCGAGGCCGTGCAGGGCGAGCCCGTGATCCTGGCCGGCGCTGGCCTGCATCCAGTGCAATGCCTGCGTTTCGCTGGCCACCCTGCCGAGGCCGTTCTGGCACATGATGGCAAGGCGAAACTGGGCGTCGGCGTCGCCGTCCTCGGCCAGCGGTGTCAGCAACTGCAGGGCGCGGCGGAACTCCTTGGCCTCGAAGGCTGCGATTCCACTGGCCAGGTCCATGTGGGGTTCGGACACCGGGAGCCTCCATGGGTTGCCGGGATGACGGATGGGGCGAGGCTCGACTACTGCGAGTCGCTCGTGCCGGACAGGGCGCATGAACGCAGGCCATGGGATGTTAGCGATCGCTCCCGCGGGCCCGCTATATGCCTGAAGTGATGGGCCATCGACCTCAGCGCTCGGTTCGTAGACCGGCCCCGCGCCAGGCAAACGACCATCCGCATCGCGAGCCGGCATCGCACACCGTTCATGCTCTCAAATCCGACCGCAAACCAGAACCCCATGCTGCGCAGTTGTTCGATTACCGCTATTTGACCGGGCGGCGCGCGCGATGGTTCAACCCGAGCGCGTCTGATAACCGCTCCGGGACAACCTCACGGCAGCTTCAGCGTGACGCCCTGGCCGACCCGCAGGCCCCCCTTCTCCGGCCGTGGCACGAGCACGTCGACCACGTAGCGGGGTCCACCGGTGAGATCCGGCAGCGGCTCGGGAGCGATGGCCGCAACTTTGCCGGTGAGCGTCAGGCCGCCCGCGAGCACCACCAGCTCCTGCCCGATGCCGAGATCGGCAATGCTCTGCGCGTCCAGCGCCGTCCGGGCAATGAAGTTCTCATCGCCGGCGAGCACCACCAGGGTACGGCTTTCACAACGCGAGACAATCGCCTGCCCTGCTTCGACACTGCGCGCCACGACGATTCCGGCGAAGGGTGCGCGCAAGGTGCCGCGTTCCAGGCGCAGCGCGGCGCGGGCAACACGGGCATCGGCGTGGGCACGCTCCGCTTCCAGCTTCGCCACCGCTACCCGGGTGAGCTCCAGATCATGCTCCGAGAGCAGCGTGCGATCGTACAGATCCGCGGCCCGCTCGAGTTCCTCCCGGGCCTCCGCCAGCGCCGGCAGCACACCTGCCAGGTGCGCCGTGGCACCCGCCAGGCGCGCCTCGAAGTCCCTGGCATCGAACATCACCAGTGCCTGGCCGGCGAGAACGTGTTGACCGCTGTCCACGTAGACTTCCTGCACGACCCCGGAAACCAGCATGCCGAGTTCCACCCGCCGCGCCCAGTGAAGGGTGGCGTCGATCTCCTGCACTGCCGCCGCCGGCTGGATCCATGTGGCCATCCATATGGCCAGCGCCATCGCCAACTTCAAGTGCTTCATCGTGGTTCCCCCATCACGGTTCGGTGCCGAGAATGCTCGCCGACATTTCCTCCGGCGAAGTCCCGGTGAGCAGTCGGATGCGCGCCCAGGTTTCGGCGATTGCAAACTCCGTCTGCACGCTGCCCAGGCGCGCTTCGGAGGTCTTGACCATGGCGTCGCCCAGATCGGCATTCACTTCCTGCTCGTAGAGCGCCCGGTTGAGATCCAGATAGAGATCCCGGTAGTCCGCGTAGTCGCTGGCCTTCTGGCGTACGACGTAGAGCGTCTCGAGCTCGAGCCAGGCGTCCAGGACCGCCTGCCGCACCTCCAGCTGGAGCTTGTCGAGCCGGCCCCGGAGTCGCGCCAGCTCCGCCTGGTGCCCGGCCACGGCGGCGCTCAGAACGCGCTCCCGTGAGATCATTCCGTCGCTTTCCCGTGCACCACCCTTTGTCGCCGAGTCCGCGGCTTTGCGGGTGGCCTCCAGTCGCTGGCGCGCCGCCTGCATGCGTAAGCGCAGGGCTCGCAGGCGGGTATTGTCGCTCAGGGCACGGGCCTCGATTTCCTCGAGCTTCGGCCGCTCGGCGTGGTTGCCGGGGAGCCGCGGCGGTAGCAGCGTCGTGGCCAGCTCCCCGGGGCGATTGAGCGCCAGGGCGAGCCGCGATCGGCTGGCCCGTTGCTTGGCCTCGGCGGCATAGCGTTGGCTTCGCGCCGCCTGGTAGCGACTGGTGCGTTCCGCCATTGCGATGTCGGAGACCTGCCCCAGCGTGTGGCGCTCGCGAGTCCTGTCCATGCGCACATAGGCCATGGCCATGGCTTCGTTTTCGAGGGTAAATGTCACATCTGCGAGCAGCACCCCCAGATAGCGGCGCAGAATATGGGTTCGCCGGTGCTGGCGCGCATGCTCGAGCAACATCCCGTCGGCGCGATCGTCGGCATCGAAACGCGTCGCCACGCCGGTGAGTGCTTCGACGGCCAGCTGCTCGGCCTGGCGGGCAGCATTGTCCGCTTCCACGGCCGCGATATCGGGGTGCGTGGCGTCGGCCATGGAGAGCGCGGCCGGCAGGGTCAAGGGCTCGGGCAGCGGGGTGCCGGGCTCGCTGGCGGAAACCCCGAAGGCCAGCAGCAACGACACACTCAGGGCCGCCCGCCGGGACTTGCACTCGGAACCGGGCATCCTCATTGCGTCAGCTGGGATGCTTTCCGTTCGGCTAGCTTGGCCCGTTTGAAACGCGTGAACTTGGTGTTCTGGTAGTGATTGTCCGCGACGAACTCGCCAAGCCACAGGAACTCGTCGGCATCCCGGGTGACGCCCGTGTACCGAACCACCGGCGTACCTTGCAGGTCGTAGAACATGAACACTGGTGTCGCCCGAATTCGGTTCACCCGAAACGCGAAGTCCTTGGCCGTCATGGTCGTTCCCTGAAAGTCGGTTACCTCTGTTTCACCCTCGATATCGACGGCGAAGATCAGGAAGCGCTCACGGTACCAATCCTGCACCTCGGGTCGATTGAGTACCGTCTGCCTCATGCGGTGGCAGAACGGGCACTCGACCAACTCGAAGAAGATGAGGATGCCGCGTTTTCCCTGCTCGCGGGCGAGGGCCAGCTCCTCGCTGAAGTTCCCGAAGGTGTCTTGAAAAAAGTGCTCGTCGGCGTCCCGCGGCGCATCGGCAGCCTGCGCCGCGAATGCATAGAGGCACAACGACATCAAGGCCAGTTTCGCCCATCCCCGCGTACTCCCTGCTTTCCTGATGTTCATTCTCCTTTGCTTCGCTTCACACGACTTCACCGTACCGTGTCCCCTAGGGTATCGTGGATCCATGATCCCGATCAGCGATGCAGGATCTGCCAGCAACCGGCCCGCGTCCATGGCGACCCTGCGGGCGGTCGTACTGTGCCTGGGGCTCGCGGGCGCATCGGCGCTGCCGGCTCAAGATCTCGAGCGCGAGCGCAGACTCGCGAGCGAGATCGTCGACTCCATTATGGATGGTGATGCGGTGACATTGCACGCCGGGAGTACCGCCAAAGATACGGCCAGTGATACGAAATTTCTCGCTATCTACACTGCCTCCGAAGAGATGCCGGCGCGCGGCGCCGCCATCGTTCTGCACGGCCGTGGCTTTCATCCGGACTGGGTGGAGGTGGTCAGACCGCTGCGCACGGTGCTTCCCGAGCACGGCTGGCACACGCTGTCTCTGCAGATGCCGGTGCTCGAGAAGGACGCCAAGTATTACGATTACGTGCCTATTTTTCCCGCCGCCTTTCCCCGCATCGCGGCCGGTATCGCGTTTCTGCGTGAGCAGGGGATCTCCCGGATCGTGATCATTGCCCACAGTTGCAGCGTGCACATGGCCATGGCGTACATCGAGGCCTTCGGAGACGGCGAGATCGCCGCCTTCGTCGGTATCGGTATGGGCGCCACCGATTACGGCCAGCCGATGAAGAAACCGTTTCCGCTGGACCGCATGACGGTCCCGGTGCTGGATGTCTTCGGCAGCGACGACTATCCGGCGGTGGTGCGCGATGCACCCGGGCGTGCCGCCGATGCTGCCGGCAACGCGCATTCCAGTCAGGTGATGGTGGAAGACGCGGATCATGATTTCAGGGACAAAGACGACGAGCTGATCGCAGTCGTGTCGGCCTGGCTCGAATCGTTGAATCGCTGATCGATTTCCGCGGTCAGCGCCAGAGATCGACGTCGATACCCTTTTCGCGGATCGCATCGGCGCGCGCCGATATGTAGCGCTGGAAGCTGGGCTCGTCTCGGTACGCTTCGCTCAGCACGTAGTCCATCACCGATTGCGTGTGGAAGATCCGGAAGTAGGAATCCGAGCGGATGATCTCTTCACCCTGGCGGTTGAAATACACGATGGTCGGTGCATAGGTGATGTCCAGCTCCCTGGCCCAGTCCCTGGCAGTCGTGCGCTTGTTTGCAGGCGTAATCACCGGCGTGTCGGACCACATGTCGAGTTGCACGCTCTCGAACTGCTCGATGAGTGCGCGCGTGGACGGATCCGCGAGGGCCTTTCGGTGCAGGGTGTCGCAGTTCGGGCACTCGCCCTGCTCGAAGAACACCGCGAGCGGTAGCGATTGCATCGTGGCGTCGCGGGTGAGCACATAGGGCGAGCTGCTGAAGAAGCTCTCCCCGTTCAGCTCACTGCTGGCCGTTTTCGGCATCGCCGAGGCGTAGTACTCACGAAAGCTCGACTGTTTCTCTTTGCGTTCCGCGACGTAGTTCAGCGCGACCCGGAAGTTCTGCGGTGGGTAGTAGCCGTCTATGCGCAGTACGGCGCGGCCCTGTTCGTTCAGAAAGATCAACGTGGGCGTGTACTGCACACGGAGGGCTGCGGCGAAGCTCTTTTCGGTGAACGTCTGACCATCCACCGTGGCCACGTCGCGATCACCCCACAAATTGATCGCGATGACATCGAAGTGCTTGCGCATGGTCTTCTCGATGTCCTTCTGGGCGAGATTGCGCTCCACCAGCAGGTTGCAGTACGGGCAGCCTGCCTGGTGGAAAAACAGCATCACCCGCCGGCCCGCCTCTCCGGCCTCCTGCACGTCCTCTTCGAGCTCGAGGAAGCTCTCTTTGAACCAATCCGGGTACTCGGTTTCCATGGCGCCGAAGAACTCGCCTTTCTTCTCGGCGGCGAAACCTGTCTGGACCAGCAGCAAGACCACCGCCAGGGAGATGAGCCAGCGTCCCGCCCTGTTCGCTTGGATATTCGGGTCCATGACACTATCCTCACCGGTCTTGCCGGCGCTTGTATTCATTTATCGTAATATAACTCGCCAGAATTGGGTACTCTGCACGTCGGCATAGAGCTTAGGCAGTTCGTGCGGTTCGATAGTTCCGCCGGCATCGGGGCGTCACCGATTAGGAGACTTTCACATGGCACGTGTACGCGATGTCGAGATCCACGAGGTACCGGAGGACGTCCAGCCCATATATGAACGCTTCGCGCGCGAGTACGGCCCGTTCTTGAACCAGGTGAAGGTGTTCGCCCACCGCCCGGTGGTCTTGAAGCATATCCAGGGACTGCTGCTCGATCTCAAAGACGAGGGCGTCCTGCCGAAGCGCTATCTGGAAATCGCGTTAGTGGTGGTCTCGAAGCTCAACGAGTGCACCTACTGCGTCTCCCATCACGCGCCGCGGCTGGTCGAGCAGGGACTCGCGGCGGAAACCGTCGAGCACATCCTCGAACCCGACTGCCCCGGCCTCGACGAGGTGGATCGGCTGGTGCGCGACTACGCGGTGCAGGTGACCGAGAAGCCGCAAACCATGCGCGATGCGATCTTCGAGGATCTGCGCCAACACTTCAGCGAGGAGCAGATCGTCGAGCTCACGGTGCGCACGGCGCTCTGCGGCTTCTTCAACCGCGTCAACGACGCTCTGCAGATCGGCATCGAGGACGGCGTGATCGAGGACATGCTGTCCCACGGCGTCAACAAGGATATCCTGCCCGAAGAGGTGGAATAGCTTAGACGGTTCTGTCCCATCTACCCGTTGGAGTGCCGGTCACTATGGGCCCCCGGATCGGATTGGTACACGCTCTGCACGCTTCGATCGCACCGATCGAGGCAACCTTCGCGCGCATGTGGCCCGAGGCCGAGACGGTCAGCCTTTACGATGAATCCCTGTACGTAGACTTCAACAAGGCCGGCGGCGTGAATCGGAAAATCGAAGAACGTATTGAGGCGTTGTTGCGCTTCAGCTCACAATCGGGCGCGCAGGCGATCCTGTTCACCGGCTCTCTGTTCGGCGATTCCGTCGAGGCAGCCCGGACACGGCTCGACATCCCGGTGTTGACTGCCTATGAGTCCATGATCGAGGAGGCCTTCGCCGGGCCCCGGGATCGCAAGCTCGGTTTGCTGGCGACGGCAGAGGGCACCCTGGAGATGATGCAGTCCGACATCGCACGATACGCAGGTACCCACTCATTTAAATATGTGCTGCAGGCGAATCGGGTGGCGGGCGCCATCGACGCACTGTTGTGGGGCGACAGGGCCGAGCACGACGAACTGGTGCTCACGGCCGCGGCCGAGCTCGCGCAGTGCGACATACTGATG
>CAXMNG010000205.1:0-5512 GCA_964194585.1 Salibacteraceae bacterium | reverse complement strand
TGCGCGCCGACGGTGTCCGCGAGGTCGTCCTGCGGCAAAATCGGGCCGGCCACTACGTTGCCAACGGCGCCATCAACGGCCATCCGGTCACCTTCCTGCTGGATACCGGTGCGACCTCCGTTTCGGTGCCCGCCAGCGTTGCGCGTCGCCTGGGCCTCAAGAGTGGCGCGCCTTTGCGGGCGAATACCGCCAATGGCACCATTACCACCTATGCCACGCGACTCGACGACGTCCGGCTCGGTAATATCCAGCTCGAAAACGTCCGCGCCGACATCAATCCCCACATGCAGAGTGAAGAGGTGCTGCTGGGCATGACATTCCTGCGCAAGCTGGAGTTCACGCAACGGGATCGAGAGCTTACTATTCGTCAATAGTCCCACGGCCGCCGCCGGCAGCGACAATAGAGACATCCCCATGAGCAAGGACCCGGCGTCACCACGCCCCGATGACGTATCCACGACCGTACGCCTGGCGCTGGAAGAGGATGTGGGCAGCGGGGACGTGACGGCGACACTGCTGGCGCCCGACGCCACCGCCACCGCGTCGGTGGTGTGTCGTGAATCCGCCGTGCTGTGTGGCGTGGCGTGGTTCGACGAGGTATTCCGGCAATTGTGTCCGGAGATCGCGGTTCACTGGCGCGCCGGCGACGCCGATACGATAGAAGCAGGTGACGTTGTCTGCACCGTCACGGGACCAGCTGCGCCGATCCTGACTGGCGAGCGCACGGGGCTCAACTTCCTGCAGCTGCTTTCCGGCACTGCGACCATCGCGCGAAGCTATGCCCGTGCTCTCCAAGGCAGCAGTACGCGGATTCTCGATACGCGAAAAACACTGCCGGGACTGCGCAGCGCCCAGAAATACGCCGTGCGTTGCGGCGGTTGTCACAATCACCGCTCGGGGCTGTTCGATGCCGTTCTCATCAAGGACAACCATATCGCCAACGCCGGCTCCATCGCGCCAGTCGTAGCCGCGGCTCGGCACGCCAATCCGGATCTGACCGTCGAAGTGGAAGTAAACGATCTCATCCAGCTCGACGAAGCTCTGACGGCCGGTGCAGACGTCGTGATGCTGGATAATTTCGACCGGGCGGAAATCGGCGAGGCAGTCGCACGATCCCGCGGGCGGGCGAAGCTGGAAATTTCCGGAAACGTCGCCATCGAGGATCTACCGGAGCTGGCGAGCAGCGGCGTGGATTACATCTCCGTGGGCGCTCTCACCAAGAATGTGCGGGCGATCGATTTCTCCATGCGCTTCGAATCGCGATGATCCGGATTCAGTCTCGCCAGTTTGTCAGGAAATCCTCGTAAACCAGGCGAATGCCCTCCTCCAGGGGCGTCTTGTGGCGCCATCCCAGGGCATGCATGGCCGATACGTCCAGTAGCTTGCGCGGCGTGCCGTCGGCACGGCTTCGGTCCCAGATCACGTCGCCCTCGAAGCCAACGACTTTTTTAACCACATCCATCAGCTCGGCAATACTCTGGTCTTGGCCGCCGCCGATGTTGATGAGCGGCGGCTTTTCGTCATTGAAATGCACGTCCAGCTGCCCTTCCTCCAGCCCCAGAAGAAAGACCACGGCACCCGCCAGGTCGTCGCTGTAGAGCAGCTCGCGGCAGGGTGTGCCGCTTCCCCAGGCCTGCACCTGGTTGGCACCCGCGGCCTTGGCCTCGTGGCATTTGCGGATGAGCGCCGGCAGCACATGGGAAGTCTCCAGATCGTAGTTGTCACCGGGTCCGTAGAGGTTGGTGGGCATGAGCGTCAGATAGCGGGTGCCGTACTGGCGGTTGTAAGACCAGCACATTTCCACTCCGGCAATCTTCGCAATGGCATAGGGCCTGTTGGTGGCCTCCAGGGGCCCCGTGAGCAGGTACTCTTCGCGGATGGGCTGCGGGCAATTCCGAGGATAAATGCACGAGGAGCCCAGAAACAGGAGGCGCTGAACCCCGGTCCGCCAGGCAGCGTGGATGACGTTGGATTGAATGGCCAGATTCACATGGATGAACTCGGCGGGAAAATCGTTGTTGGCGCCGATGCCGCCCACCTTGGCAGCACACAGGAGCACCAGCTCCGGACGCTCAGCGGCAAAAAACTCCTCCACCGCGGCCCTGTCGGTGAGCTCGAGGGCACTGTGATCGCGCGTTACGAGCCCCTCGCATCCGGCGCTGGCGAGCGCCCGCAGCACCGACGATCCCACCAGGCCACGGTGGCCCGCAACGTAGATGCGTGCCTGGCGAATGGATGCTGGTAAGGATGTGGACGTGGTGGCGGTGCCGCTACTCATGGTGGTCGAAGGTTTTGAAGCCGAGGTCGCGGGAGTGCTTGTCGCGCCGGGCCAGGGCCAGATCTTCACGCACCATTTCCTCCACCAGCTCGGCGAAACCGACGCGTGGCCGCCACCCCAGCAGTTCGCGGGCCTTGCTGGGGTCGCCGAGCAGAGTTTCCACCTCGGTGGGCCGGAAATAGCGCGGGTCCACCCACACGAGCTCCGCGCCGATGGCACATGCTGCCTTCAAGCCCTCGACCTCACGCACCGACTCGACGATGGCTTTCTCGTCGGCGCCGCTGCCTTCGAATCGCAGGTCGATGCCGGCTTGTGCGAACGCAATTTGCACGAACTCGCGCACCGAGTGCTGCCGGCCGGTGGCGATGACGAAGTCTTCGGGCTGCTCCTGTTGCAGCATCAGCCATTGCGCCTCGACGAAATCCCGGGCATGGCCCCAGTCACGACGAGCATCCAGATTGCCCAGGTACAGCCGTTCCTGCAGACCCAGCGCGATGCGCGCGACCGCCCGGGTAATCTTGCGCGTGACGAAGGTCTCGCCACGGATCGGGGATTCGTGATTGAAGAGAATGCCGTTGCAGGCAAATAGACCGTAGGCCTCTCGGTAGTTGACGGTTATCCAGTAGGCATACAGCTTGGCGACCGCGTAAGGCGAGCGCGGGTAAAACGGCGTGCGCTCGGTCTGTGGTGTCTCCGAGACCTTGCCAAAGAGCTCCGAGGTCGACGCCTGATAAAAGCGTGCCGTTTTATCCAGACCCAGGATGCGAATCGCCTCCAGCATGCGCAGGGTTCCCAGTCCGTCGGCGTTGGCCGTGTACTCCGGGGTTTCGAACGACACCGCCACGTGACTCTGGGCCGCGAGGTGGTATATCTCGTCGGGCTTGACCGACTGGATGACACGCAGCAGATTGGTGGCGTCCGTGGTATCGCCGTAGTGAAGAACGAAATCGCGATTGCTTTCGTGGGGATCCTGGTAGAGATGATCCACCCGATCGGTGTTGAACAGCGAGGCCCGGCGCTTGATGCCGTGCACATCGTAGCCTTTGCCGAGCAGAAACTCGGCCAGGTAAGCGCCATCCTGTCCGGTGACGCCGGTAATGAGTGCAGTTTTCGCCATATCCCCCGATTGACCGCCGGTACGACGGCACTTCCTCGATATTACTTTAATTAATCCGCATAACTCTCTGTAATCTATCGTCTATCAATAGTCTGGCTACTGTTCTGAAAGTAGTTTCTCAAAATACGCCACCGTATGCTTCAACCCCTCTTCCAACCCGACGCGTGGCACCCAGTCGATGCGCTCACCCGCCAGGGAAATATCCGGGCAGCGCCGGCTCGGATCGTCCTGGGGCGCCGGCTGGTAGTCGATGGGCGAGCGCGCACCGGTCATGGACACGATCTGCTCGGCGAGCTCCCCTATGGTGATCTCTGTGGGATTACCCAGGTTCAGCGGCCCGATGAAAGCAGCTTCGCTCGCCATCAGCCGCACCAGACCATCGATCAGATCGTCCACATAACAAAAGGAACGCGTCTGCGACCCGTCACCGTAAATCGTAATGGGCTCGTTGCTCAATGCCTGGACGATGAAATTCGACACCACGCGTCCGTCATTGGGATGCATGCGTGGGCCATAAGTATTGAATATGCGCGCCACCTTGATACCCAGGCCGTGCTGGCCGTAGTAGTCGAAGAACAGGGTCTCCGCGCAGCGCTTACCCTCGTCGTAACAGGCCCTGGGTCCGATGGGATTCACCCTGCCCCAGTAAGCCTCCGTCTGGGGATGAACTTCCGGATCGCCATAAACCTCGCTGGTGGAGGCCTGCAGTATAGTCGCCCGCACACGCTTGGCGAGCCCGAGCATATTGATGGCCCCGTGAACGCTGGTCTTGGTGGTCTGTACCGGATCGAACTGGTAGTGAACCGGGGATGCGGGGCAGGCCAGATTGTAAATCTCGTCCACCTCCACATAGAGGGGGAAGGTGATGTCATGGCGCATGAGCTCGAAATGCGGGTCATCGAGGAGACCGAGCACATTCTCCTTGGTGCCCGTGTAGAAATTGTCGACGCACAGGACCTCGTGGCCCTCACCGAGCAATCGCTCACACAGGTGAGAGCCGAGGAATCCGGCACCACCGGTGATCAGGACCCGCATTCGCTGTCTTTTCATTCCTACTCCACGGCCGGCCTTCGACCAGGCCGGCTACCACAAGCGTAGCACCGGCCCGTTGGCGGGCGGGTGCCCGGCGAGCCCCTGCCCCTGTGCTTTTGGGGCAGAATTGCCGATAGATTCAACGGGGACGGGCGAGTTCGGGGGTCGACTGCCCGCCCGGCGATCCAAACACGCGACAGATCAGGCACACGGCGGCAGCTGCCCGGCCGGCCCGGATGGTTTCGCCCGCACCCCGGATCGGTAGAATGTAACCTCGCGAAAGCATAGAGCATTTGACCAGCCAGATGGCCCCTGCCACCGACCAGTTTGCCGACGCCGTGCGGGAGTTGATCCCCGTCAATGGCCTGCCGGCGCAGCACCAGGAGGAGGTTCTGCGCCAGGGCACGATCGTCAAGTACCGCAGGGGACGCTACGTCTTCAAGCAGGGCGACAAGGACAACTTCTCCTTCTTCGTCATCGAGGGGGAGCTCGAGCTGGTCGCCGACGGTCAGCTGGTCAAACAAGTCAATTCCCATACTCAGGACGCACGCCACGCGCTCGCCCAGCTGCAGCCGCGCCAGCTCTCGGCGCGCGCAAAAACTCCGCTGCAGGTATTCAAGATCGATCGCACCGTACTCGATCGACTGCTTTCCGACGATCGCTTCGACGCCGAAGGCAGCCAGGTGGAAGTGCTCGACCTGGTGGACGATAGCGACGGGGATTGGATGACCCGCATGCTCGGCTCCGATCTGTTCAGCCGTTTGCCGGCAGCCAACATTCAGAGCGTCTTCACCAACATGGAGGCGATGGATATTCGGGCCGGCGACGTCGTCGTGGAGCAGGGAGGCACGGGTGACTACTACTACATCGTTCAATCCGGCCGCTGTCTGGTCACGCGTAAATCGGCGGCGAACGGCAAAACGTCGAAGTTGGCCGAACTCGGCGCAGGCGACTGCTTTGGTGAGGAAGCGCTGGTGTCGGAATCCAAGCGCAACGCCACCGTGACCATGCTCACCGATGGTCAGCTGATGCGACTCGCGAAAAAAGATTTCAACGAGCTGATCAAAAAACCGACGCTGAGCTCG
>CAXMNG010000204.1:0-20987 GCA_964194585.1 Salibacteraceae bacterium | reverse complement strand
CCGGTAATGCCAATGACTAGAACAGGTCTCACGGAGAAGGAGCCGTCGGCACGCGGACGTTCACCGAGTCAACCCGCTCACGTCCAGGTAGGCGTCGACCAGTTGATTTCCCCACATGAGCGCTATCCACCCGGCCATGGCGAGATAGGGACCGAATGGAATGGGAATATTCCTGTCGTGGCCTCGTAAAGCGATCATTCCAACGCCGATGATGGCTCCAACGAACGACGACAGCAGTACGATGAGTGGCACGGCTGACCACCCCAGCCAGGCTCCGAACAGTGCCAGCAGCTTGAAGTCGCCATATCCCATTCCTTCCTTGCCCGTCAGCAGACGGAACAGATGATATACGGACCAAAGCACCAGGTAACCAGCGATGGCGCCGACAACGCTTGCTTGTGTCGTCGTATAAGTCTCCGTCACGTTGAACGCAAGTCCCAGCCACAGGAAGGGTAGAGTGATCGAGTCGGGAAGAAATTGCGTGTCAAAGTCGATGAAACTCAGGGCGACGAGCGCCCAGGTCAATAGCAAGGCGCCACCAGCCTGGACGCTCAGTCCGAATCGCCACACGACGATCACCGACAGCAGTCCGGTCAGAAGCTCGACCGCCGGATAACGCAACGGTATCCGCCACCCGCACTGGGAACATCGACCCCCGAGAGCCAGATAGCTGAACACCGGTACGTTTTCCAGCGCCGTGATCCGGTGACCGCAGCCGGGGCATTGGGAGCGCGGCACGACCAGGTTATAGGCTTGTTGCCGCTCGAGCGGCGCGTCACCCTCGAGCACTTCGGCGCACTGGCTGCGCCACTCGCGCTCCATCATCTTCGGTAGCCGGTGGATGACCACGTTGAGGAAGCTGCCTACGACCAAACCCAGCAGTCCTGCGAAAATCAGTAGAACGGGCAGATTCTCCGCCAGATATTGAATTACCAGCATTATCTGCCCCGGGGCGGCTTATTCGAGAAGGAGCTTCTCGCTCTGGGTCAGACGACTTCGCCCATTTTGAAAATCGGCAGATACATGGCGATGACGAGCCCGCCGATGAGCACGCCGAGCACAGCCATGATCGCGGGTTCCATGAGACTGCTCATGGCGTCGACGGCGTTGTCGACCTCTTCTTCGTAAAAGTCGGCGACTTTTCCCAGCATGTGATCGATGGAGCCGGACTCCTCGCCGATGGCAACCATCTGCACGACCATGTTCGGAAATAGATGTGTATCGCGCATACTTGCCTGCAGCTGCGTACCGGTCGCAATTTCGTCTCGCATCCTGAGAATGGCCGTTCCGAACACGATGTTGCCGCATGCACCGGCGACTGAATCCATGGCCTCGACCAGAGGCACGCCGGCTGCGAACATGGTGGCCAGCGTGCGAGCAAATCGGGCGATCGTCGCCTTGACGAGTATGTCGCCGATCACGGGGATTTTGAGAGACAGACGCTCGAGAATGTGCCGAAACTTCCTGTTGCGCTTCTTGAGCTGCATAAATCCCCATATGCTGCCGCCGACGCCGCCGAAGATAAGGACCCAGTATTTGACGAAAAAGTTCGACGCGGTGATGACGAACAATGTCATCGCCGGCAGATCCGCGCCGAAATCTTCGAACAGAGTGGCGAACTGCGGAATAACGAAAATCATCAAAACGGCGGTTACGACGAAGGCCATGACGAGAACCGCAGCCGGATAGAAAAGGGCTTTCTTGATCTTGGCCTTGATCGCCTCCGTCTTTTCCTTGTAGGTCGCAATCTTGTCCAACAGCGACTCCAGGATGCCGGCTGCTTCACCGGCTCGTACGAGAGCCACATAGAGATCGTCGAAGTGCAGCGGATGCTTTGCCAGTGCGTCTGCCAGATTGTTGCCCGCCTCTACATGCGCTTTGACGTCCAGAATGAGTTTCTGCATGTTGATGTTCTCGTGACCCTTGCTGACGATTTCGAAGGATTGCACGAGGGGAACGCCGGAAGACATCATGGTCGCAAGCTGGCGGCTGAAGACTGAGATATCTTTTGCCGTGATCCTCTTGCCACCGCTGCCGAACAGCGGCATCGGCTTTTTCTTGACGCGCATGGGATTGATCCCCTGGCGCCGAAGCATGGCTTTGACCAGGGCATCGCTGGTGCCGCTCATTTCACCCTTTACTTTCTTGCCCTGTTTGTCCCGGCCTTCCCAGACAAACATCACCGATTTTACGGCCGCTTGCGCCATGTTCTACTCCTGGGTAATCCGGTTCAGCTCGTCCAGGCTTAGAAGGCCGTCCCTGACCTTCTTGAGAGCGGACATGCGAAGATCGGGAATGCGTTCGCGCAGCGCCTGATCGGCGAGATCGATGGAATTCCTGCCTTCCATGATGAGACGTTTCATCTCTTCCGAAATCTGCATGACTTGGTAAATACCCACGCGGCCTTTGAAACCGGCGTTGCATCCGTCGCATCCGACCGGGCGGTAAACCGAAAAATCGCCTCTGGCGAGCGCCTTCTGGCTGAAGCCTTCCTTGAGGAGCGCCTCCTTGGGGACGTCGACGACCTCCTTGCAGCTATGCAGGCGCCGTCCCAGGCGTTGCGCGGTCACGACGTTGATCGACGTCGCAATGGCGAACGGCATGATGCCCATGTCCACCATTCGGGTCAGGGTCTGTGGGGCGTCGTTGGTGTGCAGGGTAGACATGACCATATGACCCGTCTGGGCGGCTTTGATAGCGATATTCCCGGTTTCGAGATCTCGAATCTCGCCCACCAGTATGATGTCGGGGTCTTGGCGCAGAAATGCCCTCAACGCTTTTGGGAAGGTCATCCCGGTACGTTCGTCTATCTGCACCTGGTTGACGCCGGGCAGGTTGATTTCGACCGGGTCCTCGGCGGTGGAGATATTGATGTCGACCTTGTTGAGCAGGTTGATACCGCTGTAGAGCGACACGGTCTTGCCGCTACCAGTAGGTCCCGTGACCAGGAACATGCCGTAGGGCTTTTTCAGATTCTCCATGAAGATTTTCAGCTGATAGTCTTCGTAACCCAACTGCTCGATGGGAATGCTCATGCTCGAATCGAGCATACGCAGCACGCTCTTCTCGCCGTACAGTGTCGGGCAGGTGCTGACGCGAAAATCGAGGGACTTGTTCTTGGAGAGTTTCAGCTTGATTCGGCCGTCCTGGGGGACCCGGCGCTCCGAGACATCGAGGCGCGCCATGACCTTGATGCGCGCGGAGATCTTGTTGGCCAGCGCCAGAGGTGGCTTCGCGACCTCGATGAGCACCCCGTCGATGCGCAGACGCACCCGGCAGAATTTTTCGTAAGGCTCGACGTGGATGTCGGAGGCCTCTTTCTTCATGCAGTCGAGCAGCAGCTTGTTGACGAATTTCACCACCGGAGCGTCGTCCACGTCCAGACCGGTGTCGTCCTGCTCGGGCTCGTCGCCGCCGATTTCCAGGTCTTCCAGCCCCTCCAGATCGTCGTCGTCACCCATGCCCATGGAGGGATCGGCCGCGTCCAGGGCCTTTTCGATGGCCTTCACGAGCTTGTCGTCTTCCACCAGGATGGCCTCGGTCTGGGCCCGGGTGGCGAACTTGATCTCGTCTAACGCCTGCAGGTTGGTCGGGTCGGAGACGGCGATAAACAATCGGTTGCCGCGCTTGTAGATGGGCAGCGCGTGGTTCTCGCGGACGAGTCTCTCCTTCACCAGCTTGGTGACGTCGGTATCGATCTCGATGCTGCTGATGTCGAGCACGGGTACGCCGAACTCGTCCGCGGCTACCTGGGCTACCGCCGTAGCGGAGACCAGGCGGGTGCTGACCACGTGGGAGACAAAGGGAATCTTGCTGGAGATCGCCTCTTCCCAGGCCTTGGCCGCAGCCTCCTCGGTGAGCAGGCCATCCATGACCAACTTGCGCGCGAGGCCCGTGACCTGGACCTTTGCAGTGGTAACCGCCATGCTTTTTTAGTGCCTTTCGGGGAACGTTTAAGACGCGTAAATAGTAGTTTATTGGTGACCTCTTGGCCACCGACGGGCCCGCTGAAACACCCGTCCCGACAGGGAAATTCCCTGTCGGGACGGGGCTTTGTGACGCGTTTGGCACAAAGCGGCCGGCGCCGTTGGCGGGCCTCGCCGGGTCGTTGCGTGGAGACGCTGTCGTGGCTCCTAGAGTGTCCTATCGGCGCTTTGTGGGGGGACTTTAATGGGCGCCTGTCAGGTCACCACCGGAATGGGGACAGGCGGGGACAGATTTGAAATCTGTCCCCGTTAGATCCCGGGGGCGAATGGCGGCCTTTAAGCAGCCTTCTTGCTGCCGTTACCGACGGCCTTCATGCCATCCTGGGCCCAATCCGTGAGCTCGCCTTTGACCTCGCTCAAAACCTCGGCGGTCTTCTTCGCGTGCTCGACGAACTTCTCGTTGAGCTCCGTGCTCAGGCGGGTCTGCTCCGTGACCGCAGCCTGGATGTCCTTGGCTTCACCCATCAGCTTGAGCTGCTGCACACTACCATCCAGGTAGTCGGCGGCTGCCTCGATGTTGCGCTGCGCAAGCTTCTCAAAGGTGCGCATATTGATGTCGCCCAGACGCTTGGCGGACTCGATGGCCGCCTTGTTCAGGGTCTCGATGTTCTTGAGGATATCGTTCTGCATGGCTGTCACTCTCCAGATTTCAATTACCGGCTCAGCACTTATTGTGCATTGCAACATTGTTGCAGTGCAATATAGGGTTGCCGGACGGGGATGTCAAGAGCTCTAACGGTCCTGGAAGCACCAGGATAGGCGCGGTGGGGCTGTGCCGCCGGCCTCGGTCAGTGCATATGGTGGCCGCCATTGACGCTGAAATTGGCCCCGGTGACGTAGGAAGCGTCCTCGGAGGCGAGAAAGCCCACCACGGCGCCGATTTCCGTGGTCCGACCGAAACGGCCCAGGGGGATCTGCTCCAGAATCTGCTCCCGAACGTCATCGGGCACGGCGCGCACCATGTTCGTGTCCATATAGCCAGGCGACACGGTATTGACGGTCACGCCCTTTCGCGCCACCTCCTGGGCGAGCGCCATGGTAAAGCCGTGCATGCCCGCCTTGGCCGCCGAATAGTTGGTCTGGCCGAACTGCCCCTTCTCACCGTTCAGGGACGAAATATTGATGATGCGCCCGAAGCCCCGCTCGGTCATGCCCTGGACCACGTGCCGGGTGATATTGAAGACGCTGTCCAGATTCGTGGTCAGCACCTCGTTCCACATGTCAGGGGCCATGTTGGAAAGCTTGGCGTCCCGGGTGATGCCGGCACAGTTGATCAGAATATCGATGGGACCTGCGGATTCCTCGGCCTGGGTGACGGCGGCCGCGCAGGAATCGAAGCAGGTGACATCTCCGTGTACCAGCGCCAACTCGTGGCCCGCGGCGCGCATCCGATCCTGCCACTCGCCGGCGCCATTGCGGACGCTGATATCCATGGCAACAACGCGGCAATTCTGGCTGGCCAGGCGCTCACAGATAGCCCTGCCAAGCTCCCCTGCCCCACCGGTTACCAATGCCACTCGTTTCGTCATGGGTATCCCCCTTTCGGTACGCGGATCCGGGCCTGCCGTTGATCGCGGGGCCCGGTGGCGGTACCTGGCCGTATTGAGAATGTCTGCGATGAATCGCCGCGCTCACCGGTAGCGGCGGCTCGCATGGATTGAATGTTGCAGCGCAACACATCGATAAGGAATGGTAGGCAGGAGCGGCACCCCTGTCAACACGGCGTCAATTTGCTGTGACGGCGGTCCCCGCCGGGGGGCAAGGCGCGCCGGGGGTCAGGACTTGTCGGAGTCCCGTTTACCCTTGCGGGTTGCCGAACCACCGCCGGACATGGCGCCGCCGAGGAAGCTCTCCTGCATCTCTTTCCAAATGGTGAGATTCTGCTCGGCGACGTCGCGCATGATAGCCAGAGGGTCCCCCACCATGACGTTGGTCATGCTGCCGCGCCATTTGTCCTGCTGCTCCACGAACAGCTTGAGGCTTTTTTCGAGATAGCTGGTCATCATGCCCTGCAGGGAGTCGCCATAAAATCGGATGATTTCCTGCAGCACCGGCTCGCTGAAGATGGGCTCCCCCTCTTCTTCACGCTCGAGAATGATCTGCAGCAGAATGCTGCGGGTGATGTCCTGCTTGCTCTTGGCCTCCTGCACGCGAAAATCCACGTGCTGCATGACCAGGTGGCGAACATCTCCCAGCGTGATATAGCTGCTGATTTCGGTGTCGTAGAGACGACGATTGGGGTATTTCTTGATAATGCGTGTTTCGCTCACACCGGGATCCTTTTTTACGGCGGCTAATTCTGAAGATTTTCCGGGGAGCCACCGTTGTCGCTCGGCCAGCTCGTGTCGGATTCGAGCCCTGCGCGGTCGAGGGCGCGAATGCGGCTGCCTTCGGCGCTCAATACGCCCTGCTCCTGGAATGGTTTGCGAAGCGACTCCGGTACCGCGGCCCGGCCGCTATCGGGAAGCGTGGCCAGAATGCCTCGAAACTGGTGTTCGTCAATTCCCGCCGCCTCCCTGGCTTCGCGCAACGCGGACGATACGGGGATGGGGGAAGCCTGGCTGACCGGCACCTTGCCGGCATCGCCTGGCGTCGTCTCGGCAGCCACCGGCGGGGCACTCGTGGGCTTGCCGCTGCCGGCGCTCGCGCTTGCGGCGGCCGGCGCAGCCCCGGCCGTCGCCGCCTCACTGGTGCCGAAACCCCGGGTCGACGGCACCGACCAGCCACTGCTTGCCGGCGGTAGCAGGGTCGCGCCGGCGACCAGCGGGGGATTGCCATCGGTCGTCTCCGTTTTGGCCGTGGGGCTCGACGTCTCCGGGGACGCCCGCGGCACGGTCGGGGCCACGCCCACCAGCGGCGTAGCCCCGATATGCTTGAAGGTCAGGCGCCCGGCCAGGGGGTAATCAGCTTCGATCATGGTGGTAATTGCGCTCAGATCGCCCCCGTGGGCCTCTATCCGAGGAAGCAGATCCGGGATGCCCAACAACGGATCGTCCGAGATGATGGTAAACAGCGTTTCACGCCCCTCCCGCCCATCCAGGGGCAGAAACACCCCGGCCTCCGGTATGATCTCCTCCTGCCCTCGCCGGATCAGGGCGTCGTCGCCAGTGGCGGAAAAGGGACGCAGGAGAACGGCAGTATTGCTGCTGCCATAGGCAATAATGTAGACGTAGGCGTCGGTATCGCTCTGCAGACGCAGCTGCACGCCATCCCCGGAGCGCAACACACCACCGTCACGGACTGAGAAGTCTTGAGCGGCACCGGAAGCCGACCCGGGCCTGGCAACGAGCTCCACCTTTACCTTTGCCGCCACGGCGGCGGCCCGTGCATCGCCAGCCGGCAACCCGATTGCCGGTAGGAGGGCCGCCGTGAGGATCATCAGGACCGGCAGAATGCGCGCCCCGGCCTGCCCGTATGTGCCTTTCTCATACACGATGGAGACTTCCCAAGACCTCAGGTAACGGCAACCGTCGATGCCGGTATGGCGCAGTGCAGCGTAGAATTCGTGGCATTGTCGCCCTGTCCGGGTTGCCAACGCAAGGCTCGCCGACGGCCTCCGGGAGACTGAAAAATCCGCGTTGGAACCGCGAATCCGATCTAAAATTGATCGATTACCGGCATTTCCCGCCGTCCGTGGGCGGGACGCGGCACGCTGGGAAAGCCGGACCGGGCATCGGGACATCGCGTTGATTCGCCATGAGCAGCGGACCTCTGAAATTTGAACTCAACGGGCGCACGCTCAGCTTTGCGACCTTGGACGACTTCGCCTTCAGCCTGTCCGGCCGTACCCAAATCGCGGCGAGCAGCGTCACCAATCTCATGCAGCTTACGCCCAATGAGCTGCGCAGCGAGGCCACCAGCATCCGCGACGTGGAGCGACGCTTCGTCGACCTGCTTGCGGACGCACTCAAAGACCCCGGAGCCGTAGGCGAGTCGCTGGGAGGCATAGACGATAATCTCCTCGCGGAAGACAACGAGTGGAGCGCCATCATGGCGGCTCTGCTCGATGAAAGTCCCGGCTTCGACGAGTACAAGCACCTGGCACTCGTCAAATACATGCAGTACCTGGCCGCACGTCGCGACATCGTGAAGAGCATCTACGCCCAGCGCTTCGGTGGTCAGGAACCACTTGCCGCACAGGATCCGGCCGCCGACGGCGGTGCGAAATCGACCCTCATCATCGATGAAGACCCCGGGCCGGATACCGAGTCATCGCGGATTCGCTTTACGCGCTTACCCCGGGGCGAAACCGTGACAGTGCGAACGCCTGGCAACGGTGCGCTGTCGATCATCTTGTCACGCCACAAGTTTCAACTCTTCGCGGCCGACACGCCGCGACTGACCGACGACAACGGCGTGAACTACCCGCTGAAATCCGGGGTCAATGTCATCGGAAGGCATCCCGGAAACGATGTCGTCGTCGGCGGATGGTACAGGGATGTTTCGCGAAAGCATCTCATGGTGGACACCAGCGACAGCGACAACCTGGGCCTGACCGACCTCTCGACCCACGGTACCTTTCTGCCCGGCAAACTATTCGGCAACGCCGACGAATGACAAAGCCTGAACGTTCCGTGCAGTCGACGGCGGCCGCGCTGGGATTCGCTTCGTCCGGAAGCGGTCGCTGGAGCATCCGTCAATGATTTTGCTCGGCCTCACACTGCTGGCACTACTCGCCACCGGCCTTGCTTATCAGCGGGCGCCGCTGTGGCTGTGGAGCCTGGCGGGGGCGGCCGTGCTCATCGCAATCACCGCCGCCGGGCTCACCGGTACCCTGGGCGCGGCGGTGCTGTGGACACTGTTTGTCTGCCTCGCCCTGCTTTTCAACCTGCGGCCCCTGCGGCGCCGGCTGATCACGCGTCATGTGCTGGGTGCCTTTCGACAAGCGCTACCGCGCATGTCCGACACCGAACGCGAAGCCATCGACGCAGGCACCGTGTGGTGGGACGGGGAGCTCTTCAGCGGCCGCCCGGACTGGCAACGCCTGTTGTCCACACCTGCACCACGATTGAGCGACGAAGAGCGGGCTTTCCTCGACGGACCCGTGGAGCGGCTCTGCGCGATGCTGGACGACTGGAAGATTACCCAGGGCCGTCAGGATCTTTCCCCGGAGACCTGGCATTTCATCAGGGACCGGGGCTTTTTCGGAATGATAATTCCGAAGCGCTACGGCGGGCTCGGCTTCTCCGCCCTGGCACACTCGGAGGTCGTGACCAAGCTCACCACGCGCAGCGGCAGCGCGGCGGTGACGGTAATGGTGCCGAACTCGCTCGGCCCCGCCGAGCTATTGCTGCACTATGGCACCGAGGCGCAAAAAAACCATTACCTTCCACGCCTCGCCAGCGGCGAGGACATCCCCTGCTTCGCCCTTACCGGCCCCGAGGCCGGCAGCGACGCGAGCGCCATTCCGGACCTGGGCGTGGTGTGCCGGGCCGCGATTGACGGTGACAAGGACGTGCTCGCCATTCGTCTCAACTGGGACAAGCGCTACATCACGCTCGGCCCGGTGGCGACGCTGCTCGGGCTCGCCTTCAAGCTGCACGATCCGGAAGGGTTGCTGGGCGGCGCCGAGCAGCGCGGGATTACTCTCGCCCTCATACCTACCGACACGCCGGGCATCACCATCGGCAACCGTCACCGACCGATGAACCAGGCTTTCCTGAACGGTCCGACCAGGGGCAGGGACGTGCTGATTCCCGTCGACTGGATCATCGGCGGCGCGGAGATGGCGGGACAGGGCTGGAGGATGCTGATGGAGTCGCTGGTCGCCGGGCGGTCCATTTCGCTGCCGGCACTCGCCACCGGCTCGGCAAAGCTCGCCAGCCGCGCGACCGGCGCCTATGCCGGCATCCGGCGTCAATTCAAGACCCCGGTCGGCCAGTTCGAAGGCGTGCAGGAAGCCCTGGCACGAATCGGCGGCAACACGTATCTCATGGACGCGGCCCGCACCATGACGGCGATGGCACTGGACCAGGGCGAGAAACCGGCCGTCGTGTCCGCCATCGTCAAGTATCAACTCACCGAGCGCATGCGCCAGGTTCTCAACGATGCCATGGATGTTCACGGCGGACGGGGGATCTGCATGGGCCCGAGGAATTATCTCGCCAGCGGCTACCAGGGGATCCCCGTCGCCATCACCGTTGAGGGAGCGAACATCCTCACCCGCAGCCTGATTATCTTCGGTCAAGGCGCAATCCGCTGCCATCCCTATGTGTTCACCGAAATGCAGGCGGCCGCCGACGAGGATCCGCAACGAGGGCTGCGCGATTTCGACGCCGCCCTGTTCTCCCATATCGGATTTGCCGTCAGCAACGTGGCGCGCAACCTCATCCTTGGGCTGACCGGTGCCCGCTGGGTGCGTACACCAGGCACCGGCATCGTCGCCCACTACTACCAGCAGTTGACGCGAACCAGTGCCTCATTGGCGTTGACCGCCGATGTGGTGATGATTACCCTCGGCGGCCGCTTGAAACGCCTGGAGCGACTGTCCGCCCGACTTGGTGACGTGCTCAGTTATCTCTATCTGGCGTCGGCCGCGCTGAAGCGCTTCGAGGACCAGGGTTGCAAGGATGCGGATCGCCCGTTACTGCACTGGTCCTGCCGTGAATCGCTTTATCGCAGCCAGATCGCTTTCGACGAGCTGTTCAAGAATCTTCCCAATCGTTGGATCGCGGGGCTGTTGCGCATGCTCGTTTTTCCACTCGGCATGCGCTACGACTCCCCCAACGACGCCAATGACCGGAGAGTCGCCAGGCTCCTGATGCGCCCCTCGGCGGCCCGGGATCGTCTCACCGAAGGTGTCTATGTGGGCACCGTGGATGATCCGGTCGGCCGTGTGGAGCACGCCCTGGCGGCGGCGGTCGCCGCGGAGTCGGTGATGCGCAAGGTGCAACGGGCTTTGCGCTCGGGACTGATCGAGGCTGACACGCCCGAGGGGCAGATCGCACAAGCCGTCGCTCGCGCCATCATCGATGAGGATGAAGCCGCCGGACTCCGGGCCGCGGATGCCGCGCGCTTCGATGCCATCACGGTGGATGAGTTCCCGCCGGACGCATTCGATCACAGCGACGCGAGAGGTGCGTGCCGGGAACCCGAAAAGGGGGAAAAGTCAGCCTGATCTCCTCTTGGCAAGCCCCCTCCCGATCTGGACGCCGGCAGGCGATTGTGAACTCCATCACAAATTTTTCGACATTTGCTGGGCGTCAGCGCTTTTGGCCCGTAGAATTTCCTTCCTGAACCACCACGTCAACGCCGAGAGTCATGTTCAGGAGAATGCCTATCGATGTCCTCGAAATCAGCATCGACGGCGAGCGCTATATTTTTCAGAGCCCGCGGGATTTCGAGTTCGCACTCAGCGGCCGCATCTGTGTGCCGGCATCGAAGATAGCCGCCCTTTCGCGCCTCAGTGATAACGAGCTGCTGCGTGAAGCGGAAGCGATTCGCGCCGTCGAGCAACGCTTCGCCGAGGCTCTGTCGGGCGCTCTCGAAGACATTACCACTGTCGGGCCTTTGCTCAAGAACATGGAACCGTCCATCATCTCTCAGGACAACAGTTGGCGATCCATCATCAGCGCACTCAACGGCTTGGACCAGATCCCCGAGACTTACAAGAAGATTGCGCTGGTGAAGTACATGCAGTACCTGACGTCACGCCAGGAGGTGGTAAAAAATCTGTATGCGAATCGGCGGCCGCGCGACGCCGCTGACGCCCGACTGGCGAACGGCTCGGCCGTGTACCGGCCGACCGCCCGCTTCCGCGAGACCATGCTATTCAATCTGAACGGGATTCCGGACATGGAGCGCCACGAGACCTCTTTCAGCCGCCTGCCGAAGGGAGAGACCGTGGAAGTGAGCCTTGAAGAGGATCGCGCCATCGACCTGCTGCTCGCAAAGCATCAATGTCGCATTCTTCTGCGGGATCGGCTGCTGTTCGTCGATCAAAACGGTCATGATTCAGAGCTGCACGCGGGACGCAACGTTGTCGGTCGCGACGCCACCAGCGACGTCATCATGGACGCCGATCTTCGCGACGTGTCTCGCAAGCATCTGATCGTGGAAAGCGACGGCATGCAGCAGATAAAACTAACCGACATATCCTCCCACGGCACGTCGTTGCCGCCCAGATTCCTGGATCACACCAGCATTTGAGGATTAATGGGGGGGGATTAATCCTGGACTACGAACTCGACGCGGCGGTTGACCGCGCGGCCCTCCGGCGTGGAGTTGGATACCAGCGGCTCGGCCTTGCCGCGGCCGGCGACGCTCAGGCGCATGTCGTCGATGCCGCGAGTAACGATGTAGTCACGTACGGATTCGGCGCGGCGTAAAGACAGGGAGAGATTGTATTTCGCCGAACCGATGTTATCGGTGTAGCCGACGATCTTCACGCCGACCTCCGGCATCTCCTTCAGCAGCTGGATGACGCGCGATAGCCTTTTTCTCACATTGTCTCGTACCGCGGTGTGATCGAAATCGAAGTTGATGTTGGTGACGATGGCGATGCGCTCGCCGGCAAGGGGGCAGCCCCTGGCATCCACGCGCGTACCGGTCGGCGTGCGCGCGCAAGAATCCCGGTAGTCCGCCACGCCATCTGCATCGGTATCACGGGGGCATCCTTTGGCGTCTACCGGAATTCCCGGTGCCGTGCCGGGACACTCGTCCTGATAGTCGGGCACGGCATCGGCATCGCTGTATAGCGGACAGCCATCAGGATCGAGTGGAATGCCCGCCGGCGTACCGGGACACAGACCCGCGCCCTCGTTCGCGCCCGGCGTCCCGCAGCCGCTCAGCGCCACCGAGATGAACAGGAAAGCGTTCGCCAGGCGCCACTTCCCGGTCATGGATATTCTCCGCCGAGGATATCCCTGTCGAGCATCGCCAGATGATGGGAATTCCTATCGGGATCCGGATCGGGTAATGCACAGACAGTCGCAATGCTCTCTATATAGTGGGCAGGCAGGTCATGGGTTCGGGCGCCGGCCTCGACGATAGACTGGTACCAGCTGAAGGGCTGTAAACCGGCGGCCACGTGCCCGGCTTTTGCCACGTAAACGTATGCCGTGAGCATGCCCGACTGAGTGCGAACCGAAACGTCCCGCGAGGTGTATCCAGGACCTTCGAATTCATGGAGCGAGTCGCGTTGCTCCTGAGTCAAAGAATAGACGACGCCGTACAGGCAATCGGCGGGGCTTGCCGTATGAAAGGCGTCGCACTTGCCGGATCCGTCGCCGCCGCGTTTGTGGAAACGCAGGGCGTATCCGTCGAGGCTCGCTACGCCGACCACCTCACAGGGCCCGAGGCGCAGCTCGATACGGCGCGGCCACATGTTCGAGCCGTAGGCCAGGTATCGAAACCTCGTCACATCGATCGATCCGTGCTTACGACATGAGCGCGCGCAACGGCCACCGCACTCATGTTGACGAGGCCGCGAACGGTCACCGATTGCGTGAGCACATGCACCGAACGGGCCGCGCCAATCAATATCGGCCCGACGGCGACTCCCCCGCCGAGCATCTTGAGAAGATTGTAGGCGATATTGGCGGCATCCACGTTCGGCATCACCAGCAGGTTCGCCTGGCCGGTGAGACGCGAGCCCGGAAGCACGGCCGCACGGAGTGTTTCGGACAGAGCCGCGTCCGCATGCATCTCGCCATCGACCTCCAGCTCCGGCGCATCGCTTTCCAGAATGCGCACCGCTTCGCGCATTTTCACCGCAGAGGGCCTATCGCCGGTACCGAAGTTGGAACGAGAAAGCAGCGCGACTTTTGGAGGTATGCCGAAGCAGCGCACCTCAGCGGCGGCGAGTACGGTCATCTCCGCGATCTCCTCGGCGCTCGGATCCGGCGTAACATGGGTGTCGCAGACGAAAAACGTGCCACTGGGGAGGATCAATCCGATCAGAGTCGAGTAGGCGCGAATACCGTCAGCCTTGCCGATGATATCGTCCACATGCTTGAGGTGCTGATAGAAGCGCCCGATGGTGCCGCACAACATCGCGTCCGCGTCACCACGGTGCACCATGACCGCCGCCACCGCCGTGTGTTGTGTACGGATGACGGTCTTGGCTTCCTCCGGGGACGTCCCCCGGCGACCGGCCAGCGCATGATACGCGCTCCAGTAGTCGTGAAAGCGCTCGTCCTTGTGGATATTGACGAGCTCGAAGTCCTTGTCAGGCTGCATGCGGAGCCCTAGCTGCTTGATGCGCATCTCGATAACGTCGCGACGCCCGACCACTATCGGTTCGGCGAGCTTCTCGTCGATGATCTGTTGTACGGCCTGAAGCACACGGCGTTCTTCGCCTTCCGCGTAAACCAGTCGCACCGGCGCGCGGCGCGCGGCATCGAAAATCGGCTTCATCACCAGACCCGAACGAAATACGAAGGCCGTGAGCTTCTGATGGTAGGCGTCAAAATCCTCGATGGGTCGCGTTGCGACACCACTGTCCATGGCGGCTCTCGCAACCGCCGGCGCAATCTTGGTGATGAGCCGCGGATCGAAGGGCTTGGGAATGATGTTTTCGGGGCCGAAGGGGGCCGGCTGTCCACCGTAGGCCTTGGACACCAGCTCCGAGGTCTCGGCCATGGCAAGATCGGCCAACGCCTTCACACAGGCGAGCTTCATCGCCTCGTTGATCTCGGTAGCGCCCACGTCCAGGGCGCCGCGAAAGATGAACGGAAAGCAGAGTACATTGTTGACCTGATTCGGATAATCGGAACGCCCGGTGGCGATGATCGCATCCGGGCGAACGCGTTTGGCATCCTCCGGGGTGATTTCGGGATCCGGGTTGGCGAGTGCCAGGATCAGCGGATGCGGCGCCATACGCTTGGCGAACTCGGGCTTGAGCACACCCGGTGCCGAAAGTCCCAGGAAGATGTCCGCACCTTCGATAACATCGCCGAGCGTGCGGGCTTCGGTTTCGATGGCGAACTGCGATTTCCACGGGTCCATTTCCTTTTTGCGGCCCTTGTACACGACGCCGACGATATCGGTAACGACGATGTTCTCCCTTCGTACCCCCATGCTGACAAGCTGATTCAAGCACGCAAGCGCCGCTGCGCCGGCGCCCGAGGCGACGACCTTGACCTCCTCGGCTTTCTTCTCCACCAGACGCAGGGCGTTCATGACCGCCGCCCCGACGATGATCGCGGTGCCGTGTTGATCATCGTGGAAAACGGGGATCGACATGCGCTCTCTGAGCCTTCTCTCGATCTCGAAGCATTCCGGCGCCTTGAAGTCCTCCAGGTTGATTCCGCCGAATGTCGGCTCGAGGCTCGCGACAATATCGACGACGGCGTCGATGTCGGTCGCATCGAGCTCGATATCAAAAACGTCGATGCCGGAGAATTTCTTGAAAAGCACGGCTTTGCCTTCCATGACCGGCTTGGCCGCCAGCGGGCCGATGGCTCCGAGGCCAAGCACGGCCGTGCCGTTGCTGATCACACCGACGAGATTACCCCTGGCCGTCAGCTCGGCGGCCTGCGCCGGATTCGCCACGATGGCATCGCAGGCGGCGGCAACACCCGGGGAGTAAGCAAGGGCCAGATCCTGCTGGGTGCTCAGCGGCTTGGTGGCGGTGATGGCCAGCTTTCCCGGCACTGGGTGGCGGTGGTAGTAGAGGGCGCGTTCATCGAAATTTTCTGTCATGATTATTCTTGCCGGCGTTCGCCGGTGCCTTTTTCGGACACAGATGTGATTATCCAGCAGCCAGGCAAAAAAATCTCCGTAACGATGGATTGCCAGGCCCGCACATGAGCAGCTCCGACGATGTCCAGCTGGTGCGCGAGACCCCGGGATTTCGGGATCTCGACCCGACGGTGCTGGGAGCACTGTTGGCCGCAACCACGAAGCGGCAGATAGACGCCGGTTCGACCCTGTTCGATGTCGGTCAGCCCTTCCTCGATGAGGTCTACATCGTGCGACGCGGCGAGATCGCGCTACAGCGGGCCGATGGTCGCGTGGAGAAGGCCGCTCCTGGCTATCTCGTGGGGCTCTCCAGCTATCTCGGCGATTCCCCCTATGCCTCCAGTGCCGTTGCCCGGGAAGACACGGAGCTGCTGGTAATTCCCGCTTCTGAACTGCGCGCAACCGAGCGCCGTGAACCCACGCTCTTCGACGCCATCAACCGCCTCATCGGTAGCGGCTTGCGCGCCCGCAGCGTCACCGCAGGCCTCGCCACCGGCGGTCTTACGCAGTCCGCTGCCAGCATCATGAGCACACCCCTGAGCACTTGCGCATCGGATGCCAACATTCGCGAGGTGCTGGAAACCATGCTGCGAGACAAGGTCGGCAGCCTCGTGGTTGTCGACGCTAGCGACCAAGTGTGCGGCATGGTGACATTCCGAACGCTCGCGAAACGCCTGGCACAAGCTGGCGTCGATGCGGCGCTGGAGCCGGCGGCAAACGCCCTGCAGCCGGCCACAACCGTTGCCGGTGACACGCCATTGTGGCAGGTCCAGGACCTTCAGGAACGTGAACGCTGCAAGTACCTGGTGGTGATGGACGGCGACCGGCCGGCAGGCATGCTTTCGCAGACCGATATCGTCCAGGAACTGAGGTCACACCAGGGCGGTGTCTATGCGCCCATCGGCCGGGCACAAAGCTACGAGGAGCTGGCCGAATACTTCCTCGGTATCGACAACGTTGCCGCCCGTGCCCTGGAAACGAACCGGCGCGCGCGGGTCGCGGTGCGGATTCTGAGCGAAACGCATCTCGCGATCCAACGACGTTGCGTCGAGCTGACCCTGGCCGAGCTCGATGCGGGAGGCCACGGCAGCCCACCGATAGCGTACGCCCTGATCATCATGGGCTCAGGTGGCCGCAGGGAAATGATGCTCGATCCGGACCAGGACAATGGTTTCATTCTCGCGGATCACCCGGGGGCGGAGACGAAAGAAATCGACGCCTGGTTCCAGCACTTCGGCGACCGTCTCAACGTCAACCTCGACCGTGTGGGATACATTCTCTGCCCGGGCGACATCATGGCCCGAAATCCCATGTACCGGAAATCGCTGTCGGAATGGAAAGCGCAGATCACCCGAATGACGCGGCGGCCAAACGAAAAAGTGGCGCGGTGGTCGAACATCGCATTCGATTTCAACGCCCAGTACGGAGACGAGGCATTGGCGCACGAGCTTCGCGCTCACCTGAACGATCAACTCGAAGGCAATGCCGGCTTGCTGAAATTCATGATGGAGGATGACGCTCAGGGGCGCGCGCCGATCAACTGGTTCAATCAACTCGTTACCACCGACAGGCCGGATGGCATGGAAATAGTCGATGTGAAACGCAACGGCATGCGCATCGTCGCCAACGACGCACGCATTCTCGCGCTGAAATCCGGGATCGGTGTGTGCAACACCACCGACCGCCTGGACGCTCTGGTGCGCGCAGGCGTGCTCAGCGACGACTTCGGAGCGACGGTGTCGGCCGCCTACGACGAGTTGCTGGACATTCTACTGATGCACCAGCTCCAGCAGAAGAGTTCGGGCACGCCACTCGACAAAGAGGTTGCGCCCCAGGACTTGACGGCCCCGGCCCGCGAGGCGCTGCGGGTGTCCATGCGAGCAGTGAAACGCTTTCAAGAGCGCCTGCAGAACGACATCGGTGGCGGTTATTTTTGAAGGTCGTCCGCCCCCCCCTTCCAAGGGTGTCGATGCGGTAAGATCCCTGCATGGTGGATAAATCGGACAAATTACCGGCCAAATCCGGTCAGGCGGAGATCGACGCATTCCTCGCCAAGGTCGCGAGCACACCGGTAGCCAAGACGGGCGGCAGTCGCGGGCGCTTGATTTTCGCCATGGATGCGACCGCAAGCCGGGAGCCCGCATGGGATCGCGCCTGTCAGATCCAGTCGGAAATGTTTCTCGAAACCGAGACCCTGGGCGGTCTCGACATCCAGCTCTGTTACTACGGCGGGTTTCGGGAGTTCTACGCGAGTCCCTGGCTTGGCAGCTCGGCGGACCTGCTGGCGCAGATGAGAGAGGTGCGTTGTGCCGGCGGCATGACCCAGATCGAGCGGGTGCTGAAACACACCGCCACCGAATCGCGGCAGGACAAGGTCAACGCGCTGGTATTCGTCGGCGACTGCATGGAGGAGAACATCGACCGACTGTGCCACATGGCCGGTGAGCTCGGCATCATGGGCGTGCCGGCGTTTTTGTTCCACGAGGGTGACGACCAGGCCGCCGAACGCACCTTTCGCGAGATCGCGCGATTGAGCGGCGGCGCCTATTGCCGATTCGATGCAAGCAGCGCGCAGCAGTTGCGGGATTTGCTGAGTGCGGTTGCCGTGTACGCGGCCGGTGGGCGAAAGGCCCTGGAAGATTTCGGCCAGCGCCAGGGCGGGGCCGCACTTCGACTCACCCGGCAGTTCAAAAAAGGCTGACGGCCTTGCATCCAGTTATTTTTCTCGCGCTGCTGGTGGCGGTGCTGTTGTTCATCAGCTGGTACAAACGCGCGCCGTCGGGCCAGCAGAAACGCATCAGAGGCCGTACGCTGCTGTTCGGCGGCGTCGGCATCGTGCTGCTGCTTCTGGTCACGGGCCATCTCAACCCGATCATCGCGCTCGTCGTCGCCGCCCTTGCCATCGGTCAACGCGTCCTGGCCGTCGCCAGCATGGCCAACATGTTCAAAGGCTTCCGCAATTCAATGAAGGGCGCCGCCGGACCCAGCGCCGGAGGCGCCTCCGACGTGGAAACCCGGTTTCTGCGCATGTCGCTGAATCACGATACGGGCGCGATGGATGGCGTCGTCCTGGAGGGCGCTTCCAGAGGCCGCCGGCTGTCGGAGCTCGCGCTCGACGACCTCTTGGATCTGCTGGCTGTGTGTCGCGCCCAGGATGCACAGTCGGCGACTGTGCTGGAGACTTATCTCGATCGCGTCCACGGTGACGGGTGGCGAGACGCGTCTCACGGCGGGGGCGCCGGGCACGGCGGGGAAACATCGCGCATGTCACCCGCCGAGGCACGGGAAATACTGGGCATCGAAGCCGATGCCAGCCGCGAGGAGATCATCGAAGCACACCGCCGGTTGATGCAGAAAAACCATCCGGATCGCGGTGGCTCCACCTATCTGGCGGCCAAGATCAATCAGGCCAAAGAAATCCTGATTACTTGACGGCTCGAGCTTGTCCGCGGGCAAGCTGTTTGATCGACGCCAGAAGATCACCGGGCACTCTAACCCCGTCCTCCTTTGCCGCGCGGCGGCGCTCCTGCTCCCGTTGCCCGGGTAACACGACGGGGCTCGTTGAACTCGCCGATGGCGTGCTCAGCACGATACTCTTGAATCGATCCATCGCTGCCGCGAATGCATCCGGCCCCAACAATTTGTCAGGATCGATAAGCAGGAAAAAATGACCGACACCGGAAGGCGCGTCGGGGTTCTCGGACCAGGATGATACGTCCGACAGGAACCTGGCCCCCGTGAGCACGCCGGAGAGGATATCCACCGCCATCGAAAGCCCCGATCCTTTGTGTCCGCCGACGGGAAGTAGAAAGCCGGCGAGGGCTTCGCTCGGGTCTGTGGTCGGTATCCCCGACCCGTCTGTCGCCCATCCTTCCGGGATCGGCGAACCGGCCTTCTGTGCCGCCCTGATCTTGCCCCGCGCCGCAACGCTCGTGGCCATGTCCAGGATGATGTGGATCCCATCTGCACAGGGAGCAGCGATGCACAGCGGATTGTTGCCAATCCGTGTCTCTGTCCCTCCCCAGGGGGCCATGGTCATCGACGCGTTGGTGCCGGCGATCAGAACGTATCCTGCATCGCATGCCCGCAAGCCATAGGGCGCCAGGGCACCGAAATGATTGCTGTTTCTGCAGCCGACATAGACGAGGCCGGTCTCGGCAACTATCTCGAGCGCCACTTCGAGCGCCTTGCCGCCGACGACGGTGCCGAGGCCGTTGTTCCCGTCGATGACTGCGAGGGATGGAGCCCGTTTGTCTACGCTGACGACTGCGTTCGGGTCGACGCCACCGCGGAGTAAACGGTTCGTATAAACAGGGATGCGAACGACACCATGGGTGCTGAGCCCCATCATGTCGGCATCGACGAGAATCCTGGCCGAAATTTCGGCGTCGTCTACCGACAAGCCGGCATTACGGAACGCATCGACCGAGAGCTGCGTCAACGACGCGACATCGATAGTCTCGGTGCTCGTCATGAGCCTGGCAGGTGACTATTCGGCGAACTCCAGGTTGACGCGCCGATTGTGCTTGCCCTTTTTTTCAATCTTCCTGACCCGAACGCGCCCTATCTCACTGGTGGCCGCCACGTGGGTTCCGCCACAGGGCTGCAGATCGACGCCCTCCACTTCCAGCACTCTGATCTTTCCCGACCCCATGGGTGGCTTGACGGACATGGTGCGCACCAGCTCGGGATTCGCGGCGAGATCCTCTTCGCTGATCCAGCGCGCGCTGACCGCGAGATTCTCATCGACCAGACGGTTGAGCTCGGCGGTAATGTGTTCCTTGTCGAGGGTACTCTCGGGCAGATCGAAGTCGAGCCGGCCGCTGCCGTCGCGAATGGAACCTCCGGTCACGCCGGCGGGGATGACCACGCACAGCAGATGCAGCAGTGTGTGCATGCGCATGAGCCGATGGCGACGCTCCCAGTCGATGCAGGCTTCCACCTGCTTTCCGGCGAGATCTGCTCCTACGTCGCCCTCGGGAATGTGAACGATGTCTCCAGACGCGCTGTCCTTGCGAGTGTCGCTGATATGGATTTCGCTGCCATCTTGAAGACGTAGAACGCCTGAATCACCCGGCTGACCGCCGCCCATGGGGTAGAACACAGTGCGGTCCAGGCGGATACCGGCATCGTCGACGGACGTGACGCGGGCCTCACATTGCTTTACGTACGCGTCCCGTCGAAAGATCTCCTCGGTCATGCTTCGCCCTCCTCGCTGGACGCTTCCTTCAATACCGTCTCCGCAGCGCGATAAAGTGTCTCCGCCGGCACGGCGCCGGCCACCATGTAGCGGCCGAACAGAAATGCCGGCACTCCCTG
>CAXMNG010000203.1:0-3352 GCA_964194585.1 Salibacteraceae bacterium | reverse complement strand
TCCAGGTGTTCTCTTCCGATCACGCCCCTTACCGTTACGACGAGAGTGGAAAGCTCGCGTCCGGCTCCAACCCGAGCTTTGACCAGATCGCCAATGGCGTGCCCGGCATCGAGCTACGCCTGCCGCTGCTGTTCTCCGCAGGCGTGCAGGGCGGGCGCTTAGATCTCAATCAGTTTGTTGCGCTCACGGCCACCAATGCGGCGAAGCTCTACGGGCTTTATCCGCGCAAGGGCACGATCGCGGTGGGCTCCGACGCCGACATCGCCATCTGGGATCCGGAAAAGGAATTCGCCGTCGAGTACGAGCGGCTGCACGACCACGTGGGCTACACACCCTACACCGGACAGAAAATAAGGGGCTGGCCGGAAACGGTCTTGAGCCGGGGCCGCGTCGTGATCCACGAGGGCGAGCTGCAGGTGGAGCGTGGCAGCGGTATTTTTCTACCGTGCGCCAAACCCGAGGCGGCACGGCCACTCGCCAAACTGGTCCCGGAGATGGATCCTGGAAAGAACTTCGGCGCCAAGCTGTGAACTGATCTTGTAGGAGCGAGCTAATGTCCCGCTATCTGAATGTCGCCGCCGCCCAGCTGGGACCCGTGCACCTCGCCGACGACCGCAACAGCGTCGTCGAGCGCCTCATCGCCATGTTGCGCGAAGCCGGTGCGCGCGGTTGCAAGCTCGTGGTCTTCACCGAGCTTGCCCTCACGACCTTTTTCCCCCGCTACTGGATGGAGGATCCGGCGGAGATAGATGCCTTTTTCGAAGAGGAAATCCCCAACGACGCCACGCGCCCGTTGTTTGACGAAGCGAAACGGCTGGGCATCGGCTTCTACCTGGGTTACGCGGAGTTAGCGCGGGAGAACGGCAAGACCCACCACTACAACACCGCCATTCTGGTGGGCCCCGAAGGCAACATCGTCGGCAAGTACCGCAAGGTGCACCTACCCGGGCACGCCGACAACCGGCCCGATGCCACTTATCAGCATCTGGAGAAGAAATACTTCGAGATCGGTAATCTGGGGTTTCCCGTGTGGCGGATGTACGACCACATCGTGGGCATGTGCATCTGCAACGACCGGCGCTGGCCGGAAACCTATCGCGTGATGGGACTGAAGGGGGTCGATCTCGTGATGCTCGGCTACAACACCCCGGACAGTAACGCCTATCACCCGGAGCCGGTGCATCTGAAGATGTTCCACAACCTGCTGTCCATGCAGGCGGGCGCCTATCAGAACGGTACCTGGGTGGTGGCGGCAGCCAAGGCGGGTGCCGAAGATGGCTACGGCCTCATTGGCGGCTCGTGCATCATCGCGCCCACCGGAGAGATCGTCGCCCAGGCGCTCACCGAAGAGGACGAGATCATCAGCTACAACTGCGATCTGGATCTCGGCCAGTACATCAAGAAGACGATCTTCGACTTCGATGCCCACCGGCGCATCGAGCACTACGGCTTGATAACGGAGCAGACGGGCGTTATTCCGCAGCCCGAGGACTGAGGCCTTCGAAGTCGAAAAGACTCCGGTCGGCGAGATGGGAGAGGCGTACGCGCTGCAGCCCACGGAAGATCTGTTCGATGCGACCGGGCGTTGCTTCCTCCCAGGCGCGCAGCATGCTCTTTATCTTCGCCCGTTCGAGATTCTCCTGGGATCCACACAGATCACAGGGAATGATGGGAAACTCCCGCATTTGCGCGTAAGTGATGATGTCGGCTTCCGCGCAGTAGGCCATGGGACGGATGACCACGTGGCGCCCGTCGTCGCTCAAAAGCTTCGGCGGCATGGCTTTCGCTTTGCCGGCGTGAAAGAGATTCAGAAAGAAAGTTTCAACGATATCCTCGCGGTGATGACCGAGTGCGATCCGGGTCATGCCGTTTTCCGACGCATACCGGTAGAGCGCACCGCGACGCAAGCGTGAGCACAGACCGCAGTAGGTTTTCCCTTCGGGAACCGCACGGGTCACGACGCTGTAGGTATCCTGCTCCAGAATGTCGTAGGCGACGCCCAGTGAGGACACATAATTCGGTAGCACCTGCTCGGGAAAGTCGGGTTGCTTCTGATCCAGGTTGACCGCGACCAGATCGAATCGCACCGGCGCGCGCCGTTGCAACGCGAGTAGCATGTCCAGCATGGTGTAGGAATCCTTGCCGCCCGACATGCACACCATGATGCGATCGCCGGACTCGATCATGCGGTAGTCACCCACGGCCTTGCCGACGAGGTGGCGAAGCCGTGTCTCGATGCGCTTGTACGCGTGATTCCCGCCAACGGGATCCCCTTCCGTTAATTTCAGATGCATCGCCGGGGACGATGTCGACATCACAAGACCCTCACCATCAATACGTGCTCTATACCCGCTTCCATGAACGTGTCGCCGCGTGCTTCGAATCCGAGACGCGAATAGAATTCCGCGGCCTGAACCTGTGAGTGCAGATGGATGTCCACAAGACCCCGGTCCCGCGCCACTTCCGTCAGATACTCGGTAAGGCGCGTACCCACACCCTGCCCCCGCCACTCTTTGTATACGGCAATACGGCCCACGTGACCGTCGGGCAGCATGCGCGCGGTGCCGATGCTTTCGCCGTCGCCGATCCATGCCAGCACGTGCACGCATTCGTGATCCCGGCCGTCGAAGTCCAGGGTCTCGGCAATACCCTGCTCGACGCTGAAGACCGCATTTCGGACCGCGCGAATCGCGGCGCCGTCCTGCCCCCACCTGGCTAGGCGAACCTGCAACGTATCGAGAGAATCCATGGGGTTTTCATAAAGCTCCGCTAATATGGGAAGACACCCGAAGGCGCGATCATGGCGATTGTAGGAGCAGCCTGTAAAGAGGCATCGAGGCGGCCGGTGCGTCCCCGGGACGCGGCAAGCCTCATTCTCTTGCGCCTCGAGAGCCGCGAGCACCGGGTGCTCGTCGGCAGGCGGCCACCGGAAGCCCGCTTCCTGCCAGGACGTTATGTGTTCCCGGGTGGTGCCGTCGAGCCGGACGATAGCCGCGCCCGGCCGGCGTCGGTGCTGAATGCGGGCATGGTCGACTCCATGGCCGTCGGCGGCAAAGGGATCCGGGCACTCGGACTGGCCATGGCGGCCGTGCGCGAAACCTTCGAGGAGACCGGCCTGCTGCTGGCCGAGCCCGGCGACGTGGGCCCGGTGCGCTCGCCCAGCTGGTCGGCCATACGTGCACACGGCGTCGCACCGGCGCTGCACCGCCTTGCTTACGTCGGGCGGGCAATCACGCCCGTACCGAGCCCGATTCGATTCCACGCGCGCTTTTTCGTCGCCGACGCGCAATACACAACGGGAGCCCTGGGCGGCGACAGCGAGCTCGAAGACCTTCACTGGTGCTCTGTGAAC
>CAXMNG010000202.1:0-2839 GCA_964194585.1 Salibacteraceae bacterium | reverse complement strand
GGAGCTCGACAATCTGCTTCGCCAGGCGCTGGTGACGATGTTCGCTGCACGCAACCGCACCGAGAGCCGTGGCGCCCACGCACGCGAAGACTATCCCGATCGCGACGACGAAGATTGGATGAAACACACCTTGATATGGCTAAACGGCCACCAAGAGCCACGCATCGACTACCGACCGGTGCACATGTTCACGCTCACTGACGACACCAAGGTGATCCCCCCCAGGGCCCGGGTCTATTGATCGGAGACGCATGAATGGCTGAATTCACTCTACCGGCGAATTCCGTTGTGAAAAAGGGGAAGTCTTTCCCCCCGCCCGATGGCGCCAAACGCACCAGACGCTTCCGCGTCTACCGTTGGGATCCCGATAGCAGCGATAACCCCCGCACGGATACCTATGAGGTGGACCTGGACGCCTGCGGCCCCATGGTGCTGGACGCGCTCATCAAGATCAAAAACGAGATCGATACGACCTTGACCTTCCGGCGATCCTGCCGTGAGGGGATCTGCGGCTCCTGCGCGATGAACATCGACGGCACGAATACCTTGGCTTGTATTAGGGGTATCGACGAGATCAAAGGCGACGTTGCAATCTACCCATTACCCCACATGCCGGTGGTCAAGGATCTGGTGCCGGATCTGACGCAGTTTTACGCCCAATACGCAGCAATTGAACCATGGATGCGGACGCAATCACCGCTGCGCAGCGATCAGGAACAGCTGCAGTCGAAGGAAGATCGTGCCCATCTCGATGGCCTGTACGAGTGCGTCCTGTGTGCCTGCTGTTCCACCAGTTGTCCCAGCTACTGGTGGAACTCGGATCGTTATCTGGGGCCTGCGATACTGCTGCAGGCCTATCGCTGGATCGTCGATTCCAGAGACGAATACACCGGCGAGCGTCTGGACGCCCTCGAGGATCCGTTCAGATTGTATCGCTGTCACACGATCATGAACTGCACCAAAACTTGCCCGAAGCACCTCAACCCGGCGAAGGCAATCGCCGAGGTCAAGAAACTGCTGGTCACACGTTCCCTGTAGATCGATGTGACGACAGATTCGTTGGATGCACGTCGTGCGCGCATTGCCTGGCGATGTCGGCGCGGTATGCGCGAGCTGGATTTGTTGCTGGAGAAGTTTCTGGCTTCCGGACTGCAGTCACTGGGAAACGACGATCTGGATTGTCTGGAGAAACTTCTGGCGCAACCGGACCAGGACATCCTCGCTTGGCTGACGGCCGAGCCGAAACCCGATGACAGGGAGATCCGCCGGATTGTCGCTATCCTGCGAGGCAGGATTTTTTCGACTGATGAACTCAGATGACTGATACACGAACAACGGATTTGGAGGCTGCAGATCTCGTGCGTGACGGTTCCCGCATCGTGCGTTTCGGTGCGGCTCTCGCGGAAGCGCAAGCCGCTCTGGCCGGTGATGCCGTATTCGATCTGCAGCATCTGGCCCTCATCGCAGTGGACGGCGATGAGGCCGAGGAATTTCTCCAGGGACAGCTCACCAACGACGTCTGCGAGATCACCGAAGAGCATGCCCAACAAAGCGCCTGGTGCTCACCGAAGGGCCGGGTGCTGACCTGCTTGCTGGTGTTTCGCCACGACGGACGTCTGTTGCTGCAGCTTCCCGGATCCCTTCTGGCGCAGATCCTGGAGCGAATGCGCATGTTCTTGCTGCGCGCGTCTGCGACTCTCGAAGACGCCAGCGCTTCGTGGATGCGCATTGGAACGGTCGGAGAGAGTGCCGAAGCACGCTTGAGAGAACTGCTCGGTGCTTTGCCGGAGGGTGCCGAGGAGCTTCGCCGGCTCGACGACGTGATCGTCATACGAATGCCCGGCCGGCGTCCCCGCTACGAGTTGGTCGGCGGGCACGGAACCATTACCTCGCTGTGGAACGCCTGCCGCGAAGTCGCCGTGGCCGCTGGCGCCGACGCCTGGGAGCTTCTGGATATCGGAGCAGGCGTCGCCAGCATCGGACCCGACACCAGCGACGCCTTCTTGCCACAGATGATCAACCTCGATCGCATCGGTAGCGTGAGCTTTACCAAGGGGTGTTACGTGGGCCAGGAGATCGTGGCGCGCACGCAGCACCTGGGAAGCATCAAACGGCGTATGTATCGGGCGCACTGGAGCGGCAAATCTCTCATCGATCCCGGTGACAGGTTGAAAACCTCCGCCGACCCCGCTTCACCCAAAGCGCAGATCGTCAATGCCCGGGCGCTACCGGGCGGCGGCTTCGCGGTGCTCGCCGTCATGCCCATCGCCGTCGCCGGCGACCTGCTGGCCAGGAGAGCGGCACCCAGCGACGGCGCACAGTTGACCCTCGAAGCCCTGCCCTACGCTCTGGAAGACGAGACGGCTGAACGGTGAACGCTGGCGGACGCTTGACGCGCAGCGACTATCGCGCGCCCTGGTGGCTCAGGTCCGCCCATCTGCAGACGATGTTCGCCAGCCTGTTCCGCCGCCGTCCCTCGCTTGCGCTGCGCAGGGAGCGCATCGAACTCGACGATGGCGATTTTCTTGATCTCGACTGGGGTCCCCGAACACACGGGCCCGTGGTTCTGGTGCTGCACGGCCTGGAGGGCTCCAGCGACTCGCCCTATGCATCGGGCATGCTGGAGATTGCCCATGGCCGCGGCTGGCGCGGGGTCGTGATGCACTTCCGCGGCTGCAGCGGCGAACCCAATCGCCTGCCGCGCAGCTACCACTCCGGCGACACACGGGATCTGGCGGACGTCGTCAGCCATCTCCGCGCCAGCAGCGATGTGCCGGCATTGGCCGCCGTCGGATACTCCATGGGTGGCAATGTCTTGTTGAAGTGGCTCGGTGAACGG
>CAXMNG010000201.1:0-2798 GCA_964194585.1 Salibacteraceae bacterium | reverse complement strand
GGCAAGGCCACGGGGCTCAAGTCGCGCGCCATGGCGAGCCCCTGCGGCAAGATCCGCATACCTATCAATGAACCCTCCGACCGCAAGTCCCAGATTCAGGAATACCTGGAAGCCTATCGAGGCGAAGGAATTCAACACATCGCGCTTGCCAGCGACGACATTTTTGCGACAGTAGAGACGTTGTCGGAAAACGGCATCAAGTTCATGGACGTTCCCGATTCATATTACGAGGCCGTCGACGAACGCGTACCCGGACACGACGAAGCTCTGGACAGGCTGCAAAAGCACAGGATCTTGATCGATGGCGCGCCGGAAAAAAATCAGGGGTTGTTACTGCAGATTTTTACCGAAACCGTCATAGGTCCGATTTTTTTCGAGATCATTCAGCGCAAGGGCAACGAAGGATTCGGGGAAGGGAATTTCCAGGCTCTGTTCGAAGCCATCGAACGCGACCAGATGGCGCGTGGGGTAATCTGATATGGCGAACTCGCGGTGGATTTCCTTTCCCAGATCCGAAGGACAATCGTCACGTCAGGCGCACGCGGATCTTCCCGCAAACTCCTACGAGCGCGAGCTCGGCAAGGAGGGGTTCTTCGGCCCTGCGACGCACATGTATCACCGTCATCCGCCCACCGGATGGAGCCACGTGGCGGGCGCCTGCATGCCCCGCGCCTTCGATACCAAAAAGCTGGATGCGGAAGGCGCGTCACCGTGGAACGCGGTTGCCTTAGTGGGAAATGTGCGTACGCGTGTGCGTTTCTGGCATTGCACGCAGAGCATGGATCACCTGACAAGGAACGCGGACGGCGACGAATTGCTGTTCGTGCACCAGGGAAGCGGCGATCTGTATTGTGATTACGGACACCTGGCGTTTCGCGACGGTGACTACATCTTACTGCCGCGTGGCACCATGTGGCGACTCGAAATCAGCGAGGCGACGTCGCTGCTGCTGATCGAGGCCAGCAACAGCAGTTACAAGCTGCCCGAAAAAGGCATCATCGGCGATCATGCGATTTTCGATCCGGGCGTCCTGGACGTGCCGGCAATGGACGAGGCCTTTCGCGATCAGCAGTCCGACGAGGAATGGCGCGTGTCGGTGAAACGCCGGGGTGAGCTTGGCACCATCACCTATCCATTCAATCCCCTCGACGCTGTCGGCTGGCATGGCACGCTGGCGCCGGTGCGTCTCAATTGGCGGGACATTCGGCCGATAATGAGTCATCGCTACCATGTTCCTCCTTCGGCGCACACAACCTTCGTGGCGGATCGCTTCGTGGTCTGCACCTTTGTCCCACGGCCGATGGAATCCGACCCCGGCGCTCTCAAGGTTCCGTTCTTCCACAATAACGACGACTACGACGAGGTCATTTTCTATCATCGTGGCGAGTTCTTCTCCAGGGATAACATCCATCCCGGCATGATGACGGTGCACCCGTCGGGCATCACCCACGGCCCTCATCCCAAGGCGCTTGAAACCGGCGAAAAAGCGGCGCGCGCAGAGACCGACGAGGTTGCCGTCATGATCGATACGCGGGATACGTTGGAAGTCGCCGCGCCCCTGGCTTTCACCGAGTGGAAGGGTTACGTGGACAGCTGGAAGTCCGACGGCGGGTGAAGCTCGGATCGCTCAAGTCCGGCGGCCGCGATGGAACACTCGTGGTCGTGGACAGGCGTCTGCAGCGCGCCGTCGCCGTGCCGGATCTCGCCGCCACATTGCAGGCCGCCCTTGACGACTGGGCGCGCATCGCGCCGGAACTCGAGGACGTTTACAGCTCCCTCAACACCGATCCGACTATTGGCTCCGCCCTCGACGCAAGCGATCTGGCGGCGCCGCTCCCGCGCGCCTACCAATGGCTTGACGCCAGCGCCTACCTCAGTCATCTGGAACGGGTGCGCCGGGCCCGGGGCGCGCACATGCCGCCGGAGATGTTTGCCGATCCCCTCATGTATCAGGGTGGCTCGGACAGCTCTGTCGGTCCCCGGGATCCGATCCTCGCCGGTGACGAGGCCTGGGGGGTGGATTTCGAGGCCGAGATAGCCGTCATCAGCGACGATGTGCCCATGGGCGTGGCGGAACCGGCCGCCGGCGGTCATATCAAGCTGCTGATTCTGGTCAACGACGTGTCGCTGCGCAATCTCATCCCCGACGAGCTCGCCAAGGGCTTCGGCTTCGTGCACGGCAAGCCGGCCAATGCCTACTCGCCGGTGGCGGTGACGCCGGGAGAGCTGGGCCACGCGTGGCGCGACCATCGCCTGCACCTGCCCCTCACCTGCCGCGTGAACGGCGAAACCGTGGGCGCGCCGCTCGCCGGTGAGGATCTGCAATTCGGATTCGATCGGCTGATCACCCACGCAGCCAAGAGCCGCCGCCTGGGAGCCGGCACCATCATCGGCTCCGGCACCGTTTCCAACCAGGACGCCTCCCGGGGCTGCGCCTGTCTCATGGAAAAGCGGGCCCTGGAGCTGCTGGACGCCGGTGAAATAGGAACACCGTTCCTCAAATTCGGCGATCGGGTCCATATCGAGATGCTGGATGGGGATGGGAACTCGGTATTTGGCGCCATCGACCAGCAGGTAGCCCCTGCCTGACGGAGGCAAATGCCAAGCCCATCGCACCCCGGAACCATTGTCTTCTCAAGGGACCTAAAGGAATGCCAGTTGTATGTCGTTACTTAAGGATCAATCGCCAGGAATTCAGCCATGAGCGTCGCTACACACCCGGAGCTGGACAGCTTCGCCCGCAATAATGCGCTCGACGGGCTCACCGAGACCAGCCTGCGCGCCATCGCCGAGGGCCG
>CAXMNG010000200.1:0-7479 GCA_964194585.1 Salibacteraceae bacterium | reverse complement strand
CAAGCCGAGGCGATGGTCGCGCCGCCGGCATACATGCGGTCGAGCCATGCGGCCTCGCGGGGATAACGGCCCACGGGCGATTCATCGCCCGGTATGGTCATTTCGGGAACACAGACCACGTCGGTCGCGGTGACGTCGTCGAGGGCCGCCTGCGGCGTCACTGGCACGTCGCCCCAACACGAGAAGGGCTCAGCCGTCGCGGCGACAATGCGCACCTCCATCCGGGGCTCGCCCGGCTGGCCGGTGGTCAGTTCAGGCCAAATGGTGCCGACGGAATTCAGAACATCGTACATCCCGTAGAGCATCCAGCCGGCAGTCTCGGGAATGGCCAGAACGCTGACCTTCACAGGGGGAGCAGTCATTGCGCACCTCGCCTGTTCACTTCGTTTGGCAAATATAGCTCTATTTTGACCAATCTGGCTCTTCCATGCCGTTTGCGCCAGGCGTAGCGTGGTTGCGTCAATTTCCGGGAGGTTGAGATGATGAGCGAGTCGAACGAGAGCCAACATGTCTGTGTTATCGGCCTCGGCAACATGGGGAGCGCGCTCGCCGAAGCCCTGATCACCAGCGGCCACAGGGTCACCGTGTGGAACCGCACCGCTTCGAAGTGCGAGACGCTCGCCGAGGCCGGCGCATCCGTCGCCGCATCGGTTCCCGAGGCCGCCGCGGAGGCTCGAGTGATTGTCGTTTGCGTGATCAATCACGATGCGAGTGTATCCCTGCTGCAGACGGACGAGGTGGCCAGCGCCCTGCGCGGCAGGCTGCTGGTGCAACTCAGCACCGTGACGGCGGAGGAGTCGCGTGATATGGGCCGCTGGGCCGAGGAGAACGGCATCGCGTATCTCGATGGCGCGATTCTTGCCACTCCCTCGCATATCCGGGCCAACGCAGGCGAGCCCATAGTTTACTCTGGCCCCAGAGCTCTCTTCGACGCCAACGCGAGCGTGCTGACGGCCATGGGCGGCAACCCGATATTCGTTGGCGAGGTCATCGGCGGCGCACCCACCTTCGACAAGACGATCTATGCAAACTACTACGGTTCAATGCTCGCTTTCTTCCACGGCGCCGCGATCTGCCACGCTGCCGGGTTCCCCATCGAGACCTACGTCGATCAGGCCTACGTTAGCGAATCGACGCGGCGGCACCTCGGCGAGATGATCGTGAAGCGGTCGTACGGCGACGTCTCAGTCGCATCGATTGAGCTGGATGTGGCGGCCTACGAGCAAGTCACGAAGCTGAGCGAGGAGCTCGGCATCGACGCCGCGTTTCCGAGAACGGTGGCGAGCTATCTCGACCGCGCCATCGCCAAAGGCCACGGCCAGCACGAGCTCGCGGCCATCTTCGAGTTGATGGTGCCACGGAACGCTTGAAGCGCGCATCGGTGATTCCCCGCGCCGCCGCGCGCAGCCCCTAGCCGAACATCAAGTTCCGGGTCTCGGAACCTAGCGAACGGTCGTGGGAGAATTTATGTGTTGCGTCGACCGGTTGAAATGGCAGCTATCAACAGCCTGACTGATCGCCGCACTTGGACGACCGGTTTGCGATCTGCAAGCCGACACTCGCGCTAACGACCATGAACGACCGGACCGGGTCAGTCCATCGGAGACGTTCGCGGCTAGTCATATCTGATAGTGCCTGTCCGGTCGGATACCAACTATTACAGATTAGCTGCGCATCAGGCGTCGTCTCAGCAGATTGACGGCACTGATCACCGCGTATTGACGGATGCGCTGCCGGTCGCCCGGCAGTTGCACTTGTTGCGCTTCGCTGGCGTCATCCATAGCGAGTCCCAGAAAAACTGTGCCTACCGCCTGGCCTTCCTGCTCGGCGGGCCCCGCCACGCCGGTGGTGGCAAGGGCGACATCCGCTCCCAGCACGCGGCGCGCACCCTCAGCCATGGCTCTGGCGGCGTCCGCGGACACTACCGGTCCCTCCGGCACGCCCAGGAGAGAAAATTTCACGTCGCTGGCGTAGGAAACGATGCCGCCGCGGAACACGTCGCTGGCTCCGGGCACGGAGGTCAAGCGCGCACCCATCAGTCCTCCCGTGAGGGATTCCGCAACACCGAGGCTGAGCCCTCGGTTGCGCAGCATGTCGATGACGACAGACTCCATGGTTTCATCGTCGACACCGAATATCAGATCCCCCAGTATCAGCCTCAGACGTGCTTCCTCGTCGCTGAGAATCGCCTGCGTCTCCTGCACGCCAGCGGCCTTGGCAGTGATGCGTACCTTGATGCCCTCGATGCCGCTCGCCTGAAAAGCGAGGGTCGGATTACCCAACGTGTCGAGCTCCTCGATGCGTCCAGCCAGCATCTCGGCGAGCCCCGACTCCGACTGCCCCCAGGTACGCAGCACCCGGCTGCTGATCACCGCCGTGACGCCAGCGCGTTTCTGCAGATCCGGAATAACCGTGCCCGTCAGCATCTCGCGCATCTCGTGGGGAACGCCCGGAACCGCGTAGACGACTTTGTCGTTCACCGGACACACAAGACCGGGAGCAGTGCCCGGCATCTGCGCGATCACCGATGCGCCTTCGGGGACGTCCGCCTGGCGCAGATTGTTGTCGGGCATGTCCCGCCCCCGGGCGGTAAACATCGCGCGTATGCGATCACCGATCTCCGGGTGCCGCACCAGAGCCACACCCATCACCTGGGCGATGGCCTCGCGGGTAATGTCGTCCTGGGTGGGCCCCAGGCCGCCGCACAGAATCACGGCATCGCTGCGTTCCAGGCCGAGGCGGATGCTCGACACCATCCGCTCGAGATTGTCGCCGACCTTGGTTTGAAAGTGGGAATCGATGCCGGCCAGAGCCAGGTGTTCACCCATCCACGCCGAGTTGGTGTCGACAATCTGACCGAGCAACAGCTCGGTACCAACCGCGATGACTTCGCAACGCATTCGTCCTCCCGCTGTTTGCCGTTTTCATGATAACCCGGAGTGCGCTTGACCCGGGCTCCGAGCCCTTTGCTTCGACCGCGTACGGCTCGCTCAGGAACATGCCCGATTCGGAGGAGAATTCGAGCTGGTCCGGCAGTGACACCGAGATCCAGGCCAGCACCCGGCCGAAGGAGGAAAGCACCGGTTCCAGAGCCTCCAGATTCGGCAATGCGAAGGCGGCGATGTCGGCGCGCACACTCATCTCCGGCGAGCTGTGGTGGACCCTTTGGATAACACTCAGAGCAAGCATTGATTGCGCTGACCGGGATCCTTCCTCCGGGATCTCGAACTCGCCGCGGCTTTCGAAATCCGAAAGCCGCGTGCCGCTGAAGCCTCGGTGGGTTAGACGAATCCGGGCTAGATTGTCACCGGCGGCAACCTGGGCGGACGCGGTACGCAGGGTCGCGTGAATGCGCGACTCGCCGAAGCCCGCGAATTTGTACTGCATACACAGACGGACGATAACGAAAATAAAACCATCCCAGTCGCCAACGATGGTCAACCGGTCCATGAGCAGCGCCCCGGCTTCGCCGCCGTTGCTTCCCACGTCACGAATCTGCCCACCAGCCGCGCTGGTGGACAAGAGTCCGCGCTGCAGGCTGGCCATGGCCCGCGTATGGCCGAGCATCAGGTGCTGGTCCTCGTCGGTGAGAACACTGGACTCCTGGCAGCTCACGTTGCCGTCGGTCATGGAGAATTCCTGGATACCCCGGCAGTTCGTTCTTACGAAGGCGGCTTCCCCCAGGGTCGGCAACGCGCAGAGTAAGAGCAGCCAGGCCGGCACCGGAACATTCGACCTTGTCCCCACGGCCGTCACCCTGATTGATGCCCGGCCAGCGCCGTCGCGCCCGCGAATCGCGCACGCTCACCGAGTGCGGACTCGATACGCAGGGCTTCGTTCCACTTGGCCATGCGCTCGGAACGTGCGAAGGAGCCCACCTTGAGCTGAAGCGCACCCCACCCGATGGCCAGGTGCACGATGGTCGTGTCTTCGCTTTCCCCGGAGCGGGCCGAGACGATGGCGCCCCATCCCGCCTCGCGGGATGCCTCGAGGGCCTGCCGGGCTTCGCTCAAAGTACCCGCCTGGTTGGGCTTGATGAGCACGGCGTTGCAGGCGCCGACGCCGGCGGCGTGGGCGACGCGGGCCGCGTTCGTCACCAGGTAATCGTCACCGACGATCTGCAGCCGGTGGCCGAATCGCGCCGTGAAATCCGCCAGGCCCTGCTCGTCGTCCTCGGCCAGGGGATCTTCCACGGAGACGATGGGGTAGCGTGCGATCCAGTCGGCCAGACGCTCGATGAGCGCGTCGCTGCCGAGTTCGTCACCATCCAGGGAAAGGTGATAGTGACCCTGCTTCCCGAACTCCGATGCGGCGATGTCCAGCGAGATGGCGATCTGATCGACGGGTGTGAACCCAGCCGTTTCGATGGCTTTCGACAGGTATCCAAGAGCCTCTTCGTTGCCGGAGAATTCCGGCCAGTAACCGCCTTCATCGGCGACGCCCCGAAGTTTGCCCCGCGCCTCCAGCAGCCGCCCGGCCGCGGCATATACTTCCGCGGTCCACACCAATGCCTGATCGAAAGACTCGGCTCCGGGCGCGACGATCATGAAGTCCTGCACGTCGGTTCGGCCGCCGGCGTGGGCGCCGCCGCCGAAGATCTGGATTTCCGGCAACGGCAGGACGACTTCCCGGTCACCCGCCAGGTGCCGCCACAGCGGCACACCAGCGGCGGCGGCGGCAGCGTGGGCGGTGGCCATGGACACGGCGACGGTGGCGTTGGCGCCCAGGCGCCCTTTGTCGTCGGTGCCGTCCAGACGGCAGAGCAGCGCGTCCACGGCCGCCTGATCGCCGGCATCGACCCCCCGCAGAGCGTTCGCAATCTCGCCACGAATATTGCCAAGCGCGCGCTGCACGTCGCGGCCCCCCAGGGCCTCACCGCCGTCGCGGAGATCCACCGCCTCGCCGCTGCCGGTGGACGCGCCGGCGGGTGCGATGGCGCGCCCGCGGCTACCATCGCTCAAGGTCACCTCCGCCTCCAGCGTGGGGCGACCGCGGGAATCCCACACACGCATGGCCGACACGCTGTGAATGCTAGTGTCGCTCATTGCCGGCTCATTTTGGGCTCATTGCTGCAACTCCGATGACCAGAGGGACGCCACCTCGGCCAGGCGTGCGGCGGGGCGATTCAACAAACGCGCTGCCACCCGGCGTACCTTCTCCATGTCGCCTTCGTCGGTCAAGTATTCCACCGGAGACTTGCCATCGACCCGTGCCAGAAACAAGCCCGGTAACAAGCGCGCCGTGCGCGCCTCGAAGGCTTGCCGGTCTTCCCAATCCACGCCAGCCAGGTGCGCGCCAGCCAGCGCCTGGAAGCAGGCGATAAAAGCATCGCTGGCGGATGGCACCCACAGACACTTGAGCAGCAGATGATTGAGGCAAAAGGCCAGGTCGAAGGCCGGATCCCCGTACCACGCGCACTCGGCATCCAGAAATACCGGCCCCCGGGGTCCGATCAACAGATTCTTGGGACTCACGTCGCCATGCACCAGCGCGCGTTTCTCGCTGGCGGTGGTCTGCACAAGGGACTCCAGCGCGTTGCCGAGTTCCGGATGCGCCCGGGCCGTGGCGAGCAAATAGGGCTCGAGGCGAATGGCGAAGAAAGTCTCGTCGGTAGCGAAGCGCGAAGCCACCTCCGCGTCCCCCGCCGTCGCCCCATGAATGCGCACCAGTCGTTTGCCGACGGCGACGGCGGTCGCGGTTTCGGCTATTGCTTCGCTCAGCTGCTGCTTCCACAGCGGGTGATCCACCGGGTCCAGATAACGCATCACGAACATTCCGAGCTGGTGGTCGGCGCCGAGGATCTCCGGTACCGCCTCGGGAACGATGCCCGCCGCGCAACGCATCCATTCCAGCTCGTAGCGATTGCGTTCCACCGGTGCATACCATTCCGCGCTCACCCGCAGACGCGGCAGGGCGCGCTTGACGCATGCGGGCCCGCTGGGCAGATCGATCCGCCAGATGTCGGAGCTGACGCCACCCGTCAGAGGCTCGAGTGACGGGCACTGCCCGGATTCGAGCAGACCCATGCGCTGCAGCGCGAGGATGACGTCATCCATCAGGCGACGGGATTCTGACCGGAGTATTCATAACACGCGATGCAGGAGTTCCTCACCGTCACGCAGGCGCCGGCAATTCTCCATGGCCACAGCCAGGCTCCTGCCGAGGGTCTCCGGCGTCAACCATGCGACGTGGGGTTGCAGGACCACGTTGTCCATTTCCAACAAGGGACAATCGGTGGGCACCGGCTCCTGTTCGTAGACGTCCAATCCCGCGGCCAGAAGCCGCCGGTGGCGCAGCGCCTCGATGAGCGCACGCTGATCCACCAAGCCGCCCCGCGCGGTGTTGATGAGCACCGCACCGGGTTTCATGCGCGCCAACGCCGCTGCATCGATCAAGCACTCGGTCTCAGCCGTCAGCGGCAGATGCAGCGAGACGATATCGGATTCCGCCAGCAGCTCCGGCAGCTCACGCCACTCGGCCTCGGCGCCCGGCTTGGGCCCGGTGGCGGTGTAGAACACACGTGCACCGAGAGCGCTCAACACCGGCGCAAGAATCGTCGGGACAGCACCGTAGCCCACCAGGCCGACGCTCCTACCGCCGATTTCTCCAACATCATCGAACAGGGTGGGATCCAACCGCCAACCGTCTCCGGACCGGGTCGCGGCATCGAGGCTGCGGGTACGACGGAGCGTTGTCAGCATGAGCATCAACGTGGCCTCGGCCACGGCGCGGCTGTTGGTTCCCGGCATGTTGCACACACGGATGCCGCGCAGACCCGCATGCTCGAGATCGATGGTATTGACGCCCACGCCGATCTTCTGGATGAGCTGAAGATTCGGGGCCGCGTCCATCACCTTCGCCGTCGCGGGCTCGAGCACATGCAGCAACACGTCGGCGTCGACGAGCAGCCGATAGAGCAGCGCGGCATCGGACTCGGGACAGGACCGAATCTCCAGCCACGGCGGGGCCAGGGCCTTCAGCTTGGCGCTCAAGCTCTGGCTACAGGCATAGTGAAATATCGCGCGCATGCTCATCGAATCTCCCGGCTCAGGTATCGCCCGAATGATCAATAATCCCTGCGTGTCCATGGTAAGACCAAGCCGGATGCTGCACAAAAGCACGACATTCCCTTGTAAGACTCCGGATCTGGGGGGGATTCACCGGTGAGCGAACACCTGCGGGTCCTGCTGCACTATGATCGGACGGAGCTTTTCCGGGACTTGATCGTCGAGCGCTTCCCGGACGCGGTGATTCGTTGCTGCAATACTTACGCGGATCTCGCCGGTGCCCTCACCGATTTCAGGCCCCGGGTTCTGTTCTGCATCAAGTTCGAGAATCGGCCCTATCCTCGCGACGCGGTCATGGCCTGCCGCTCCCTCGAATGGGTGAGCAACGGCGGCGCCGGTGTGGACCATCTCCTCCCCTGGGACCCGGATCGCCTGACTGTCACCAACGCATCGGGTGTTGCAAGCCCCATGA
>CAXMNG010000199.1:0-11100 GCA_964194585.1 Salibacteraceae bacterium | reverse complement strand
GATCGCCTCGCCGGCCCCCTGAGTGACGCCGGCGTCAAACGCATCAACGTGAGCCTCGACAGCCTCGACGAGGCGCGTTTTCGCAACATCACCCGCATCGGTGATTTGAACAAGGTGCTGCGCGGCATCGAAGCGGCCCGGGCCGCGGGCTTCCGACGGCTCAAACTGAACACCGTGATTCTCAAGCATCGCAACGAGGACGAGATCCTGGATCTGGTGAGCTTCGTGGTCGCGCGCGGCATGGACATCAGCTTCATCGAGGAGATGCCCCTGGGGCTCATCGACGAGCACGACCGGGCCCTGGCCTATTTCTCCAGCGACGAGGTACGGCAGGAGATCGAGACCCGCTACCGCCTGATACCCACCACCGAATCCACCGGCGGACCGGCACGCTACTTCCAGGTAGCGGACACGGATTCCCGGGTCGGATTCATTTCACCCCACAGTCACAACTTCTGCGAATCCTGCAATCGCGTGCGCGTCACGGTTCAGGGAAGCCTGTTGCTGTGCCTGGGTCAGGAGCATTCGGTGGATCTTCGCCACGTACTGCGCGCCCATCCCGGCGACAAGGCGCGTCTCGGGCAAGCCATCGTCGATTCCATGGCTATCAAGCCCAAGGGACATGATTTCGACCTCTCGCGGCAGGTAGTCATCATGCGCCACATGAGCGTCACCGGCGGATAAGCGCGCGCCGGGCCGAGAGCCGACACTATGACTGGTTCGGATCAAGCCTATCGCCCGCAGATGAGCGAGGCGGGTCTCGCCCCCACCCACGCGGTACGGGCGGTGGACGAGCAGGGTGAAGGGCGCGACATGGAGGTGGCCGGCGAGTTTCCCCTCACCATCAAAGTGGACGACCGCGAAGTGGTCACTCTCATGACGCTTGGCACCTATCCGGAAGCACTGACGCTCGGATACCTCCGCAACCAGCGACTCATCGAGGACATCGAGACCATTCGTTCCGTGCAAGTGGACTGGGAGCGCGAGCAGGTGGCGGTGACCACGGTGGACGGCACCGGCATCGTCGACTGGCAGGAAAAGCTTTCCGGGCGCACGGTGACCACCGGATGCGGCCAGGGCACGGTGTTCAGCTGTACCCTGGACGAGCTCTACAACTGGCGCGTGCCCCACGTGACGCTCAAGCAATCGCGCATCTACGAGCTGCTGCGCGAGATTGCGACTTACAACGAGATCTACAAACGCGCCGGCGCCGTGCACGGCTGCGCGCTCTGCCGGGACACCGACATCATTACCTTCATCGAAGACGTGGGGCGCCACAACGCGGCGGACGCGATCTCTGGTCTGATGTGGCTCGACGGCGTGAGCGGCGGCGACAAAGTCTTTTACACCACCGGCCGGCTGACCTCGGAGATCGTCATGAAGGTGGCGCACATGGGGATCCCGACGCTGCTGTCCCGATCCGGCGTCACGCACATGGGCCTGGAGCTTGCCCAGGACCTGGGACTGATCATGATCGCACGGGCCAAAGGCAAGCACTTTCTCGTTTTCAACGGCGCCGACCAGATCGCGTTCGACGCGCGCCCGCCGCGCACGCCGGCCTCGCGCAAACGCCGCTCCAACCCGCCGGTGCACGCGGCTTGAGCCGCGAAGCCGATGGCGAAAAACCCGACACCTTTGCGCCGCGATCCTGCACCGGAATCGAACGGTCAAATCACCGGGCTGCGCTTCTTGAGCGTGCGCCAGGTGGCCGAGTATCTGCAGGTCAACGAGAAAAAGATCTACGCACTCGCCAGCGAGGGTAAGATCCCCGGCACCAAGATCACCGGCAAATGGCTGTTCCCCCGCGAGCTCGTGGATCAGTGGCTGCTGGAGTCCAGCCACGGCGGCGTGCTCATCGATCGCCTGATGCTGGCCGGCAGCGACGATGCGCTTTTGCACCGGGTACTCGGCAACCTCGCCTTGGAGGTGCAGGCGCGCGCGCTGTTCAGCTACACACCCACGGGAACGCGACTCGGGCTGTCGCTGTTGGCCTCGGGACGCGCCGACGCCTGCACTATCCACTGGGGGCCCGCCGAGGAAAGTCACCTGCGGCATCCGGCTCTCATCAGCGCATTCGCACAGCACCATCAGTGGGTAATCGTGCGTGGCTTTCGACGCGAGCAGGGCCTCCTGGTGTCTCCAACCATCGCCGAGGAAGCGCGCACCGTGGACGCGCTGCTCGCATCCGAACGCCCCTGGATGCTGCGCCAGGACGGGGCCGGCTCACAGCGTTTCTTTCAGGAGATGCTCGCCCACCATGGAGCGTCCAGCGACGACCTCAACGTCATCGGGCGCGCCAACTCCGAGCGCGAAGCAGCCACCACCATTTCCATGGGTGCCGCCGAGGTGGCGCCGGGTGCGCGGTCCGCGGCCACCGAGGCGGGGCTCGCCTTCGTACCCATTGGATGGGAGGCCTTCGATTTCGCCCTCTACCGCGGCATCTACTTCCGCACCCTTTTCCAGCGCCTCCTGGATGAGCTCAAGACGCCGGCCAGCCACGATATCGCGCGCACGCTCGGCGGCTACGATCTGGGCGAGGTAGGGAAGCTCGTCTGGGCGAGCCAGGGTTAGCGCGCTCCTATTCCAGCGCGATATCGTCTTCGATATCCATCTCGATGCCGACCTCGGGAACGCGCAGGGTAACAGTCGCGTGCAATTTTCCGCTGCCGCTCAAATCGCCGCTCTTGATGGCCTTGCGCACCGCCGCTTCGATCTCCCGTTGCGAGGTGATGCCGACTTTTTTCAGGAATTTCCTGATCTGCAGGTTAAAGGTGTCTTCGTTCATCAATGCCTCCTGGTGGACGCGAGCTCGTCGGGCGCGGCAGCATACACCCTGGCGCCATCGTCGAGAAACACCGGCTTTTCGGGCAGCAACACCTCGAATGTCGTGCCGCTGCCGGGTTTCGACGTCACGTTAATGTCGCCGCCATAGCGTCGCAGCAACCCATAGCTTACCGACAGACCGAGGCCCGTGCCTCCCACCCGCTTGGTGGTGAAGAAGGGATCGAAGATGCGCGGTAGATGCTCGGCGGTGATGCCGACACCTCGGTCGCGGATGCGGATGGCGACGCCTCCACCGCCGTCACAGTTGCGCGTGCTGACCGTGATGCGGCCACCGGCATCCGATGCGTGGGCGGCGTTTACGAGCAGATTGACGAGCACCTGCTGCAGCTCCTGCACAGCGATCGTGATGCTGTTCGTCGCCCGGTAGTCGGTTTCGACGCGCAAACTCTTGGCGGATATCTCGTGCTCGACCAGGACCAGTGTCTCGTCGATGAGCCGGTTCGGCTCCACCTCCTGGAGCTCGGTCCCGTAAGCGGAAGGTCGCGAGTAACGCAGCAGCTTGTCGACGATTGCGTGGATGCGCGCGACTTGCTCGAGGATCAAATCCACCTCCACCTGCACGCGGCCGACGTCCTTACCCAGCTCCTGGCGGAGCACGTCCATGTTGCCCTGAATGACGGCGATGGGATTGTTGATCTCGTGGGCAACGCCGGCCGTGAGCTCGCCCAGCGCGGCGAGCTTCTCCGCCGACACCAGCTGCTGGCGCGCCGCTCCGAGCTGGGCGATGGATTCCTGCAGGCGTTGGTTTTTCTCCTTGAGCTCCCTGGTGCGCTCGTCCACGGTGCTCTCCAGGCGCTCCGCCGCCTGCCGGATCTCATCGTTGCGCAGAGTGAGCAGATTCAGGGTCGCGTCGAATTGCGTGGCCAACTCGCCGATCTCGTCATCCTTGGCGAGATCACCCACGCGCTTGTCCTCGCCCTTGCGAATGTCGCGCACCACGGCGGCGATGGATTCGATGGGTTTGAATATGGCTTTGGCCCCGCGCAACACGACCAGCGAGGTGATCAGCATGCCGAGCAGGAGCAACAACAGCGCCGCACCGAGGGTGCGATAGTAAGCATGGCGAAAAGGGGCCTCCAGGAAACCGGCGTACAGCATGCCGACGCGCTTGCCGTAAGCGTCGCTGATGGGCTCGTAGGCCGAGATGTACCAGTCGTTGACGACGAAGGCATAGTCGACCCAGGTATTGCCCTGCTCGAGCACGCTGGCGCGCACCACCTCCGATACGCGGGTGCCCAGCGCGCGCTCCCCCGGGCTCACCGGCACGTTGGTGCTGATACGCACGTCACCGAGAAACAAGGTAACGGTGCCGAAACTCCCTTCCGGTAGACTCTCCGGTCCGTAAACCAGGTTGCGAATGCCATCTACCAAACCGAAGCTGTTGTTCAAAACGACACCCCCATCCAGGAGCGCCAGCATGGTTCCCTTGGGGTCGCGCACCGGCACAATGACACGAATCACCATGGCGCGATCCTCCAGCGTGCGGCCGCTGGGGGTGGCGTGCGGTGTCTCGACGAGCGCTATGCGCGCGACTTCGGCAAGTTGCGGGTTCTCGTTCTCCAGATCCTCGCTGGAGTAGACCTCGATATCGACGCCGGGCGTGCCCCAGGTGACCACCTGGCGGTGCAGAGGGCCGAGCTTGCTCGCGCCCACGGTTGCCGGGCCATGGGTGAGAATCCAACGTCCGTGCAGATCCGTGACATTGACGAAATCGAAGCCGGTGGTCTCGCGCATGACGGCCAGCTGATCCTGGATGCGCTCCACATCACCGTTCGCGAACGCCGTATAGAAGGCATGGGAAGCGGCCAGGCGTTCGAGCTGGCTGAGATAGTCGCGCTGCAGCCGTACGAAGCTCGCGTGGGCCACGTTCAAGTCTGTATTCACCCGGCGCAGAAGTTGATTCTGGCTGAAGTCCTGGCTCCAGTAGACGACGAAACCCACGGTCAGGAGCGCGATCATCAAAAGCGGAAACAGAACCAGTACAAGCAGCTTGTAACGAAGGCTGGTTGCGATCTTGCGCTTGATGGAAGACAGCATGCTCGCGGTCCGGCGTCTACGCCCGCGTTATCGCAACGAGCGGAGCACGCATCAGGTCTCGCTCCAGCTCTTGAGCTTGCGCTCCAGCGTCTTTCGCGAAACACCCAGGGAACGCGCCGCCCGAGATTTGTTACCAGCGCTGTTCTCGAGGACGCGCAGCATGTGATGTTTCTCCACCTCGTCGAGGCGCCAGTTCAAAGGCAACTCGTGGCTGGCGCCCGCCCCATCGCCTGCGTCCGCCGACAGGGCGGCGGTGAAGAAATCACCGGGAAGCTTGCCGAGAAGCAGCGAGCGCTCGATGACGTTCCTGAGCTCCCGCACATTCCCCGGCCACGAGTAGGCCTGCATCTGTGCAATGTCCTCGTGGGTGAAGGGAAGCGGCGCGACCCCCAGCTCGCTGGACAGCAGCAATGAGAAATGATCCGCCAGAGCCGGGATGTCGTCGGGGTGCTCGCGCAGCGGCGGTACCATGATGGCGAGGACGTTCAAGCGAAAGAACAGATCTTCGCGGAAGTTTCCTTCGTTCATCTCGCTCGCCAGCTGCCGGTTGGTGGCCGCGATGACCCGCGCGTTGACCGGCACCTCGCGATCGGCGCCCACCGGGCGCACGCATTTCTCTTCCAGGGCGCGCAGCACCTTGGCCTGCATGGCCAGCGACATCTCGGAGATCTCGTCCAGGAACAGCGTGCCGTCACGGGCATAGCTGAACAGGCCCTCGCGGCTCGAGTGGGCACCGGTGAACGCGCCCTTGGTGTGGCCGAAGAGCTCGCTCTCCAGCAGGTCCGGCGAAATGGAGCCGCAGTTGACCGGCACGAAGGGGCCGTCGCGGCCGCTCAATGCATGGATGGCGCGGGCCACCAGCTCCTTTCCGGTGCCGGTCTCACCCTCGATGAGCACCGTGGACGCCGCCGGTGCAACCCGCTTCACGACCGCGCACATGTCGGAGATGGCGGGACTCGCGCCGATGATGCCTTCGATGCCGTGGGACTCGACTTCGCGTTTGAGCAGAAAATTCTCGCGGGCCATGCGCCGGCGCTCCAGGCAACGCCGCACCGCGGTCATCATCTGTTCCACACGAAAGGGTTTCAGCAGGAAGTCCGAGGCGCCGCTACGCAGAGCAGCGATGGCGGTTTCCAGATTCGCGTAGGCGGTCATGACAATAACGTCGGTACTCACCTCCTGGCTGCGCAACTCCGCCAGCCACTCCACGCCCGAGCGGCCGGGCAGCCGGATGTCGACGATGAGCAGGTCGAAATGGTAGCGCTGGCGCAGCTCCTCGGCAGTCTCGACGCTATCGGCCGCCTCCACCAACGCGCATTCCTGCTCCAGCGCCTTGCGCAGAAAGTTGCGCATGCCGGGCTCGTCGTCGACCACCAACACGGCCGACGAGCGCCGGGCAGGCGCCGATTGACCCTTGAGGGGCTCTACCCAATTGGAGGCGTCGGTGACGCTGGACATGCCGTCAGGTCTCCCCGTTGATGCGATGGCCCCGAGGGGGGGAACACCTGCTGCCGTTCCCGGGCCAGAGAGAATAATGACCAGGACGGTTCATTTTGTCATGGATGCCGGCTACCGATGGGTCAAAATACACCAACAGCGGGCTGCGGCACCGGGTCAGAACGTCCAGTTTATGCCACAAGCCCGGGGTTCTGCAAAGCAGTGGCTCCGCTGGCACCAATCTTGCTTTGCTGCTCCGGTGCACACCGCGGGGCCGCGGTGTGCCATGGGAGTATGGGCGGGCCGCGCGCCGCCCGCGGAGTGCAAGAGCAATGAAAAAAACCGGTCTGAGGCGCTCCCTGCTGCTGACGGCGGCGATTCTGCTCGCCGGTGCCGGCGCCGCCCAATCCGCCCAGCCACTGCGCCTCGCCACCACCACCAGCACCGAGAATTCCGGTCTGCTGGGCTACCTTTTACCCGCCTTCGAAAAGCACAGCGGCTTAGCGGTGCACGTCATCGCCGTCGGCACCGGAAAGGCCTTGCGCATCGCCCGCGCCGGCGACGTGGATGTGGTCATGGTGCACGCGCGCCCGGCGGAGCGACGCTTCGTAGCGGAAGGTCACGGTGTCCACCGGCGCGAGTTCATGTACAACGATTTCGTCGTCGTGGGGCCGGGAAACGATCCAGCGAAAATAGCCGGCACCGATAGCGTCGTGAAAGCGCTGCAGCGCATCGCCGCCTCCGGCAGCCGCTTCGTGTCCCGTGGCGACGATTCAGGCACCCACAAGAAGGAGCTTGCCCTGTGGACGATGGCCGGCGTGAAGCCCGGCGCGGGCTGGTACGTGGAATCGGGATTGGGCATGGGCAAAGTGCTGCAGATGGCATCGGAGCTCGACGCCTACACGGTGACGGATCGCGGCACCTGGCTCGCCTATCGGGGCCATCTGGAACTGGCCTTACTGTTGCAGGGCGACCCGCCGCTGTTCAATCCCTACGGGGTCATCGCCGTCAATCCCGCGCGCCACCCCTACGTGAACTATGCGGGAGCCACGGCGCTCATCGACTGGCTGGCATCAACTCAGGGGCAGGAAATGATCGCGCGTTACACCGTCGACGGCCAGATGCTGTTTCACCCGCTGCTGCTGCCCGGGGATTGAGACATGGGTGAGATCCTGCGGGCAACGGGGGCGGCGTTGAGCCTGCTGTTCTCCGGGGAACCTGCCCTGTGGGACATCATCGGGATCTCCTTCAGCGTTTCGCTGCGCGCCATACTGGTGAGCGCACCGCTCGCCGTGCTGGTCGCCTTCGTTCTCACCGTCGCCCGCTTTCCGGGGCGCCGAGCGCTGATCTCGACCTTCAATTCGCTGATGGCGGTACCGGCCGTGGTGATCGGCTTGACCGTTTACCTGCTGTTGTCCCGCAGCGGCCCCATGGGCGATCTCAAGCTGCTGTTCACCCAGGCGGCGATGATCATCGGCCAGATCGTGCTCGCCTTCCCGCTGCTGGTGGCCATGAGCCACGCGGCCCTGCAGGCCGCGGAGAGGGACGCCTGGGAGACCGCCATCACCCTCGGCGCCAAGCCCTGGCAGGCCATGCTGACAATCATGTACGAGGTGCGCTTTGCGCTGCTGGCCGCCGTGATCGCGGGCTTTGCCCGCATCATCGCCGAGGTCGGCTGCTCCATGATGGTGGGCGGAAACATCCTCGGCGTGACGCGCAACATCCCCACCGCCATTGCGCTGGAAACCAGCAAGGGCGAATTCGTGCAGGGCATCGCCCTCGGCATGGTGTTGCTGTTTCTGGCACTATCCCTGAACTTCGTTCTGTCTTTCATGCAGGGTAAAGGTGAGCTCCATTGAACGGCTCGGTGATCTGTCTGGCGAGCGTGAAGATGCGCATGAGCGGCGAGCCGCTGCTCGACGTCGCGCGCTTCGAGCTGCCGGCCGGTAGCTGCACGATCCTGAGCGGCAGAAATGGCGCCGGGAAGACTACTCTGTTGAAAATTGCCGCCGGATTGATGAGACCCGACCAGGCGACCGTGCAAACCGGCGGCGGCTGCGTCGAATGGCGCAGGGCGCGGCCCACTCTCAGAAAGCACAGCATCTACATGCATCAGCACGCGTACATGTTCGACACCAGCGTCGCCGAAAACGTCGCTTACGGGCTGCGCAAGGCCGGCGCGCCGGCAGCGCAACGAAACGACACCGTGCGGACAGCGCTCGAATGGGCGGGGCTTGCGCAACTCGCGGCGCGCAACGCCCGCCACCTGTCCGGCGGCGAGCGCCAGCGCCTGGCGCTGGCCCGCGCCCGGGTACTGTCGCCGGCCGTGCTGCTTCTCGATGAACCCACCACCAATATGGACAGGGAAGCCAGGCAGCAGAGTTTTTTCCTCATTCGCAGGCTGGTGTCCGAGGGCACTGGGATCGTGATAGCGAGTCACGACCGTCAGATCATCGGCCAGCTGGGCGACCAGCATCTGCACCTGGCCGATGGCGAGCTTCGCGAGACGGACGTGGCCGCCTCCCCCCCTTCGACGCGAACCGCCGACGCAATAGCGCAGAGCGCCGGCGAGGCGCTCTGATTGCGCATGGCTGCCAGCATGGACGCCGAGCGGGTCTCTTCGTGCTATCCCCGGCAGGATATCACCGGCGTGGTGCTGGCCGGTGGCCGGGCGCGGCGCATGGGGGGTGAGGACAAGGGACTCATTCGAGTAGGCGGCGAAGCCATGGTCGTGCACGCCCTCAGGGGCCTCGAGCCGCAGGTGGGCGCACTGCTCGTCAACGCCAACCGCAATCAGGAACGTTACGCCGAGCTCGGCGGTTGCGATGTGGTTACGGATACAGAGGGTGACTACGCGGGACCGCTTGCCGGCATGGCGAGCGCCATGCAGCGAGCCACGACCAGGTACATTCTCACCGTCCCCTGCGATTCTCCGCTGCTGGCATCGCGTCTGGGCGAACGATTGTTCGGTGCGCTGCTCGCTGACGATGCCGAGATCAGCGTCGCCCACGACGGTACCCGAATGCAGCCGGTATTCGCCCTGCTGGACCGCGCGCTTCGCCAGAGTATCGTGGACTATCTTGCATCCGGTGGGCGTAAGATCGACGCATGGTATGCGCAGCGGCGCCTCGCCATCGCGGATCTCTCGGATGATCCGGACATGTTCTTGAACATCAACACACCGGAAGACCACACGCTTCTCGAGGGTCGGCTGGCTGGACGAAACCGGTGCTGAACAACGCACATCTGCCCATCGTCGGATTCGCCGCGTTCAGCGGCACCGGCAAGACCACGCTCTTGAAGGAGCTGGTGCCGCTGTTGAGCGCCCGGGGACTGCGCGTAGGTGTGGTCAAGCACGCCCACCACAGCTTCGAGATGGATCACCCCGGCAAGGACAGCTACGAGCTGCGCAAGTCCGGTGCCGCGCAGATGCTCATCGCCTCGCGGTCCCGTTGGGCCCTGGTGGTGGAGCGCGCCATAGACCGGGAGCCGCGCCTGGACGAGGTGCTGCTGGAGTTGGATCAGGCAGCCTTGGATTTGATCCTGGTGGAAGGGTTCAAAGACGAGCAGTTTGCGAAAATCGAGCTGCACCGGCCAAGCCTTCGCCGACCGCTGATGTTTCCCGACGACGATGCCATCATCGCGGTGGCCACCGACACCCCCTTGGGCGACACGCGGCGCTTGCCACAGCTGGATCTCAACCGGCCCGAGGAGATCGCCGCGTTCATCTTCGACTACGCCGCACAGCGCAAGCCGGTCTTGGGGACGGCGAACGGCACGTCGAATGGTAATTCCTAGCAGACACACCCGCGCAGCATGAGCGATACCGAGCGCACATCACCGGTCGACTGCTACGAGGGCTACCCTGAGCTGCTGCCGGTGGCGGAGGCGCTGCGCCGTATCGATGCGCAAGCCTCCAGCATTTCCGGCGACGAGCAGGTGGCGTTGCGCGACGCCCTCGGCCGCATCGCGGCGCAACCCATCGTCTCGCCGATGAACGTACCCGGTCACACGAACTCCGCCATGGACGGATACGCCTTCGCCGCAGCGGATTTACCCACAGAAAAAACCTGCCGCCTCACGGTGCTCGGCACCGCCTGGGCCGGCCGACCCTTCGATGGTGGGGTACGACCCGGATCGGCAGTACGCGTCATGACCGGCGCGGTCATGCCGCCGGGCACCGATACGGTGATCATGAATGAGCAGGTGGAAGTACAGACCGGCCGGCAGGGCGACGCCATCGTCATCGGCCAGGGGCACCGGGTCGGACAGAACGTGCGTCAGGCGGGCGAAGACCTCGCCATAGGCGATCGCGTGCTGGCGGCCGGCAAACGCATCATGCCGGCGGAGCTCGGCCTGCTGGGCTCGCTGGGAATCGCCGAGGTCAGCGTCAAGCGGCGGCTGCGGGTGGCATTCTTTTCCACCGGCGATGAGCTGCGCTCCCTGGGCGAGACGCTACCCCCCGGCCACGTGTACGACAGCAATCGTTATACGCTTTACGGCATGCTCACCCGCCTGGGCGTCGAGCTCATCGACATGGGCGTAATCCGCGATGAACCTGATGCGGTAGACGACGCTTTTCGCGAGGCAGCCCGGCTCGGCGACGCCATCATCAGCACCGGCGGCGCGTCCACCGGCGAAGCCGATTACATCGGCGAGACCCTGGCGCGCCTCGGCGAGGTGCGCTTCTGGCGCATCGCCATCCGGCCGGGCCGGCCGCTTGCATTCGGCCGCGTTGGCGACGCACTGTTTTTCGGCTTGCCGGGAAATCCGGTGGCGGTG
>CAXMNG010000198.1:0-5322 GCA_964194585.1 Salibacteraceae bacterium | reverse complement strand
CGCAACGCCTTCAGCTACCACGAAAACTGGCCGCTGGCGTGGCGCAGCCCCGAGCCAAAGCCCGAGTACGACGTGGTTATCGTTGGTGGTGGCGGTCATGGGCTCGCTACCGCTTATTATCTCGCCAAGGAGCACGGCATCAGAAATGTCGCGGTGCTCGAGAAGGGTTGGATTGGCGGCGGCAATACGGGCCGCAACACCACCATCATTCGCTCGAACTACCTGTGGGACGAGAGCGCGGCGCTGTATGAGCATTCGTTGAAACTCTACGAGGGGCTCAGTCAGGATTTCAATTACAACATCATGTTCAGCCAGCGTGGCGTGCTCAATCTGGCCCACAATCTCCACGACATGCGCGAACTCTCCCGGCGCGTCAATGCTAATCGCTTGAACGGTCTCGACTCCGAGATTCTGACGCCGGCGGAGATCAAGGAGAGGGTGCCCATTCTCAATGTATCGCCCGATTCGCGCTACCCGGTGCTGGGCGCGTCCCTGCAGCCGCGCGGTGGAACGGCGCGCCACGATGCGGTCACCTGGGGATTTGCGCGCGGCGCCGACGAGCGCGGCGTCGATATTATCCAGAACTGCGAAGTAACGGGGATCCGCCGCAACGGTGGCAAAGTCAGCGGTGTCGAAACGAGTCGCGGCACCATCGGCGCGGCTAAGGTCGGGGTAGTGGTCGCGGGCCACTGCAGTGTGCTGGCAGATATGGCCGGTTTCCGCCTGCCCATAGAGAGCCACCCCTTGCAGGCGCTGGTTTCGGAACCCATCAAACCGGTAATCCACAGCGTCGTCATGTCCAACGCCGTTCACGTGTACGTGAGTCAATCCGACAAAGGGGAGCTGGTCATCGGTGCGGGAATCGATGCCTACAATTCGTACTCCCAGCGCGGCAGTCTCACCGTGGTGGAGGGTCAGATCGGGGCGTTGGTGGAGCTGTTCCCGATTTTTTCCAGGCTGCGCATGATGCGCCAATGGGGCGGCATCGTGGATGTGTGTCCTGACGCGAGCCCCATCGTCGGTAAGACGCCAGTGGAAAATCTCTATTTCAATTGCGGTTGGGGCACAGGGGGATTCAAGGCGACGCCGGGCTCGGGTTGGGTATTTGCCCACACGATTGCCCACGACGAGCCTCACACTTTGAATGCGCCGTTTACCCTGGAGCGCTTCAATACGGGCTTCCTCATCGACGAGCATGGCGCGGCCGCCGTCGCGCACTGAACAGGCGGGCAGTGACATGTTACTGATCGAATGTCCGTGGTGCGGTCCGCGGGACGAGCAGGATTTCAGCTACGGGGGAGAGGCGCACATCGTGCGGCCGAAGAACCCCGAAAAGCTCAGCGATGAGCAATGGGGTGACTATCTCTTCATGCGCAAGAACCCCAGGGGGGAACACTTGGAGCGATGGGTGTGTGGCGGTTGCCGCCGTTGGTTCAACGCGCGGCGCGATACTGTCAGCGACGAGATCACTGCCGTTTACAAAATGGGAGAGAAACCACCCGCGGTGAAGAAACAGGCTATGCGCAAATCGTGAGCGAGCAGTCCTGTCGATTGCCAACCGGCGGCCGCATCGATCGCGATCGGCCGTTGACCTTCCACTTTGACGGCAGGCAGCTCACGGGCCATGCCGGGGATACGCTTGCCTCGGCGCTGCTCGCCAATGGCGTTCATCTTGTAGGGCGCAGCTTCAAATATCATCGGCCGCGCGGCATTCTTTCCTGCGGCGCCGAGGAACCCAATGCCCTCATCCAACTGGAAACGGGCGCGGGCACGCAACCCAATCTGCGAGCGACGCAAATCGAGCTCTACGCGGGTCTGGAAGCCTTCAGCCAGAATCGCTGGCCGAGCGTTCGCTTCGATGTCGGCGAGATCAACGACCTGTTGTCACGGATTCTGCCCTCGGGGTTTTACTACAAGACATTCATGTGGCCGAGGCGTGCCTGGATGGCTTACGAGTATTTCATCCGCAGGGCCGCCGGCCTTGGCCGGGCCCCGGGCGGACCAGACCCGGACTACTACGATAAGATGCACGCCCACTGCGACGTGCTGGTGGTGGGTGGAGGACCCGCCGGGCTCGCGGCCGCGCTTGCCGCCGCGCGCTCCGGAGCGCGGGTGATGCTTGCCGATGAGCAGGCCGAGTTCGGCGGTGCGTTGCTCGGGCGCAACGACCGCATCGATGACAAGCCCGCCATCGAATGGGTCGCCGACACCGTGCAGGAGCTCGGCTCCTTCGACGACGTTCGCCTGTTGTCGCGCAGCACCGTCTCTGGATACTACGACCAGAATTACCTCACCATCGTCGAGCGCATGACCGATCATCTGCCGCCGGGCACGGCGCCCGATCGACCCCGCCAACGTTTGTGGAAGGTACGCGCCGCGCAGGTGGTGCTGGCAACCGGTGCTCACGAGCGCCCGTTGGTGTTTCGTGACAACGATCGCCCGGGCATCATGCTTGCATCGGCGGCTCAAGCCTATGTGAATCGCTTTGCCGTTCGTCCCGGCAATCACGCGGTTGTCGTTACCAACAACGACAGCGCTTATGGCGTTGCCTGCGATTTGTCCGATGCCGGTATCCAGGTGACGATGGTGGATATCCGCCGCGAGCCGTCGGACGCGTGCCGCACCCTGCTGGCAAAACGCGGCGTCGAGTTACTGGCCGGATCCGCAGTGCTGGGAACGTCTGGCCGGACGCGGGTGACGGCGGTGGAAGTAGCGGCGCTCGACGCTGCCGGCGATGGCCTCGACGGTGCGACGCGTACCGTCGCTTGCGATCTCGTGTGCATGTCCGGCGGTTGGAATCCCGCCGTGCACCTGTTCTCTCAATCCCGGGGGCGGCTCACTTACGACGCCCAGAAGGCCTGCTTCGTGCCCGGCGAATCTTTCCAGGCGGAGCGTTCCGCCGGGTCGGCGAGCGGCGCCTTCGAGCTTGCATATGTGCTCTCGGAGGGCCGTGAGGCCGGAAAGGTGGCCGCTTCCGAGGCCGGATTCCGCAAACGCGGAAGCGCTGTTTCGCCGCGTGTGGAGCTGGAGGAGGAAGCGCCCATAGAACCCGCGTGGGTACTGCCGCAGCGCGCACGAGACACGCCGCTGTCCAAGCACTTCGTCGACTTTCAAAATGATGTGACGGCTGCCGATATCGGGCTCGCGGCGCGCGAAGGCTATCGCTCCGTGGAGCACCTCAAACGCTACACGACCACCGGCATGGGCACCGACCAGGGCAAGACCGCCAATGTCAACGCCCTGGCGATTCTGGGGAATCAGCTCGGTGTGGAGATTTCCGCGGTCGGCACGACCACCTTCAGGCCGCCCTATACACCCGTCACTTTCGGTGTGCTGGCGGGCCGGGATATCGGCGAGTTGGCCGATCCCGTGCGTAAGACGCCGATGCACGCATGGCACGTGGAGCGCGGCGCGAAGTTCGAAGACGTCGGCCAGTGGAAACGGCCCTGGTATTACCCTCGGGCCGGGGAGACCATGCACGATGCTGTGAACCGCGAATGCCTGGCGACCCGCAACGCCATCGGAATACTCGACGCATCGACCCTGGGAAAAATCGATATTCGAGGGTCCGACGCCGCCGAGCTCCTGGATCGCATCTACACTAACAACTGGAAGTCCTTAAGAGTAGGTCGTTGCCGCTACGGACTCATGTGCGGCGAAGACGGAATGCTTTTCGACGACGGTGTCACCACGCGGCTGGGTGAGCAGCACTACCTGATGACCACCACCAGCGGCAACGCCGCGCGGGTATTGTCGTGGCTCGAAGAGTGGCTCCAGACAGAGTGGCCGGAGCTGGAGGTTTATTGCAATTCCGTCACCGAGCAGTGGTGTACCGTGGGTATCGCCGGGCCGCTTGCGCGGGACCTGCTGGCCGAGCTCACCACCGACATCGTTCTCAGCAGCGACGCGTTCCCCTTCATGTCCTGCCGGTCGGGCAACGTGGCGGGAATTTCCGCGCGTGTCATGCGCGTATCGTTTACCGGTGAACTGTCTTACGAGATCAGTGTCGCGGCAAACTATGGAATGTCATTGTGGATGACATTGATGATGGCCGGGCAGAGATACGGCATTACGCCAATCGGCACCGAGGCCATGCATGTGCTGCGCGCCGAGAAGGGCTTCATCATCGCCGGGCAGGACAGTGACGGCACTGTGATACCGGCGGATCTGGGCATGTCGTGGGCGGTGAGCAAGAGCAAGGATTTCATCGGCAAGCGTTCCATGTCCCGTCCCGACAGCGTGCGCACAGACCGCAAGCATCTGGTGGGTTTGCTGACGGAGGACGCCAGGGAGGTGTTACCGGAGGGCGGCCAGATCGTCGATACCGCGACATCCGCGCTGCCCATGAAGATGATCGGTCACGTGACGTCCAGCTACTACAGCGCCAACCTGGGGCATTCCATCGCGCTCGCGCTGGTCAAAGGCGGGCGGCAGCGTCACGGAGAGCGTATCTTCGTGCCGCTCGAAGATCGCACTATAAGCGCGACTATCACGGCCCCGCGTTTTTTCGACCCGGACGGGGAGAGAATGAATGCCTGAACGCTATCAGTGGCAGGGTGCTCTGGCGACGCTGGGCATCGAAGCGCGGGCGCCAGCGCGCGGGGCGGACGCTGGCGTCCTTCTGTCCGAGCGCCAGGCAGGCACGCAGCTCGCCATCCGCGGCGATGCATCGAATGCCGATTTCAGCTCCGCCATCACGGAAGCTCTCGGCCTGGGGTTGCCTGTTACGCCGAAAACGGCGCACCGCAAAGGTGGGCGAGCGTTGTTGTGGCTGGGCCCCGACGAGTGGCTGGCGGTAATGGCGGCGGAGGACGACGGCAAGCTGGGCGCAAATCTCGCCGAGACCCTGGCTGACGTCCACCACGCTGTCGCCGATGTGAGCCACAGCCGTGTCGTCATCGGGCTCCAGGGTGCCAACGCCAGGGACGTGCTCATGAAAGGCACGAACATCGATCTGCATCCCCGCCAATTCGGCCCCGACAATTGCGTTCAGGCGCACCTGGGCAGATGTCACATGTTGCTCCATCAACTCGACGACGGACCCAGCTACGACATCTATATTCACCGCAGCTTCGCCGTCTATGCATGGCAGTGGCTCTCGGACGCCGCCGGGGAGTACGGCCTCGCCGTTCGCGGGAGGGGACAGGGAGGGGACAGATTTTAAATCTGTCCCCTTCGCTCGCTACAGCAACAGATCACGCGCGGGCGGGTCCGGAAGCGCCGATGCTGATGATGACGCTACGGTCGAAGATCATGGCATCGGCATCGCTGGGCTCGGCAGTCGCCCTGGCTTCACCATATGCGTGCTCGCGAAACCGATCC
>CAXMNG010000197.1:0-3515 GCA_964194585.1 Salibacteraceae bacterium | reverse complement strand
GCCAGGTGATGGGAGGAAGTCACCATGCCGCGGGTCGATCGTAAGGTTTGCAGCATTACTTAAGCTCTGAATCGGCCAGGGTGTAGTCGCGGACTACCTCGGCCACGCGAATGCGGAAGTCGGCGAAAATCTCCTTCTTGCCCCGCGCTTGCGCGAGCCGGTGCTCGGCATGCTCGCGCCAGGTCTTCACAGCCTGCTCGTCGCGCCAGAACGAAACGGAAACGAACTTGCCTTCGTTGGACAGGCTCTGAAAGCGCTCCACGGAGATAAAGCCGTCGATGGCCTCCAGCTCCGGTTTGAGACTACCGGCGAGCTCGAAGTAATCCTGATCCCGGCCGGGGTTCATCTCGACTTCGAATATGATCGCTAACATCGAACACCCCCCATCGCCGTCAGCGCTGCGCAATGCCAAGGCGCTTGCGCACCATCGACGCGCCGTCCGCCAGGGCGCGAAGCTTGCCCGCCGCCACATTCCGCGGCAGCGGTGCCATTCCACAGTTGGTACACGGTAACAATCGTTCGGAATCGACGAACTCCAACGCGGCTTCGATGGTGGCCGAAACCTTCTCCGCAGACTCTACATCCATGGATGCGACATCGATGACGCCCACCATGATCTCCTTGTCGTGCAACAAGCCGAGTAACGAAAGAGGCACCTTCGAATCGGCGCATTCCAGCGACACTTGATCGATGCGGCTCTTGTTGAGCGCGGGAAAGGTTTCTTCATACTGACGCCACTCCGAGCCCAGGGTCTTCTTCCACTCGATGTTCGCCTCGATGCCGTAGCCGTAGCAGATATGCACCGCGGTCTTGCACCGAAGTCCCGCTGCGGCCCGATGCAGGGCGTCGATGCCCCATTCCTGCACGTCATCCATGAAAACATTGAAGGCGGGTTCATCGAATTGAATGACGTCGACGCCGAGCGCTTCGAGCTCGCGGGCTTCCTCATTGAGGAGCTCGGCGAACGCCATCGCCATGTCCGGGCGGCGTCCATAATGGACATCGGCAATGGTGTCGCAGATGGTCATGGGGCCGGGCAGTGTGAACTTTATGCGGTGATCGGTGTGGCCGCGCGTGAAGCGCACCTCGTCTGCGTGCACGGACCCTTTCCGCCGCACAGGACCCGTCACCGTCGGCACGTCCACCACGTAGCGGTCGTCGCGGATCCCCATTTTGGTCATGAGCTGCCAGTCGATACCGTCGATGTGCTGGAGAAAGCCGTGCACGAAATGCGTGCGGAACTGCTCGCCGTTGGAGACGATATCGACGCCGGCATCCTCCTGCTCCTTGAGCCAGACCAGGACCGCGTCGCGCTTGCCGCGCTCCAGATCCTTGCCCTCCAGGCGCCAGGCCGGCCACAACTTCTCGGGCTCGGCCAGCCAGGCCGGCTTGGGCAGACTGCCTGCGATGGTCGTGTCCATAGTCATGCCTCTCCCTTTCGGGTTTTCGAGGCCGGTTAGTTTAACTCAGAAAATCGCGCCGGCAGGCCAGGTCGCTGAGAACAGCTCCACACGGGGCCTTCGGCGAGAGCGACCTCATGACGCTTGTGCTTTATACTGGCCGGAATTTGGGGACAGCCGCAACGGCGTTTCCCGTGTGCGTCTATTCCGCAACGTATCATTGAATTCAGCTCGGGGCTGCGGGCTCCAACGCCCGCCCGTGAGAAAAGACGAGAGAATAAAGATGAAGTAGAGAGGAGAAAGCAATGAAACGTCGTAAGTTTTTGAAAAAAGCCGCGGCCACCGGCGCTGTCGCCGGCGTAGCGGCCACCATATCCGCTCCGGCCATCTCCCAGGGCATCAGGCAGCTCAAGATGGTCACCACCTGGCCCAAGAACTTCCCTGGCCTCGGGACCGGCGCCGAGAGCCTCGCCAAGCGAATCAACGAGATGTCGGACGGCAAGCTGCAGGTCAAGGTATTCGCCGCCGGCGAGTTGGTCCCGGCGTTCCAGTCCTTCGACGCGGTGTCGAGCGGCAACGCCGAGATGAGTCACTCCGTCTCCTACTACTGGCAAGGCAAGTCACCCGCCTTCAACTTCTTCGCCGCGGTGCCATTCGGTCTGAACGCGATCGAGCAGGCCGCCTGGATCCAGTACGGCGGCGGCATGCCCCTGTGGGAGGAGCTCGCGGCCGGGTTCGACATCAAACCCTTCATGCGCGCGAGCACCGGGGTCCAGATGGGCGGCTGGTACCGCAAGGAGATCAACAGTCTCGACGACTACAAGGGGCTCAAGTTCCGTATGCCCGGTCTCGGCGGCGAGGTACTGCGCGAGCTCGGAGCGGCGGTGGTCAACCTTCCGGGCGGCGAGATCTTCCCTGCCCTGCAGGCTGGCACCATCGACGGCACCGAATGGGTCGGTCCCTGGAACGACCTGGCCTTCGGCTTCTACAAGGTCGCCAAGTTCTACTACTGGCCGGGCTTCCACGAGCCCTGCACCACCGGCGAGGTATTGGTCAACAAGAAGGTCTACGATAGCCTGCCCAAGGACCAGCAGCGGATCATCGAGGTCGCGGTTCAGGCAGAGGCCTGGCGCGAGTACAACGAGTTCTTCGCCTCGAACTCCGGTGCCCTCAAGACACTGGTCGAGAAGCACGGGGTAAAGCTGCGAAAGTTCAACGACGAGCTGCTCACGCAAATCGGTACCACCGCTGGCGAGGTTGTCGCCGAGGTCGGCCACAGGGATGCGTTCACCACCAAGGTCTACAACAACTTCATCGACTTTCGTAAAAAGGCGATCGGCTGGAGCAGGCTCAGCGAGCAGGGCTTTTTGAACGCGCGCTCATTGCCGTTCAAGTACTCCTCCTGACGGGCGCAACCTGCCACGACGCGGGGCCGCGCCGCTTTGAGGTGCGCGGCCCCGCCCAACCAGCGAAGGCGCTCCATTTCCGCCCCGCGTCGTACCGCTTGGCTGAGCGGCGCGCAGGCTGCGGGAATAAGGGCGCGACCTACCCTCGGAGTCCGATGTGAAAGCACTGCAGCTCATTGCGCGCGCGATCGACACGATAAATGAACGCGTCGGCCGGACCGTGGCCTGGCTGGCGCTGCTCATGGTGCTGACCCAGTTCATGGTCGTGGTGATGCGCTACGTGTTCGGCATCGGCTCGGTGGTCATGCAAGAGTCGATTGTCTACATGCATGCCACCCTGTTCCTGGTTGTGGCCGGATATACGCTGCTCCACAACGGACACGTTCGCTGCGACATCTTCTACGCGGACGCCACGCCGAAGCGAAGGGCGCTGATCGACATTTTCGGTGTCTTCGTGTTTCTCCTTCCCATGTGCGCCCTCATCGGTTGGACGGCCTGGCCATACGTGGCCTCGGCCTGGTCGGTGTATGAAGGATCGCCCGAAGGCGGCCTGGGGATCCCGGGCGTGTACCTGCTGAAGTCGACGATGCTGGTGTTCGTTGTGCTGGTCGCGCTGCAGGGCCTTTCGTTGGCCGTACACTCGCTCTCGTTGCTCCTTGGCATGGGGACGAAACCCGGGGCCCATGAAGCCTCTGGAGGAACGCAGGAA
>CAXMNG010000196.1:0-6072 GCA_964194585.1 Salibacteraceae bacterium | reverse complement strand
ATTATCCGGCTTTCGAACAGACCGGCGGGCGACTGGCTGGTGCCCGCCGGCGCCTTTGCGAGCGTCCTCGCCACCGCCGTCGCCCTCACGCTCATGGTCGCCGAACCCGGGAGCGGAAGCGCGCGCGAGGTGGATGATGTCGAGTTGCTCACCGCCGGCGAAGAGCTCGAACTCTACGAGAACCTCGAGTTCTATCAGTGGCTCCAGGAACGTGAGCAAACAGGATAACAAGACCCATGCGCTGGCGTGCTCCGGAACTGGGCTGGTTGCTGGTGGGAGCGTCCCTGGCTGGCGCATGCGCGCCAGCGTCGGCGCAGACCGCGAGCACCAAAACGTCGGGGACCGAACTGGAGGCACCGGCGGCAGACGACATCGGCGTGAACATGGAGTTTCTGGAATTTCTGGGCGAATGGGAAGCCGGCGATGGCGAGTGGATCGACCCTGCACAAGTGCAATCCGCCGACTGGCCGGTCGTGTCGAATGACTCGGTCGATTCGAGCGATAAGGGGAGCGGGAATGCGGAGTAGCTTCCGATGTCTGATCTTGCTGCTCGCTCTCGTCCTGCCGGTTTCGCTATCCGCTGCCGAGGAAGCCGTGCAATGGCAGGATCTCAGCGCCGCGGAGCGCGAAGTGCTCGGTCCTCTCCAGGACAAGTGGAAGACCCTCTCACCGCAACGCCAGCAACGCCTGCGCAAAGGCGCGGCCCGCTGGCAGGGCCTGGATGCCAATCAGCGCGAGCAGTTCAAGCGCCGCTATCAGAAGTGGAATGCGCTTGCGCCGGAGCAAAAGAAAAAGATCCGCCAGCGCTTTCAGCGATTCCGTGCGCTTCCCGAGAGCGAGCAACGGCGCATTCTCCAGGCACGCAAGCGTTTCCAGAACCTGCCGCCCGCACAGCGCCGGCAACTGCGCGAAAAGTTTCGCAGCATGTCGCCCCGGGACCGGCAGCGCTTCCAGCGCGAGCTGCGGCGCAGGCAGCAGAAGCTGAGGGACAATCAGAGCCGGCGCGACGCCCGCAAACGCACGTCGAATCCCTCGAATGCGCAGCAACAATCGCAAAGACGGAAGGGCGCCGAGCAGCGGCGGCGCGCCGCTAACGCACAAAAGAAGTAAAACGCGAATTCCCAAAGCCGTCGGCAACCGCCGCGGCACAACCAGCAACGTGGCCTCGCGGCGGCCCCTCCGCTTGTTCGAATCAGCTGGAGATTCAACCTCTAACTCATTGAAACCGCATACTGGTCACAGGCCTGGTCCGAACCCGCGTCCGAGCCCCCCCGCGTGTACCCCGCAGATGTCCAAATACTTGAAAAAGAAGCATTTTCCTCAAATTTTCAGCGGCATCCTGGAGCTAAGTTCCCGGGCTTTTCATGCCGATATACGCTCTGCAGACAACGCGCCGGGCCCTCGACCGCGGACCGTCGACGACTGACCAGGAGATTAGGAGCACAACCGCCATGCGCACAATTGCCGACACTGCCATTGGAAGCGTCGTGGGACTCGTCGTCGTTGCCGCGATGTTCGTCGCCATTTGGGTAGCGAGGGACTCGAGCGCCCGCGCCGGTGTAGTTGCAACCGACGCGACGCAGGCACCGACGGCGCTGCATTCGGCCCGCAACGATCGCGCGCCGGTGACGCGCACCTCCATCACGCCCGAGCAACTGCAAGCACTGCGGGAATCGGCGCAGCGCCAGGCGCCCTCGTCCCAATCGCAGAGGTGGTAAAAGATTCAGAACACGAAACTCCGAAGGTCGCATCAAGAATGACCTGAGCCAGCAAGCGCTGGTTGCTCGCTGAGCGTTCGTCCGCAGCGCCCCTGCGGCCACAGCCGGGCCCGATAATTGGGCTCGGCTTTTTTTATGCGCGATCGTTTTCCCTGCTGTCACGAGGGCTGGGGTCTAAGATCGGGGCACCATGAAAAACTTCGCGTCGCGCCTCGCGCGTGTCAAACCGTCCGCCATCCTTGCACTGACCCGGCAATCCCGGGAATTGCGGGCCATGGGCCGAGACGCAATTGACCTGAGTATCGGCGAACCGGACTTCGACACACCCGACAACATCAAGCAGGCGGCCATCGACGCCATCCAGCGTGGCGAGACCAAGTACACGGAGATTCATGGCTCAGCGGAGCTGCGCGACGCCATACGCGCGAAGTTCGAACGCGATCAGGGACTCGTGTATTCCCGCGGTCAGATTACCGTCGCCGGCGGCGCCAAGCTGATCATATTCAATGCCATGATGGCGACTCTGGATGCCGGCGACGAGGTCATCATCCCGGCACCCTACTGGACCACTTACCCCGATGTCGTTGCCATCGCCGAGGGCGTTCCGGTATTCGTACCCTGCCCCCAGAAACACGAATTCAAGCTCCGGCCCGACGATCTGGAGGCCGCCATCACACCGCGCACCAAGTGGCTGATGTTGAATACCCCCAGCAACCCCACGGGCAGTGCCTACAGCCGCAACGACCTGGCGGCACTGGGCGAAGTTCTGGACACCCACGAAAGCGTACGCATACTGACGGACGACATCTACGAGCATCTGGTCTACGACGGATTCGAGTTCGTGACCATGGCGCAAGCGGTTCCGGCCCTCGCCGGGCGCACCTTGACGCTCAACGGAGTTTCCAAAGCCTACGCCATGACGGGTTGGCGGCTCGGCTATGCCGGGGGGCCGGCGGACTTGATCACGGCAATGGGGACCGTGCAACAGCAGAGCTCCACCCACGCGAGCTCCATCACCCAGGCCGCGGCGCTGGAAGCACTCACGGGTCCGCAGACGATTCTCCAGGAGCGCCTCGAATCTTTCAGGCGGCGGCGTGATCTGGTGGTGGACGCCCTGAGTGCCATCGAGGGCTTGAGCTGCATTCGACCCAACGGGACATTCTTCGCGTATCCGTCCTGTGAGGGGCTGATGGGCAAGCGTGCCCCGGACGGAAAAGCGATGGAATCGGATCAGGATTTCGCCGCCTATCTTCTGGAAAGCGCAGGCGTAGCCGCCGTGCCCGGGACTGCCTTCGGGCTGTCACCGCATTTTCGCGTCTCATTCGCGTCCTCCACGGAGCTTCTCGAGGAGGCCTGCGAGCGCATCGGGCGCGCCTGCGCAGCATTGCGCTGATTCCGCCGCGGCCCCGCGGCGAGTTTCCGTCCACGCTTGCCGCTACCGGCCGTTTCGTATATAGCGGGGTTGTCGGCAGCCCGCGTGGTGCGACCGGGTGGATATACAGTAGGAGTAAGCATCGTGGGCGAATCCAGGGGTCATCAGCGTGCCTACCCGGCGACCCGCATGCGGCGTATGCGGCGCGATGACTTCTCGCGCCGACTGATGCGGGAGTCGCAGCTCACGCCCTCGGACCTCATCTATCCGATGTTCGTGATCGACGGGGTGGGCGTGCGCGCGCCCGTGGCATCGATGCCGGGGATCGATCGCCTGAGCATCGATCAGCTGATCAAGGAGGCCGGTGAATCCGCGAGCCTCGGAATTCCCGCCGTGGTGCTGTTTCCTGTCATCGATTCCCAGCAGAAGTCCACCGATGCCCGCGAGGCATGGAACGCGGAGGGGCTCGTTCAACGCGCGGTACGGGCACTGAAAAAGGAGCTGCCCGAGCTCGGCGTGATTACCGACGTGGCGTTGGATCCGTACACCAGTCACGGCCAGGACGGTCTACTCGATGACGACGGTTATGTCGCCAACGACGAAACCGTGAACGCGTTGATCCAGCAGTCGCTTTCCCATGCTGCGGCCGGCGCCGACGTGGTTTCGCCCTCGGACATGATGGACGGCCGAATCGGCGCGATCCGCGATTCGCTGGAGCAGGAGGGACACGAGGCCGTGCGCATCCTCGCCTATTCCGCCAAATATGCGTCGTCTTTCTACAACCCGTTTCGCGACGCCGTGGGATCCCGAACCAGCCTCGGCGGCGGCGACAAGCTCAGCTACCAGATGGATCCCGCCAACAGCGACGAGGCGTTGCAGGAAGTTGCGCTGGATCTCGCCGAAGGAGCCGACATGGTCATGGTGAAACCCGGACTGCCTTATCTAGATATCGTGCGCCGGGTAAAAGATCGCTTCGGCGTCCCGACCTTCGTCTACCAGGTCAGCGGGGAGTACGCGATGCAAATGGCCGCGGTACAGAACGGTTGGCTGGACGAACGCGCGACCGTGATGGAAGTCCTCACCAGCATCAAACGCGCCGGCGCGGACGGCATCCTGAGCTACTTCGCATTACGCGTGGCGAGGTGGTTGAACGAAAAGTAGGAGCGCGCTTGCTCCTACCGGACGCCGGCTACCCTGCCGCGACTACCTTGGACCACGGGGACATGACGAAGGCGCCGCCGACGTTGACGCCGCGATTTTCGTCCCGCGCCACCAGATTGGGACACGCGAACAGCGCCGGGTAAACCCCGTGTTGGGCGCGGGTCACGTCGTGCCGTTCGGCCAGGTGATCGCTGATGGCCACCGGCAGGCGCGCGTCCAGCGTTACCAGAGGCGTGCCGCTCACGTCCAGGCGCGGCTGGTGGCATGCATCCTCCACGCTCATGCCGAAATCCACCAGGAAGGAAATGAGCTGCATCACCGCCGGCATGATGCGCCGCCCGCCCGACGCCCCCACCGCGATCCGCAAACCGTTACCATCGTCGACCACCGTCGGACACATGTTCGTGAGCGGCCACCTGCCGGGAGCCAGACTGTTGGGTTGCCCGGGACGGGGATCGAACCACATGATGCCGTTGTTCATGAGGATGCCGGTTGCGGGCAACACCACCTTGGAGCCGAACACCGACAGCAGGGTCTGGGTGAGAGCCACCATGTTTCCTTCGCTGTCGACGACGCTCATGTGCGTGGTGCAGGTGGGTGCGGTCGCCTCGCCGTCATCGCCCAGTCCTTCCAGACGTTCGGCATAGGCCTCCAGCAGACTGCCCGCGAAACCCGCGTACATGGCGGCGTCCGGCGCCGTGCCCGGCACTGTGCATTCCGCGAGCAGGTCCAGGGTGCGGCGCAACGTGGGACCGGCGGTGAGCTCGGTGGCCGCGTGAATATGGGCATCCCGGTAGCGAAAGGACTGCGCCGGGACAATGCGGGCCTGGTAGTCGGCCAGATCCGCCCCGCTCAAGCTGCTGCCGAGTCTCTCCAGATCGCTCACCAAGTCCGCGGCGACATCTCCCTCGTAGAAATCCCGGGGCCCGGCTTGCGCCAGGCGCTCCAGGGTCGCCGCCAGGTTACCGAGGGTAATGTGCGGTACCGGGCCGCCCCACTCACCCGCCGGCACGTGTCCGCCGGGCAGATAGACGCGCGCACTTTCCACGAAGTCACGCAGCCGCGGCGCGGCGGCAGCGATCTTCAGGGTCGCGTACCAGTCGACGTTCATGCCGCGCCGGGCAAGCGCGATGGCCGGCGCCAGGCTGTCGCGCCAGCTGCGCGTGCCGAAACGCTCCAGAGCCGCCGCCATGCCCGCGACGAAGCCGGGTACGGCCATGGAACAGGGCCCGACCACGTTGCGGTCATCGACGACGGCCGGCCAACCGAACAAATCCGAGTCGGTTCCGGAGACCAATGGATAGTCTTCCGGGTCCAACGCCCCCGGTACGCGCATGCTGAAATCCACGTCGAAGGCACGATTTTCGGCGGCCAGATAGACGAGCATGTGACCGCCGCCGCCCAGCCCGCTCATCCAGGGCTCTACCGTGCCGATGGCAATACCGGCAGCCACCGCGGCGTCCACGGCATTGCCGCCTTCGGCGAGAACCCGGGCGCCGGCTTCGGAAGCTTCGAAGTGCTGACTCGCCACCAACCCCGCGCGCGATTCCACGGCCGGTTTACGAACCTGCCAGGTCTCGATGGTCCCACCGACTACCTCTTTTTCACTCATGTCTCGTTTTCCTGTCGCCAGCTGCCCTTTACGCCAATACAGCACACCATTATCGCGACACGCCCCGCGTCCGTCACGGATTGACGCCGGCGCTGGCCATGACGTACAAGAGGATGCCGCAGATTCCAGGATGAGTGCGATGAACGCAACCAATGACACCGAATCGTTCCGCGGCGGCTGCCTGTGCGGCGCCGTGCGCTACCAGTTGA
>CAXMNG010000195.1:0-3541 GCA_964194585.1 Salibacteraceae bacterium | reverse complement strand
CCGCGCAGCTACCACTCCGGCGACACACGGGATCTGGCGGACGTCGTCAGCCATCTCCGCGCCAGCAGCGATGTGCCGGCATTGGCCGCCGTCGGATACTCCATGGGTGGCAATGTCTTGTTGAAGTGGCTCGGTGAACGGGGCGCCAATGCGCCGCTGGCGGCTGCCGTGGCGGTTTCCGTTCCCTACACGCTGTCCCTGACGGCGGACCGCCTCACACGGGGCCTGTCCCGCATTTACCAGCGCCGACTCATCGGCGATCTGCGTGCCAAGCTGCGTCGCAAGTTTTCCCATCGTGCCAGCCCCATCGATCTCGAACGGGCCCACGGCAGCCGAAATTTCTGGGAGTTCGACGACCGCGTTACGGCGCCGCTGCACGGTTTCACGGACGTTCATGACTATTACACCCGTTCCAGCAGCCGGCAGTATCTGCGTGACATCGGGGTTCCGACGCTCATGCTGCACGCCGAGGACGATCCGTTCATGACGCCGGAAGGGCTGCCCTCCCACGACGAGCTTTCGCCGAGCATCGCCCTCGAAGTCAGTGCCCGTGGTGGTCATGTGGGCTTTGTCCATGGAAATCTGCCATGGCGCCCACGCTATTGGCTCGAAGAACGGATCCCGGCATTCCTCGAAAGCTACCTCGGTTGATCGACAGTCGACGATCGCAATCCGGGTGTGCCGGGCAGCAGGCCCGTTATTGCCGCGCGCGGACCTGGTCGCCGCTTTCGCCGACAATCTCCGTGTACAGCTCGGCGTCCGTATCGCCTTCGGTGCCGAACACCAGGACCCGGGCATGCTCGTCCAGGCAGAGCCGCCGCGCCGAGTCCGCGTCGCCGCAAAGAGCCAGGAGGCCGGCGAGGCCGGCGACACCGGATTCACCCCCCACCACGGGTGTGTCGCCACCCTCCCCCGCTGCCAGGCGGCGCATGGCAGCGAGCGCCGCATCGTCATCGAGGCACATGAAATCGTGGATCCCCGCCGCCAGCAATGGCCACGCGGTCAACGACGGTTCGCCGCAGGACAACCCCGCCATCACGGTATCCAGATCACTGCCTATGTGCACACGCTTCCCGGCCACCGCGCTGGCATAAAGGCAGGCGGCATTTTTCGGCTCGACGATGATGAATCGCGGGCGCGATGCACCGTATTTCCACCACAGAAGCACGCACACCACCGCCGCCAGCCCGCCGACACCGCCCTGCACGAGCACGTGGGTGGGCGCCCGAGCAGCCGGCAGCGCGCGGATGCTCTCGTCGACCATCACCGCGTAGCCGGACATGACCTCGCGGGGCACATCCGTATAGCCCGGGTAAGAAGTATCCGATACCACCTGCCAGCCGTGTGTCTGCGCGTCGTCCGCCGCTCGCTCGACGGAGTCGTCATAGTTTCCGGAAATTCGAATCACCCGCGCGCCGTAGGATGCGATTGCCGCCTCCCTGGCTTTGCTGACGTGGGCATGGATGAAGACCACACAGGCGCAGCCGAACATCTTTGCGCCCCAGGCAACCGAACGGCCGTGGTTGCCGTCGGTTGCGCAGGCTACCGTCAGCCTCGAAACGATTTCCGCGTGCTTTCCCGCCATCAATTCCGAGGCGCTCACCGGTGGTGGGATCCCACGCTCGGCCAACTCGCGGACCAGATAGCGGTACACGGCATAGGGGCCGCCGAGGGCCTTGAAGCTGCCGAGCCCGAAACGGCCGGACTCGTCCTTGTAGAGCAGCTCTCCGATGCCAGCCGCCCGCGCCATCCCCGGCAGCGAGCGCAGGGGAGTCGAACGATAGCCCGGCCAGCTCTGGATCTCCGCCAATGCAAGCGCGCAATCCTCCGGCCGCAACACCTCGGCACAGTTCGCCGGCGGAGAATCCGCATCCGATATGCGGGGGTTCACCATCAACTCGAAACGATCAACCATTGGACATTGCCGGCCGATTCTGGAAAACGACGAGAACGGTGAAATCTTTCAGCATCACGCCCAGCAATTCAAACCATTCGTAGATCAGAGGATGCACCGCCTGGGAGTCGACGACCACGAAATCATCACGATCGATGCCGATCTTTTCCAGAAAGTAGGCCAACGCTTCTATGGAGCCTTCCTGGTGCCGTTCCAACACCCGCACGTTGACCATCTCCTCGACTACGCGGGTCGGTGCAAGGCGGCGTGTTCGGCGGTACAGCCATTCGTCCCTGTCCATGCAGTGCAGGGCACCGAATAGAATCACGTGGCGTCGCCCGTAGCGAAAATGTCGCCAGAAATTATTCTGAATCGATTCGTCTCTGGTCCCCCGGCTGCCATGCTTCTGGCGCGCGATTCGCTGGCTTTTCGTCTCCTCGATCCCGATCAGCTCCATGTCGGGACTGCGTCTGCGTGCGGCACGGATGACATTCGCGATGTTGGCGCCAAGAAGCGCCACCCGTTCCCGCCCCCATCGGATCTCCTGGGTGATTCGTCCGAGCTGGTGAGGTGTCACCTCCAGCAATAGCTCGTCCACCTGGAGTTCACTGAAAATCGTGCGCGCAAGAAAACTGCGGGTCGATTCTTCGTGGTCTTCCCCCAGACACAGCACACGGATCTTCGATTTTCGAAGCCAGTCGAGCCAGATCGAAACGTTGACGATGTTCTGTTCGAGATTTCTCCGAAGCACGGCCTGCTCCATCACCGATAAGCGCGAGAACCGGCGTAGCGCATTTTCCGCCGTATGGCGAAACCCGGGATTGTGAAAAGGGCCGGTCGGCAGTTCGACCTCGGCCCGCGGCACGTAGTGCTCCTCGATCCAGCGGGCGGTGAGCAAACCGAGTGCAACAATGATCAACAGGGAAGCGAGACCAACGGCGTGATTCACGACGAATCCCCGCCTGCCGCTTCGAGATAACGCGCGATGTCAGCGTGCCCTTTCGTGATGGCCATGTCGCGGGGGGTTGCACCATTGTGGCTTTTCAGCGTGAGCGTCGCACCGGAATCGATGAGCAGTGCGACGATTCCGGCGTGGCCATTGCCGGCCGCCCAGTGCAGTGGCGTGAATTCCAGATCATTGGCTGCATCGACGTTGGCGCCCGCATCGATCAAGAGCGCGACGACGACGCTCTTGCCCTTCCCCGCCGCATGATGCAGAGCCGTACTGCCCTTGACGTCCCCGGCATCCAGCGGCGCACCGGCTTCCAGCAGCAGGCTCACGGCCGCCTCGGAGTTTCCATTGACCGCCGCGTGCAGAGGTGTGCCACGGGTATTCGACCAGGCGTCCACGCGAGCGCCCTTCTCGAGGAGCCGGCGAACCGTGTCGGCATCCTCGGCCACGTGCAGTGGCATCACGCCATAGATGGCTGCCACATTGACGTCGGCACCCTGTTCCACCAGGTAGCGCGCCACTTCCCGGTGGTGGTGCATGATGGAAGCGTGCAACGCGGTAAATCCGCCGGAATCTTGCTCGTCGATATCAGCGCCATCGGCGACAAAGCGCTGTACTTCCTCGAGTGAACCTTTCTGCGCCGCCAGATACAGGGAACCGGGATCGTCGGCACAGGATGCGATGAGAATCGCCAG
>CAXMNG010000194.1:0-13319 GCA_964194585.1 Salibacteraceae bacterium | reverse complement strand
GTCCTCGCGGCAGTGCTCTCGCCATCGGCGATGGTCGTACTCTGGAAACCAGGTGTCGCCGCTGAAGCTGCCGTGGAGCAGGGTGAGGTGTAAACGATGTGCCCGCGGAAGCGCTTCGGCGTAAAGCTGTGCGCCGCCGATGACCATCGGCTCGTCGGCGTCATCGCACACGCCCAGCGCTTCATCCAGATCTGCGACCACCACGCAGCCCGGTGCCTGAAAGTCGGGATTGCGGCTCAGCACGATGTTTCTGCGCCCGGGTAGAACCTTGCCAATGGATTCGTGGGTGCGACGACCCATGATGATCGGCTTGCCCATGGTCAGTGTGCGGAAACGGCGCATATCCGCCGGCAATCGCCAGGGAAGCCGACCGCCGTCGCCTATCAACCGGTTACGGTCCATGGCGGCGATTATGGCGATCAACATGCGCGTGCTGTCATCTCACACGGCAATCGGCGCCTTGATGGCGGGATGATACTGGTAATCCAAGAGCTCGAAATCTTCGTAGCGGAAAGCGAAGATCGAGTCGACCTCCGGGTTGAGTTTCATGGTGGGCAACGCATGTGGCTCGCGTTCGAGCTGCGTCTCTACCTGCTCCAGATGATTCGCGTAGAGATGCGCATCACCCAGAGTATGAACGAAATCTCCAGGTGCCAGCCCGACCACCTGCGCTACCATGAGGGTCAACAACGCGTAGGAAGCGATATTGAACGGCACACCGAGAAACAGATCGGCGCTGCGTTGATAGAGTTGACAGGAAAGGCGTCCGTCCGCGACGTAGAACTGAAACAGCAGGTGGCATGGCGGCAGAGCCATGCGCTCGATATCGGCGACGTTCCACGCGCACACGATGTGGCGACGGGAATCGGGGTCGCGCCGTAGACTCTCCACCACGCGGGCGATCTGATCGATGCGCTCGCCGTCCGGCGTCGGCCAGGAGCGCCATTGCGACCCGTATACCGGCCCGAGTTCGCCGTGCTCGTCCGCCCACTCGTCCCAGATAGAGACGCCATGCTCGTTCAAATAGGCGATGTTGGTGTCGCCACGCAGGAACCAGAGTAACTCGTGAATGATGGACCGAAAATGCAGGCGCTTGGTGGTGATGGCGGGGAAGCCGGCGTTCAGATCGAAGCGCATCTGCTCACCGAATACGCTGCGTGTGCCCACCCCGGTGCGATCCCGCTTATGCGCGCCGTGGTCACGGACGTGGCGTACGAGATCCAGATACTGTTTCATCGCCGAAATTACCTGCTTCGCGTGCGACGGGACCGTGCCGGCATGGTGGGCGGTGTCGTTTCGGCGGCGGCCGCGAATCGGTAAGCGAGCCACACGAGAATCGCACCGGCGATGATCATGGGGGCGCTCAACACCTGACCCATGGTGACCCAATCGAACGCCAGATAACCGATGTGCGCGTCGGGCACACGTATGAACTCGATGACAAACCGGAAAACACCGTAAGCCGTGAGAAACACACCGGATACGGCCATGGTCGGGCGCGGATGCCGCGAGTAGAGCCAGACGATGACGAACAGCGCTACTCCTTCCAGCAACGCCTGGTACAGCTGAGAGGGGTGGCGCGCCACACCCCCCGCGCGCGGATCCGGAAACACCATTGCCCACGGCAGGTCGGACGGTCCGCCCCAAAGATTTCCGTTGATGAAGTTGCCTATCCTGCCCAGCGCGATTCCGGGGGGCACGAGGGGCGCGACAAAATCTGCGACCGCGAAAAAGCGCCTGCCGCGGGTGCGGGCGAACCACCACATGGCGATCATGACGCCGATCAGCCCGCCGTGAAAGGACATGCCACCCTGCCAGATCCTCAGAATCAAAGAAGGATCATCCACGAATCGACCGAGATCGTAGAACAGCACGTACCCGAGGCGCCCGCCGACGATGACGCCCAGCGCAATATAGAACAGAAGGTCGTCTACCGCCGCGCCGGACCAGTCGCGCCTGGGATCCCTGGCGCGAATCCGGCCCAGCGACCAGGCAGCGCCAAAGCCGATAAGATACATCAGGCCGTACCAGTGAATCTTGACCGGTCCGAGCTCGAGCGCGACGGGATTGATGTCGGGAAAAGCAATCATGATCTGCGATTCTAACCTGCATTTCCCACCGGCGCGTTACGCGAATGTTTCAGCGCCGGTGCTATACTCCACGCGACTCTGGCCGCCCCTCCCGATGGGATGGATTCCAACATTCCCACCAACATGAAATCGTGTTCGCGGTTATCCATTGCGCGACTGGCCCCTGGCTGCTCACGACGAGCCTGGCTGGCGCTCGCGCTACTGGCGCTGGCTGCACCTCCCGGCGTGGAAGCCGCCGCCGCGCGAGTCGAAAGTGTCCAGGTTCCCGCCTGGCTGGTGAGAAACGGCAACCGGTTGCCGGTGAATGCGGGATTGCCCCTGGAAGCGGGTGACGTTCTGCACACCGGACCGAAGGCCCGCCTGCGGTTGCGACTCGCCGAAGGCAGCCTGGTAAAGCTGGGGGCGAATGCGGAGCTGCAACTGCAGGCCCTGAAGCCGCCCACCACGCCCGGCGGCCTCTTCGAAGGATTGCTGGACGTTGTCAAGGGCGCATTCCGCTTCACCACGACGCTCCTGTCCAAGGCCCATCGGCGCCGCCTCGACGTACGGTTTTCGAACGTGACGGCTGGCATTCGCGGCACCGACGTGTGGGGTAAGGCGGCCGTGGATAAGGACATCGTCTGTCTCATCGAAGGCGAAATCAGCGTGAAACGGGGTGACGATGCCGCCATTACCATGTCGGATCCGCTGAGCTTCTACGTGGCGCCGAAGGGACAGGCGTCGCTGCCGGTCAGACCCGTCGACCCGGATCAGTTGCGACGCTGGACGCAAGAGACCGATATCGAAGCGCGCGGGCCGGCGCTGACCGTGGACGGCGCCTGGACCGTGTTCCTCGAGTCCCTGTCCACCCGCGAGGCAGCCGCGCGTTCCCGGGCAACGCTCGAAGACCAGGGATTTCCCATCACCATCCAGACGGCCCAGGTAGGTGACAAGACCTTCTACCGCGTCGCCTTGGCCGGATTCGGGAATTGGCAAGGTGCCGTCGCATTCAAAGACGGTATCGCCGACGCGCTCGGCTTCCGCACCGCATGGGTGGTCGAGCAGTAGGTTGGGCATCGCTTCACTCCGCCCGACAAACCGCTACCCCCCGCAAACCCGCACCAGCAACGCCTTCAGATACTCGCTTTCCGGCAACCGCGGGTGCACCGGATGATCCGCCGCCTGGTAGCCCCGCTCCAGAATCTGAACCCATCTGCCGACGTCGGCGGCGGCACCGGCCACGACCTCCTGGTGCTCTTCGGGGCTCAGATGGAAGGAGCACGATGCAGACAACAACAGCCCGTCAGCCTCCAGAACCTGCATCGCGCGCCGATTGAGCCGCCGATAGGCCTCGATGCCCGCTCGCCGGTCTTTTTTGCGACGCATGAAGGCCGGCGGATCCACGACCACGATGTCAAAGCGCCGCTGTTCACCGCGAAGGGCGCGCAAGCTGTCGAAAACGTCGCCCCTGCGACCATCGACCCGATCCGCAACCCCATTGAGCTCGGCGTTGCGGCGCAACCGCGCAAGCGCGCTCTGCGACGAGTCCAGGCACAACACCGATTGTGCGCCGCCCATGGCCGCCTGGACGCCGAACCCGCCCACGTAGCTGAAGCAGTCGAGCACGCTGCGTCCTTGCGCGTAATGTGAAAGCCGGGCGCGGTTGCGGCGATGATCGTAGTACCAACCGGTCTTCTGTCCCTCGAGGGGTGAAATTTCGAAGCTGGCGCCATTTTCGCGCAAGCTCACCACGGTTGGCACTTCTCCATGGGCGACCTCGACGTAGCTCTCGAGCCCCTCCAGGCCGCGGCTGGCGAGATCATTGCGCAACACGACCGCCGCCGGACGACAGAGCTTCACCAGGGCACGTACGATGTCGTCACGCACGCGCTCCATGCCGGCTGTGCCAATCTGCACGGCAAGCACATCCCCGTAGCGGTCGACAATGAGACCTGGAAGGCGATCGCTTTCGCCATACACGAGCCTGCAATGGGGCAGCCACCCGAGCCGTTCGCGAAGCGCCAACGCGTGGGCGAGGCGCTCGCCGAGAAAATCCTCATCAAGAACGCAGTTGGCCTCGGCACTCAACATGCGCGCGCAAATCAGCGAATGAGGATTGACGTACGCCGTCCCCAGCGGCTTGCCGGAGTAACTCGAGACATTGACGCAGTCGCCCGCCTGGAACGCCGTCAGCGGGCTGCGCTCGATGGCTACCTCATTGCTGAACACCCAGGGATGTCCCCGTTGCACGCGGCGCTCGTGGCGGCGGCGAAGATACAGACTGGGGAGACTCATGGGTGTTTCTCGGGTTGGATGGGGAGCGCACGGGTGACAGGCTAAAGAAGATCGTGCTTTGATGTCCAACGCAATGCCCCGAACATCCGCTACCAGCGGCTTGATGCTGGCGAAAATCCCCTCGTGAAACATGGGTCACTACGCGATGCCCTGTCGCTGGGCGTCAATCGGCACATCTTTTATGGATGGGTGATGCTCGCTGTCGGGGGACTGGCGGTATTTGCCAGTGGCCCCGGTCAGTCGCATATCTTCAGCGTCTACATCACGCCCATCAGCAACGATCTCGGTATATCCCGTACCTCCATCGCGTCCGCCTACGCCGCCGCAACGCTGCTGGCCGCCTTCGGTTTGCCCTATGTCGGCCGACTCATCGATCGGGTGGGGGTGAGACGCGTGGCCTTGGGCGTCGCCGTTCTGTTCGGTTTCGCCAACATTGCCTTCGGTCAGGTCGCCGGCCTGTTGTCCCTGGCGCTGGCATTCGGCGCGCTGCGCTTTCTCGGTCAGGGCTCGCTCATGTTGAGCAGCAACTATCTGGTCTCACAGTGGTTCAACCGGCGGCGCGGGATCGCGTTGAGTCTGACGGCGCTCGGCTTCTCGCTCAGCATGGCACTGCATCCGCCGCTGGCCCAGTGGCTCATCGGCCAGGTGGGGTGGCGTGAATCCTGGTTCTGGCTGGGCATTCTCACCTGGGTGTTGCTGGTGCCGATGATCGCGGTTCTGGTTCAGAACAAGCCCGAGGACATCGGGCTCACACCGGACGGCGCGTCCCTGGCCGACCAGCCATCGGCGAGCCCCGGGGAGGCCATGAACATTGGACTCAGCTTGCGCGCCGCCCTTCGCTTACCGAGCTTCTGGATCATCGCGCTGGGGCTTGCGAGCCTATCGATGCTGGTGACCGGAATGTTCTTCCACCAGGTTTCGGTGTTTTCCCTGCAAGGCCTGGACGCACAAATCGCGGCGCGCGCCTTCGCCATTTCCGCCGTGGTCATGGTGATTACGATGCCGGTGTTCGGCTACCTGCTGGATCGATTGCCGACGCGCCCCATGTTCGCTTCCGCTCTGCTCATCATGAGCGCGGCCCTGGTGGCGCTGGCGCTGGTGAGGGATATCGGCAGCATGATCGTATTCAGCGCGGTGTTCGGCCTCGCCAACGCGGGCTTGCAGGCCCACTACAGCTTCATGTGGCCGCGATACTTCGGACGCCGCCACCTGGGCAGTATCCAGGGTGCCGCGCAAACCGTCGGCGTGGTGGGCGCCGCCATCGGGCCCCTGCCGCTGGGTCTCGCATTCGACCTCTTCGGAAGCTACACGGGGACGCTGTACCTGCTCGCGGTTCTGCCCGTCGGATGTGCGTTCACGCTGCTGTTTCTGAGACCACCGAATCTCAGCATTGAATCCCACTGAACCGGTCGACTACCGGTTCTCCAACCGATTGTAGTCGAACCTTCCGGCCTCCACGGGCGAGAGCGTCTCGAAGGCGGCGAACAGATCGTCGCTGTGCTCCCAGAAGGCCGGGTCGCTGCGACGAACGCCGAAGCGGTCCACGAGCGCCGCGTAGTCGGCTTCGCTGGCGAGCGTGCTGATCGCCGTTACCAGCGCCGGCAACTGCTTTCTGTCGACGCGATAGAAGGCGTTGGGATAGGCCCCGACCAATCCGCCCGCTACCGTCAAGGTATCCTCTTCCGGCAGAAGCGCCTGCTTTTCCGCAAACACGTGGGATACGTTGCTGTGGCCTGTATTGCGAAGCAGCGTGAATCGCGCATCCGGACCATCGGGCATACCGGTAATGGTCAGAAAACCGGATTCCGGCAGCCAGTCGAGGCTTTTGCCCTGAACGGCGGCCAGCCGCCCCAGCTCCTCGGTAACGATGGCGTCCTCGCCGCGATCGATGTCACGGGACTCATCCAGCGCAGGCCCGAGGTGCCGGCGCAGAAGCTCGAAGAGCTCGGCTTTCGGGTCGTCGCTCTCGAAAGGGATCCCGGAGTCCACGTCGAAGCTGATGCGCTTACCGTAGATGTACTCCTTCACGCTTTGACGCGCGCCGCGGTACCAGAAGTCCCGCTCGGGCACGCGCACCTCCTTGGGCAGCAGGGTGAGAAAATTGAACTCTCCCTCCATCCGCAGAAAGTCCATGTACAGGCGCGAGTTGAGCTGATGCCCCGCGTTGCCGTATACGTCGAAGCCCGCGACCAGCAGATAGTGAATGCGCTCGAGCACGGGATATTCGATCAACCAGGCGGTCTTCGGCACGTCACCGACGAAGCCCTTGAGCACGGTGGCGTTGTCGAAGTGGCGAAAAACCGTCAGCGCGGCGTTGGTGTTCTCGCCATCGCCGTCCCAGACGATGTCGAGGGTTATGTCCGCCGGGCGGCTGAGCGCCTTTTTCATGTACGCGCCCTTGGCGGCCAGATACTTGTTTTCCAGCTGGGAGTAACGCAGCCATGGAGTCAGCAACAGGGCTTCACTACCCTCGCTGGTCGGCAAACGTAGATTGTCGCTCTCTCTGTCTAAGAAGTGCCCGCCTTCGTTCATGACCTTGTTGTCCGGGTCGACGAATACGACCCAGAATTGATCTTCAATAACGCCCAGAGCAATTTGACCGCGACACACGGGTCCTTTGATGAAGCCCATGATCGTGAACCGGGCTTCGTCGAGCATGAACCGGTATCGGGACGATGCCGGGATGCTGTTAAATGCGATGAAGGGATTCGAAGCGACTTCCGGCGCGTAGCTCGGCAGCTCCGTCACCTCGTAGGATGGACTCAGGAACAGCTCCTGGAAACGTGCCATGCGCGCCTCGCCAAAAGCATAAGGCATGTGCGTCTTGGCGACGATGGTGGTGCGAACTGGTTGCAGACGATAGTAGACGCGCGCGACGCCCGGATCGTCGTAGGGGCGGCGGCTGGCAATCTGGTTGATGGGCAAGCCGGGCGCCGAGCGGGACCGCACCAAGCGGAAATACTTCTGCTCGTCGATATCGTCGAAATAAATGTGCCCCACGAACAGATGCTCGTAGATGTAGCGGCTCATCAGCTGTTGCTTGTTCGAACGACCGTTCAAAAAAGTCTCCCACCGGGAGATGCGCCGCTGGTACGCGTCCCCGAGGGGTGGCGGCGGGTAGTAACGAGCGCCGTCCTCGATCCAGCGCATCAGCACGCGGTCATCGTCTTCGCTGAGAGCCGGCAAGGCGTAGGGCATACCCCACAAAGGGTACTTTCCCTCGAAAGCATCGAACTCCTCGATAGTCGGACACTGCTGATCGCGATCGAGCGAAAGATCGAAGCTCGCCGGGAGCTTTTTCGTCCCGGGTAACGGATGTTCGCGCTTGAGCGCCAGCGTCCTGGCCATGACCCCGGCTTCCCGGTTGGCTTGCGGCGTTTGATCGCGCTCGTTCAGGACCGGATAGAAACCCATGTCCCGCCACTCCTGGGCCGAATGGGCATCCTCGAACAACCGCGTGAGATTGGCCGGCAGCAGGCGTCCGGCGTCGTAGACCAGACTCTTGCTGGCACCACGGTCGATTCCCTCGAAGGCGCTGAGCCTCAGCTGGCAAGGCGCGTCGTAGCATCCGTGGCAGACCACGCAGCGGCTGTCCAGCACCGGCTTCACGTCACGCCAGTAGTCCACCCGCTGGCTCGCAGCATCTACCGTCAGACGATGCCGCGGGCGCGCCTCGCCATACGCCTCGTCCAGCTGCACACCACGCATCCCCGCGCAGCCGCCGATGAGCAATGCCGTCAGTACTACGGTTTTAGGCCGCATGGTCGCCGATCAGCCCCGTGGAATCGCCGCGCTCAGCGTATCAGGCTGCACCACTGAAAACGACATCATCACAAAACCTCAATAAATATCCACAATTTCTAGCATTTCATTAAGAATTCCTTATAGTTCTCCTCAATAACCCCCAATTCTGGACACCCACTAAAGCCGAGCTCCGCGACCAAGTCATGTCCATACGCCGCCTCAGAACCCTGGTTGCCGTGGCCGAAGCGGGTACCTTCGCCGGGGCGGCGCAGTCCGTGTTCGTTTCCCAGGCCGCTGTCAGCATGCAGATGAAGTCCCTGGAGCAGGAGGTCGGGACAACGCTCTTCGACCGGACAAAACGACCCCCCGTGTTGAATACCGTCGGCCTCGCGTTCGTCTCCCGGGCCCGCGAGATTCTTCACGCCTACGACGAGATGCTGCGCTCGGTTTCCGATACTCGGAGCCTCGCAGGCGAGCTCACCATTGGTGCACTGCCGACTACCATGACGGGACTGGTGCCGAAGGCCATCAGCGGACTTCGCGCCGCCTATCCGATGCTGCACATCAAGGTGGTGCCGGACTTGTCGGCCGGACTGCTGCCCCAGGTCGATCGCGGCCACCTCGATGCCGCCATCGTCAGCGAACCCCACTATCCCATCGGCCAGCTGGAGTGGATGCCCTTTGCAGCGGAATCCCTGATCGTGCTCGCGGCGATGGACACGCTCGTGGGGAATCCGGAAGCGCTTCTCAAGGAATCACCGTTTATTCGCTTCAACCGTCAAGCATGGGTCGGGAGATTGATCGACGACTGGCTGCAGAAAAAGCGCATCCATGTTCGCGAGGTGATGGAGCTCGACACTCTGGAAGCCATATCCACCATGGTCTATCACGGCCTCGGGGTGAGTATCGTGCCGCGTCGCTGCGTGCCCTCGCCTTGCCCGCTGCCGCTCATGCGCATTCCCCTGGAGGCGCCGGATCATGCGCGGGTCCTCGGCGTCATCATGCGGCCCGATTGCCCCAACCGACGCCTGGTTGAGATCTTCACCGAGGAGCTGGTGCACCAGGTTCGCGAGGCGGGTCAGGCAACCGTGCTCGCATCGGCGTGATCGTCGCGAGCCGTTACGGCCAGTCCTTTGCTTCAGCCTTTCTTATGCAAGCCTTAAGAAACTTTCTCTTTTGCCCGTGTTGCATCGACGTTAGGCTGAATGGACACATCGATGAGTAACGAGAGCAATCATCTTCAGGTCTCCATCTGGCGCGGTAAGAGCGAGGGCCGCTTGGTGGCCTACGAGGTACCGGCCAGGGCCAACCAGACCGTGCTAGACGTCGTCACCTGGGTGCAACGACACCGGGAGCCGTCGCTGGCGTATCGCTTCGCCTGCCGCGTCGGCATGTGTGGCTCCTGCGCGATGACCGTCAACGGCCGGCCCCGCTGGACCTGCCGTACGCATGTGCGCAAAGTGGCCGAAGACGGTCGCCTGATCGTCGAGCCGCTGCGCAATCTTCCGCGCATCAAGGATCTGGTCTGCGACATGACGCCCTTTTTCGAGAAGTGGCAGCGGGCCGGGGGACGATTCAAGGGCAACGCCGGGCGTGGCGATCCAATCCCGCGTCTCGACCCCTCGAGCCCGCAGCGCCGCGCAGCCGACGCCGCCATCGAATGCATCAATTGTGCCGTCTGCTACAGCGCCTGCGACACGGTCGCGTGGAACCCGGACTATCTCGGGCCCGCCGCCCTCAACCGCGCATGGACATTGGTGAACGACACGCGGCACGTGGAGCAGGGCCGCATCCTGGATGCGATCGGAAAAGCCGGTGGCTGCCATGATTGCCACACCCATGGAAGCTGCGTCGAGTACTGCCCCGTAGAGCTCAATCCCACGGCGAGCATCGCGGGCTTGAAGCGTCGTACCGTGCGCCGCTTGTTTGCAACCGGAGACGCGTAGTGGAGACGCGCCTGTTCGTCCTGCAGCGGATGAGCGCCATGTTCCTCGCGCCGCTCGTGATAGTGCATCTGGTGTTGATTCTCTACGCCGTTCGTGGCGGCCTGACAGCCGATGAGATCCTCGCGCGAACGCAGGGCAGCATTGGCTGGGCCCTGTTCTACGGTGTCTTTGTGCTGGCGGCGTCGGTACATGCTCCCATCGGTGTGCGCAATGTGCTCAGGGAGTGGACAAGCTGGCGCGGCCACAGTCTGGATGTGGCGATGCTGGTTCTGGCGACCGCTTTGATGGCGTCGGGCCTGCGCGCCGTATGGGCGGTGGTGGCGTGAACAGGGCGCGCACCGACCGCCGACACGCGGGATTCGCGGCGTTTGTGATTCATCGCCTGTCCGGTGTGATGTTGGCCCTGTTTCTGCCGCTGCATTTTCTTGCCCTGGGGCTTGCGCTGGACGGGGCACGCGCACTGGACGCGTTCCTCACCTTTGCCGAGCTGCCCTGGGTCAAGGTATCGGAGTGGGGGCTCGTCGTGCTGCTCACCGTGCATCTGACATTCGGCCTGCGAATTCTCGCGCTGGAATTTCTGCCCTGGCGCGGCGTGCGCAAGCGCTGGATCGGCTGGGGTGCCGGCGTGGCGGTCGCCGCCGGGCTGTTGTTCGTGGTCAGCGTGCGCTGAAATGAATGTGCACAGACATCGAACCGACCTGCTGATACTGGGCTCCGGCGGCGCGGGTCTGCTGGCCGCCCTGCATGCGAAACAGGCGGCACCGCATCTCGACGTCACGGTCGCCGTCAAGGGTCTCATGGGCAAGTGCGGTTGCACGCGCATGGTGCAGGGCGGCTACAACGTGGCCCTGGCGCCGGGGGACTCCCTGGAGCGGCATTTCATGGACACCATCGTCGGCGGCAAATGGCTGCCGCGACAGGATCTGGCCTGGCGCCTGTGCGAGGGCGCCATCGAGCGCATTGCGGAGCTCGAGAACGAGATCGGCTGCTTTTTCGATCGCAACGATGACGGCACGCTGCACCAGAAAGCCTTCGCCGGCCAGAGCTTCGATCGCACGGTGCACAAGGGCGACCTCACGGGCATCGAGATCATCAACCGGCTCATGGAGCAGGTCTGGGCGCTGGACGTCAAGCGGCTGGAAGAGCATCGGGCCATCGAATTGATCCCGGCGCACGACGGCTCATGTCTAGCCGGCGTGCTGCTCATCGACATGCACAGCGGTGAGTATCGACTGGTACAAGCGAAAGCGGTGCTGCTGGGGACCGGTGGCGGGCCCACCATGTATCTCTATCACACGCCCTCGGGGGACAAGACCTGCGACGGGCTCGCCATGGCGCTGCGCGCGGGGCTCAGCCTGAGGGACATGGAGATGGTGCAGTTTCATCCCACGGGGCTGCTGGCCGGACCCGATACGCGCATGACCGGCACGGTGCTGGAGGAAGGCCTGCGTGGCGCCGGCGGGTGGCTGGTCAATGGCGCCGGCGAGCGTTTCATGCACAAGTACGACCCGGCCGGTGAGCGCGCCACCCGGGACGTGGTCAGCCGGGCCATCGATACCGAAATACGCGCCGGCAACGCGACCCCCATGGGTGGTGTCTACATCCAGATGGCGCATCTGGGACCGGAAAATGTCGCCGCGCGTTTCCCCGGCATGGTCAAGCGTTGCGCCGACAGCGGCTTCGATCTCGCCGGCGGCCGCGTCGAGGTGGTGCCCACCGCCCACTACCTGATGGGCGGCGTCGAGTTCGATGTCGACTGCAGCACCGCCATTCCCGGATTGTTCGCCGCCGGTGAGGACTGCGGCGGCGTGCACGGCGCGAATCGCCTGGGCGGCAATGGCGTGGCCAACTCCACCGTTTACGGTGGCATCGCCGGTGAAAACATGGCGAAGTGGGTGGCAGAACGGAGCACTTGGGCCGATTGCGACGAGGCGGCTGTCGAGGCCGCCATCGGCCGCGCCGAAGTTCCTTTCGCTCTCGCACCCGGAGATCTCGGCGCACTTCGGGAAGAACTCTGGCGCACCATGTGGGATGATGTGGGGGTTGTTCGATCGAGGGCGGCACTGGAACGGGGGCTTGCAAAGCTCGATGAGCACGCCGAGGATCTTCGTGGCATCGGACTCGCCGACGGCGACCGGGCGTTCAATCTCACCTGGCACGACTGGCTGAACCTCGAGAGTCTCATCGAGGTCAGCCGGGTCATCGCCACCGCGGCCCTGGCCCGCGAGGACTCCCGCGGCGCACACTATCGCGAGGATCATCCCGAAACCGGCGATCTGAATTCAACCCGGTACGTGCGTATCTCCCGCGAGGGCGAACGACTGATTCTCGACACCGTGCCAGTAGAGTTCTCCATCGTCTCACCGGGAGAATCCCTCATCGACGACGAGGCAGGCGCTCCCGCCGTCGAAACCGGAGGAACACGACAATGATCAGCAACCAGACAGTCGAACAGGCAGCCTACGACATCATGGCCAAAGCCGCCATCGACATTCCCGAGGACTATCTGGGCGGCATCAAGAAAATGATCGGCACGGAAAAAGTGCAGCTTTCGTGCTTCGTGCTGGAGTCCATGGTGGAGAACTGGGAGGCGGCCACCGAAGACCGGCGACCGATGTGCGCAGACACGGGCCTCCCGCGTTATTACGTCAAGGTCGGCAACGATGCGCGCATCGACGGCGGCTTCGTCGGCATCGAGCGCGCTCTGCGCTCGGCGACGGCGCGTGCCACCCACGACATTCCTCTGCGCCCGAACCGCGTGCATCCCCTGTGGCGAACCGAGCACAACAACAACGTGGGCATCAACGCCCCGGAGATCGAGTGGAGCTTCGAGCCGGACGTGGATTGGATCGATATCACGACGGTGCACAAAGGGGGACTCTTCGGCAGCGACTATCGCATGCTCTTTCCCGGCGACGGCATCGACGGCATCAAACGATTCTTTCTCGATACGCTCGTGGCGTTCGGCAAGCGCGGTCTCGCCTGTCAGCCGGCCATCGTCGGCGTCGGTCTCGGCGGCTCCAAGGATATCTCCATGGTGCTCGGCAAGCAGGCGGCGTGCCTGCGTACCGTTGGAAATCGCAATCCCGACGAGAAGATCGCCGAACTCGAACTCGAACTCAAGGACATTGGCAACAACATCGGCATGGGACCCATGGGCTTCGTCGGCTCGTCCATGGTAGTGGACTGTCACATCGAGGTGGGTTACACCCACACCGGCGGTATGCCCATGAGTGTGCACACATTCTGTCTTTCCTCCAGACGC
>CAXMNG010000193.1:0-7044 GCA_964194585.1 Salibacteraceae bacterium | reverse complement strand
ACCCGCGACGCTCTGGCCGCGCTGGAGGCTGTCGCCGACCACTCGGATCTGTGGTTCGAGCTGCCCATCGAACGCGGTCAGCTGCAATTCCTCAACAACCGGAACATCGTGCACTATCGAAGCCGGTTCATCGACGACGAGGATCCCGCCCGCAAACGCCATCTGGTGCGTACCTGGCACCGCGAGCACGGCTTACCGACATACGACGGGTAAAAAAAAGCCGGAGCGAGCTTGCTCGCTCCGGCATTAGACGAGAGTCTTAATTGACTAGAATTCGTTCCAGCCGATCCATGTCGTTGATGACGAGCCACTGGCCGCCACCTTCCTCAACGCGGCTCTGCCAGTTCTCGAGACGTGACAGGTATTCACGTGGATCGCGGTTGTCGCTGCGCAGCTTCGTGACATTGAGAGCGACGACATTGAAGCCCTGAAGCTGCAGGGGAATATCCCGCACGAAACCCTTGGGGAGATCCTCCTTGAGATCCGAATAGATCAGAATCTCCTTTACCCCGGATTCCTTCTCGTTCAGGTACTCGATGGCCTGCAGCAAACCGCCGGTAATGTCCGTATGCGATGCGGGCCTCACGTTCTTGATGAATTTGTCGATCTTCTCACGGAACTTGCGCTTCTGCTGATTGGCGGCACTGGGCCGGGTATCAAAGGTCATCTTGGAGATGATGTCCTTCTCACTGAAGCTGCCGGTGTCGATGCGGGCAACAGCGAAGGAGTCACCCGGCTCGAGCTTGATCAGGATGACGTTGATCAGCTGGACTGCTTCACTGAGCTCCTTGGTGTAAGTGCCCGAGGTGTCCATCAGTAGATAGACGCCGCGGTTCTGCGGCCCCGCGTCCTGGTTGCAACCCGTGAGCAGGGTGGCCAGAAGGATTGCGGCAGAGAGTAAGAATGTTGAGCGTTTCATCAGTATGACTCCCTCATGATGACCGTGCCGCCGGACATTTCCCCTTTCAAGAGGTCGTCCAGATCGGCGTCGCCGTGGTTGGCAGCTTCCTGTTTCCCGCCGTTTCCAGATCGGGACTTGATCATGTGCTCGACCCACAGTGGGGCGAACGCGAGCAGGTCATAGAGGCCGCGTAGCATTCTGCCCATCTGCAGGAAGATATTGCCGAGCAGTCGCAGCACGTAGGCGAGCGAGCGAAGAATCATCATGCCCAGCAGGCCAATTACGGTGCGTGTCGAATGCACGAAGGTCTCCAGTGGAATGGCGACGAACACCAACGCGAATGGGAGGACAAAGCCCATGCCCATCTGTGCGGCCGTCGTTATCCAGGCAAATTCCGCAATCGCAGAACCCAGCTCGTCGCCGCGCAGCAACGCGCTGGTGGCAAGCTCGTCCTCAAGCAGCATCTCGCGCATGAAAGCGAGCCCTGCCTCGACGCTCGCAAGCGAGAACAGCAATCCGAAGGTGATCCACACCATACGAATGCGGGTGGTGTCCTTTAGCGCTGCGATGACGGGGAATAACCGGGTGATACGCAGTGACTCCATCAGGAACAGCCCCATGGAGATCTCCACCAGGATGATCACCAGCGCCGCGATATCGGCGGTTTTGAATCCGGCCGTCAGATACTGGCCGCCCACCATCTCTGCCATGGGACGTGCGATCAGCGTGAAGTTGATGGCGGCGCCACCGACGGCAATCGCCAGCACGAAGGCCGAGATAAAGAACTGACTGAGCGCCGACGAAGAGAGGATTCGCACGGAACGGTCGGTTTGATTCAGCACGTCACGGTATTCGGTGATATGACGGCCGATGATCTCGGATCGCTCGAGGAGACTGGTAACGTGCTTGTCCACCTCCTCGAGCGTGCGCTGCACACCGCGCCAGTGAGGCATCAGGCCCTTGAGCAGGTTGTGGCGCGTGCTGCTCGATTTGCGATATTCGACGAGCGCCCTTTCGTGCGCCTTCTGCATCGACTTGTTGATCTCTTCGAGGATGTCCACGACCATCGGGTCGCTCTTGGCCGGGATCTTGGCGACCGCTTCCACGGCCTTGGTCCAACTCAGAGGCGAGGGTGGGACCTCGGCGCTCTCCTTGTACTCCGCTTCCACGGCGGCGAGCACCTCGCTGATCTTCCTGTGAAGAGAGGGATACTCTGCCAGGTCGCGGCGCACGGAGGCATCCATGCGTTCGATCTCACGTTCGATGATGCGTTCGGCTGCCTCTCGCCCGTGGCCGAGCAGCACCTCGCGATTGCGTATGGCCAGGCGTTTCTCCGCGTGCATGATCGACCGTGCAGACAAGCGAAGCGCGGTGTGCAATACGCGGCTGAAAGAAGAGATGGCGTAATGCGCCGGTTTGCGCGCGATGTACAGCAGCACCGTCAGTGCCACGAACCAGATCAGCGCCGAGCTGATCGGATCCCCCGTGATCACGAAGCTTGAAAACGACATGGGTATTCTCCGTTGTGCGTGAGATTCAGGCCACTGCCAGGTGGGGTTGGGCAGTCGCTCCTTAGATCAATGAATAATCCTAGACCCGCCCCCGAACTGCGACTGCCAACCGGTTCACAAATACGTTTATATCCTCGAGTTGGGGTTCTCCGAGTTGCCAACTACCGCGGGATTAGTAGGTCCAATTGATGTAAGCCGGGCCCCTAGTTTGTCGGCACGAATGGCCCCGTCCTTGATGAGAACAAGAAATGTAAGCATGTCCACGGACGACAAACGGGCGAAAAACGGCAATTCCGAGGCGAATTAAAATTGGGTTCCAAATGGACTGCTGAATCTGTAGGAGCGAGCCCCCTGCAGGGGTAGGCGTGGTTAATGGGGTCCGTGTTGCACGACACCCCACAGAGTCCAAAAGAGATCACACATCGAGGTGGCGACGACGTCTTTTCCCATAGGGTATTATCGTTCCTCGCATTCGCGGTTAAGGTGTCTGGACAACCCTTAAACCTACCGTAGAGAGAGGGCTTGTGGTCAAGACGGCACCTACCGCCTTGGAAAGAGTCTCCCGGCTGACTTGCTGGAAAGGTGGCGTCGAACCGCGCCCCCTGACCGGTGGCATAACCAACCAGAACTTTGTCGTCGAGGATGCGGGTCAGCGTTATTTCGTGCGTATCGGCGACGATATTCCCATTCACGGTGTCATGCGCTTCAACGAGCTCGCCGCCAGCCGCGCGGCCGCCGCCGCGGGTGTGTCACCGGAAGTCGTGCATCATGAACCTGGCGTGCTGGTCATGGGATTCATCGAGGGGGAGACGCTGGACGAAGCACGCGTACGGGAGCCGGTAACGCTGGAGCGTATCGTGCCCTTGATCAAACGCTGCCACGATGAGATTCCAATCCATCTGCGTGGACCGGCGCTGGTGTTCTGGGTATTTCAAGTGATCAGGGATTACGCCGGGACGCTTCGGGATGCAAACAGCCGCATGCTCGGTGCGCTGCCACGGCTGCTGGAGCTTTCGGGCACGCTGGAGCACGAGGTAGGGCCGGTTCAGCTGATATTCGGACACAATGATCTGCTGGCCGCGAACTTCATCGACGATGGCGAGCGCTTATGGTTGGTGGACTGGGACTACGCGGGATTCAACAGCTCTCTATTCGATCTCGGCGGACTCGCATCGAACAACCAGCTCGATCCGGATCAGGAGGCACGGGTATTGAGGGCGTATTTCGGCGCACCCGCCGATGCCACGCTCATGCGCCGCTATCAGGCGATGAAGTGCGCGTCGTTGCTGCGGGAATCCATGTGGAGCATGGTGTCCGAGATTCATTCGAGTCTCGATTTCGATTACGTCGGCTACACGGACGAGAACCTGGCACGCTTCGAGGGCGCTTGGGCGGATTTCCAGGCGGGAGCCTGACGAGCGATGTCCCGGTTTCCGAGTCAGGCTCGCGTGGTCGTCGTCGGCGGTGGAATCATCGGCTGCTCGACGGCCTATCATCTCGCCAAGCTCGGTTGCCCCGACGTGCTGCTGCTCGAACGCGCCAAGCTCACCAGCGGCAGCACCCACCATGCCGCCGGCCTGGTGGGGCAGCTCAGAACCTCGGCCGGCATCACCCAGCTGCTCGGCCACTCCGTCGCTATCTACAACAGCATCGAGGAGGAGACGGGGCTCGCAACCGGCTGGAAAATGAACGGAGGACTGCGGCTCGCCTGCAATCGGCAACGCATGACGGAGCTCGAGCGCCAGGCGACGACGGCCCACAGCTTCGGGCTCGAGATGCACCTGCTGACGCCATCCGAGGCCCGCGAGTTGTGGCCGCTGATGTCCATCGACGATTTGGTGGGAGCGGCATTCCTGCCCACCGATGGGCAGGCGAATCCCGCCGATGTCACGCAGGCGTTGGCAAAGGGCGCGCGCATGCACGGCGGCGTGCTGATTGAAGACTGTGCCGCAACGGGGGTCGAGCTTCGCGACGGCCGTGTAGCGGCGGTGCTGACGGAGCGGGGGCGCGTTGCCTGTGAGATCATCGTCAACTGCGGCGGCCAGTGGGCGGTCGAGTTCGGTCGTCTCGCCGGCGTCAACGTGCCGCTCGTATCAGTACAGCACCAGTATATGATCACGGAAGCTATTGACGGCGTGACCAGTGACCTGCCGACCCTGCGCGATCCCGATCGCCTTACCTACTACAAGGAGGAAGTCGGTGGTCTCGTCATGGGTGGTTACGAGCCCAATCCATTGCCCTGGGCTGCCGACGGTATTCCGGAAGGCTTTCACTTCACACTGCTCGATTCGGACTGGGATCATTTCGAGCAACTCATGACGCTCGCATTGCCGCGAGTACCGGCTCTGGAAACGGCCGGCGTCAAGCAATTGCTCAACGGTCCCGAGAGCTTCACGTCGGACGGAAACTTCATCCTCGGTGAAGCGCCGGAAGTAGCCGGCTACTTCGTCGGCGCTGGCTTCAATGCATTTGGTATTGCGGCCGGGGGCGGCGCCGGTAAAGCGCTGGCCGAGTGGATACTCGGCGGCGAGCCACCCTACGATCTGTGGCCTGTGGATATCCGCCGCTTCGGTCGGCCCCACGCTGAGATCGATTGGGTGCGCACCCGAACCCACGAGATGTACGGCAAGCACTACACCTTAGCCTGGCCCCACGAGGAGAACCAGAGCGGCCGGCCCTACCGGCGCTCGCCGCTCTACGACGATCTCGCCGCAGCCGGTGCCTGTTTCGGTGAAAAGCTCGGCTGGGAACGGCCCAACTGGTTCGCCCCGGCCGGTGTGGCGCCGCGCGACGAGTACAGCTTCGAGCGCCAGAACTGGTTCGCCCACGTGGGCGAGGAGCACCGTGCGGTGCGCGAGCGGGTCGGAGTCTTCGACCAGACCTCGTTCGCGAAGTTCGAGATGACGGGACGCGATGCCGAGCGCGCACTCGCCTGGATGTGTGCCAACGATGTGGCTCGCCCACCCGGCACGGTCGTCTATACGCAGCTTCTGAATTCCCGCGCAGGCATCGAGTGCGATCTCACAGTGGCGCGAATGGCCGAGGACCGTTACTACATCGTCACCGGCACCGGATTCGCCAGCCACGATTTTCACTGGATACGTACCCACGTGCAGGCGGGGCTCGAGGCTGACCTGACCCAAGTGACCGATGACTACAGCGTCGTCTCGGTATTCGGTCCAAGGTCCCGCGACCTGCTTTCGTCCATTACAAGGGATGATCTCGACAACCGGGCCTTCCCCTTCGGAAGCGTTCGCGAAATCCGCATAGGGGATACATTGGTAACGGCGTTGCGCATCTCATACGTCGGTGAGCTGGGGTGGGAGCTGCACGTGCCGGCAGCATCCGCCCGCGACGTCTATCGTGCGGTGATGGCGGCAGGCGAAATGCATGGCGTAACGCCCTGCGGTTACCGGGCCATCGAAAGCCTGCGCCTGGAGAAAGGCTACCGCGCCTGGAGCTCGGACCTGACTCCCGACCACACACCGTTGCAGGCCGGCCTGGGTTTCGCCGTCAAGCTCGACACCAATGCACCGTTCCTCGGTCGCGAGGCGCTGATCGAGCAGCGCCAGACCGGGCTGAAGCGCCGCCTGGCCTGCTTTACGGCGGACGACAATGACGTGGTGCTGCTCGGCAGGGAGACCATCTACCGCAACGGCGAGCGCGTTGGCTGGCTCACCAGCGGCGGTTACGGATATACCGTCGACAGGAGCATTGGTTACGGTTATGTTCGCAATCCGGCGGGGGTCGATCGGGAGTACTTGCGCACCGGCGACTACGAGCTGGAGGTCGCGAGCCGGCGCGTGCCGGCGAGTATCCACTTTGGCCCGCTCTATGATCCACGCAATGAGCGCATTCGCTCCTGAGGGGCTTCACTAGGGACACATCAGATGAATCGAAAAGCATGGTCACTTTCGATCTTCACCATCGTCTTGATGTCGGGCGTCTGGCCGCCCGGGTCCGCCGCCGCTGATGGACGTGGGGGCTTCGGCGTCATGAACCAGGTTGCGGTCAAGGAAGCCGCCGCCGACGGCAAGTTGTTCTCCAAACAAGGACTGCTAAGCGTTCTTTTACGAAACACGAGCTAAAATCCTAGGGAGGTGAGTAATGGCCCAACAACACGTGATCCATCCCACACTTATCGGCACGCTTTGGCTGCCCGAGTCGACGCCCAGGGCGATCCGGCTTGTCGTTTTAGCCGTGGCGGGTACCTTACTGTTGACCCTTTCGGCCAAAATTCAGGTGCCCTTCTATCCGGTGCCAATGACCATGCAAACGTTTGCCGTCCTCGTCATCGGTATGGTCTACGGCTGGCGACTCGGGGGAGCGACACTCTTCCTCTACCTGGCGGCGGGTGCCGTGGGCCTTCCGGTTTTCGCTGGTACGCCAGAGAAGGGCATTGGGCTCGCCTACATGATGGGCGGGACAGGCGGCTATCTTGTCGGTTTCGTGCTGGCAGCGGCCGCCTGCGGCGGGCTCGCGCAACGCGGGTGGGACCGTAACGTCATTACAACAGCGCTGGCCATGCTTATCGGCAACGTCATTATCTATATTCCGGGTCTGCTCTGGCTTGGCGTGGTGTTCGGTTGGGACAAGCCGATTCTGCAATGGGGTCTCACCCCCTTCATCCTC
>CAXMNG010000192.1:0-2952 GCA_964194585.1 Salibacteraceae bacterium | reverse complement strand
GCGCCGCGCCTGCCGAGCGCTCCGCCTGACGGGAATGGTCGGGCACGAAGCTCGCGATGCGCTCATCGTAGCGGAGCTTTCCCTGGGACTGGGAGAACAGATGCACGGTGGGGTTCCAGCCGCCGGACACGCACAGCAGATCACAGTCGATACGCCGCGCACTGCCGCTTACCCGGTTGCCGTCGTCGGCGAGGGTCATGATCTCGACTCCGGCGAGGCTCTTCTTGCCGAGCGCGCTCACCACCACGGATCCGGTCACGAGCTCGACACCGGCGGAATCTGCGACCTTCCGGGCGGCATCACCAGGCCCCGCCGGTCGCGCATCCACCACTGCCGACACGGGAACGCTACCACCCATGAGCGCGGATACGCACGTGTAGGCGCTGTCGTTGTTGGTGAACACCACGGCGCGCCGCCCGCACTTGACGGCGTACTGCTGCTGAAATGTGCGCACCGCGGAGGCAAGCATGACGCCCGGCAAATCGTTGTTGGCAAAGACAACGGGACGCTCGATAGCGCCGGTTGCGAGCACTACGCGCCCGGCACGCACCCACCACAGGCGTTGACGGGGCTGGTGCGGTGGCGGCGTCGCCATGTGATCGGCGACCCGCTCGCAGACGGCCAACAGATTCTGATCGTAGTAGCCGAAAGCGGTGGCGCGGCAAAGCACGCGCACGTTGCTGAGCGCCGCCAGCTCGCCGGCCACCTCGTCCACCCAGGCGAGCGCGGGGACATCGTCGATGCTGGCGGGCCAGCCGCGCAGACTCCCGCCCAGCGCCGCGCCATCATCCACCAGGATGACGCGCGCACCGCTCCTGCCCGCCGCAAGCGCCGCGCACAGTCCACTCGGCCCGGCGCCCACCACCAGCACGTCGCAATGCACGTGGCGGCGTTCGTAGTAATCCGGATCGCCGAGCAGCGGCGCCTTGCCGAGACCGGCGGCAGCGCGAATGATGCGCTCGTAAAACATCCACGCGTTGCCCGGCCACATGAAGGTCTTGTAATAAAAGCCTGCGGGCAGAAAACGCGAAAAGATATTGTTGATACCGCCCACGTCGAAATCCAGCGACGGCCAGCGGTTCTGACTGGCCGCCGTGAGCCCGTCGAAGAGCTCGATGGCGGTGGCACGCAGATTGGGCTCCTGGCGATTGCCTTCGCGCAACGCGATCAGCGCGTTGGGCTCCTCGGCGCCGGCGCCGAAGATGCCGCGGCGGCGATGGTACTTGAAGCTGCGCCCTACCAGCCTGACACCGTTGGCGAGCAGGGCCGAGGCAAGAGTGTCCCCCGCGAAGCCCGTGTAGGCGCGGTCGTCGAAGCGAAAGGCCAGCGGCCGATCGCGATCGATGAGGCCACCCTCGAGTTGCCTGAAGGGCTGACTGCTCACCGGGAGCCCTCCTCCACTGCTTTTCCCGGCGGCGCCGAGCCGAGCACCTCGTGGCTGAGGGTGTCGCGGCGCACCTGAAACCAACGCCGGCAGCCGGCGGAGTGGTACCACCACTCCAGGTGCGGTCCGCGGGGATTGTCGCGCAGATACACGTAGTCCAGCCACGCCTGCCGGGACACCTGCTCCGGGTCCGGGGGCCGCTCCACGGTGGCGTCGCCGCCGTAGCCGAACTCGGTTTGCGCGCGTGCACCGCACCAGGGACAAGGGATGAGTAGCATCAGTACCTCTTACTCAATGGGCGCCGGGGGTTGCGCCGACACCTTTTTCGTCCAACAGATAACCCGTGTTGAAGCGCTCCAGGCTGAAGGCCTCGTTCAGGGGATGGGGGCGATCGTGAGCGATGGTGTGGGCGAACACCCAGCCGGAGCCGGGGGTCGCCTTGAATCCCCCGTAGCACCAGCCGCCATCCAGATAAAGACCCTTGACCGGCAGCTTGCCGATGATGGGACTGCCGTCCATGCTCATATCCATGACCCCGCCCCAGGTGCGCATCAGGCGCAGGCGGCTCAAGAACGGAAACATGCTGATGGCGGCGGCGGCCAGGTGCTCGATGAGCGGCAGGTTGCCCCGTTGCGCGTAGGAGTTGTACCCGTCCAGATCACCGCCGATCAGGATCTCGCCCTTGTCGGTCTGACTGATATAAAGATGGGTCGCCCCGGACGTGACGACGGTATCGAGCACCGGCTTCAAAGGCTCGGTGACCATGGCCTGGAGCACGTGGGACTCGATGGGCAGGCGCACGTCCGCCATGGCCGCGAGCCGGCTGGAATTACCGGCCACGACGATGCCGATCTTGTCGCCGCCGATGGCGCCGCGTGTCGTCTCCACGCCGACCACGCGATCACCGTCGCGCCGGATGCCGGTGACCTCGCAGTTCTGGATGATATCCACACCACGGGCGTCGGCCGCGCGCGCATAACCCCAGGCCACGGCGTCGTGTCGCGCCACGCCACCGCGAGGCTGCAGCACCGCCCCCATGACGGGATAACGCGCCGTCGGTGAGCAGTCCAGCAACGGCACCATGCGGGCCACCTCGTCGCGGCTCAGCATAACCGCGTCGATACCGTTCAAGCGCATGGCGTTGCCGCGACGGTTGGCGACATCCAACTGGGGATCGCTGTGGGCCAGGTTGACGACGCCGCGTTGGCTGAACATGACGTTGAAATTCAGATCCCGGGAAAGTCCCTCCCAGAGCTTCAACGAGTGCTCGTAGAAATGCGCGTTCGCTTCCAGCATGTAGTTGGAGCGCACGATAGTGGTATTGCGCCCGGTGTTGCCGCCGCCCAGCCAACCCTTCTCCAGCACCGCCACGTTGCTGATGCCGTGTTCCTTGGCCAGGTAGTAAGCGGTGGCGAGGCCGTGCCCGCCGCCACCGATGACGATGACGTCGTAGTGGGGACGGGGATCGGGGCTGCGCCACGCCTGCCCCCAGCGTTCGTGATAGCTGACGGCGTTGCGTACCAGACTGAATACGGAATAGCGCACCCTCGCCCCCTCTTGAAAACGGC
>CAXMNG010000191.1:0-25169 GCA_964194585.1 Salibacteraceae bacterium | reverse complement strand
CCGGTGCGGTGGCGCTGGTGCGTGAGGGCGAGCCCGGCTGCCACCAGCGCCCGGACGGCGTCGTGGAAGTGTGTGTGCCGGACGTGCTGGCCTGCACCGGATTGCTGGCGGATCGTTTCTTCGACCATCCGTCACGGCATCTGGAGGTGGTCGGTATCACCGGCACCAACGGCAAGACCTCGGTCGCGCACTTCATCGCCCAAGCCATCGACATGGCCTCGGCCAGCACCGGAGGGGAGCAGCCCTGCGGCGTGCTCGGTACCCTCGGCTGTGGGGTGCACGGCGCTCTGCGGCCATCCCGGTTGACCACGCCCGATGCCATCGCGGTGCACGGGCAGCTTGCGGAGCTGCGCGGGTTGGGTGCGCACAAGGTTGTCATGGAAGTGTCTTCCCACGCCCTCGATCAAGGGCGTGTCGAATGCGTCGACTTTGACGGCGCCGTTTTCACCAACCTCAGCCGCGACCATCTGGATTACCACGGCGGAATGCAGGCTTACGGCGACGCCAAGCGCAAGCTCTTCGAGTGCGCGGCACTGCGCTACGCGGTCATCAACGAGGACGACGCCTACGGTGTGCAGCTGCTCGAGCACTGCGGCGCGCGCGTGCAGACAGTGGCCTACGGTGTCGAGACGCAGGTTGAAACGGCGCCTGCGCCGCGCAATTCGCCGTGGCTTCGCGGCCGCGTCACCAATCCCGACGATTCCGCCATCGCCTTGTCGGTACACGGATCTTTCGGTGCGGGCCGGCTGGCGACCGGGCTCCTGGGACGCTTCAACGCCTACAACCTGCTCGCGGCCCTCGGCGTGCTCCTGTGCATGGACTGGCCGCTGGCAACGGCGCTGCAACGTCTGGCCTGCGTGCAGGCGCCCGCCGGACGCATGCAGCGCTTCGGCGGCGACGCCGGCGAGCCTCTGGTGGTGGTGGACTATTCGCATACCCCGGATTCTCTGGCACGGGCGCTGGAGAGCCTTCACGGGCAGTGCGGCGGCAAGCTCTGGTGCGTGTTTGGCGCCGGGGGTGACCGCGACCGGGGTAAGCGCCCGATGATGGGTGCGGCCGCGGCTGCCCATGCCGATGCCATCGTGCTCACCGACGACAATCCCCGCAGTGAGAATGGTGATCGCATCATCGACGACATTCGCGGCGGCATCCCGGAAGGTATCCAGGTGCTGACCGAACGCGATCGCGCCGCGGCCATCACATTGGCGGTGGCGGGGGCCGAGCCCGACGACGTGGTGCTCGTAGCCGGCAAGGGCCACGAGAATTATCAAGAATCCGGTGGCAGGCGGCTGCCGTTCAGCGACGCGGCGGCGGTACGCGCGGCGCTCGAGGCCAAGCGGGCGTGATTCGTATGCAGGTAGCGGAAGCAGCCCACCTGTTGGCGGCGCGATGCAGTGACGGTGACTCGGTGTTTCTCGGCTGCAGCACCGACTCGCGGAGCTGCAGGCGGGAACAGCTGTTCGTCGCTCTCGAGGGTCCCAACCACGACGGCCACGAGCACGTGGCCGAAGCCGGGCGGCGTGGCGCGGCGGCGGCCCTGGTATCCCGAACGGTGAATGCGTCGCTGCCGCTGATCCGGGTCGGCGATACCTTGCAGGCATTGGGTCGTCTTGCCGGCGTGTGGCGGGATCGTTTCGAGCTTCCCGTTATCGGCGTGACCGGCAGTAACGGTAAGACCACGGTCAAAGAAATGCTGGCGGCGATCCTGAGCGCCGGCGCCCGGGTGCTGGCGACCAGGGGAAATCTGAACAACGAAATCGGATTGCCGCTGACGCTGATGGAGTTGAACGACGAGCACCGCCTGGCGGTCATCGAGATGGGGGCCAATCATCCCGGTGAGATTGCGCGCTTGGCGCGACTGGCGCGCCCCCGGGTAGGCGTCATCACCCAGTGCGCACCCGCACACCTGGAGGGCTTCGGCAGCATCGAAGGAGTGGCCCGGGCCAAGGGCGAGCTGCTCGCGAATCTGGACCCGGACGGTACCGCGGTCATCAACATGGACGACGATTTCGCGCAGCTGTGGCGCCGCCTCGCAGGCCCCCGGCGCTGTCTCGGCTTCGCCATCGACAGCGCTGCGGACGTGGCCGCCGAGTGGTGTCGGGAGGAGACCGGGAGCCGCATCGAGATGACCACCCCTGCGGGTCCAATCCGGCTGCGCCTGGCATTGCCCGGACGGCACAACGTCGCGAATGCTGCTGCGGCCACTGCCGCGGCGCTCGCGGTGGGCGCCGGGCCCGAAGCCATCGTCAACGGGCTCGAGGGCATACGGCCAATACCGGGGCGTCTGGAGCCGAAGTCCATCGGCGATGGCATATGCATCATCGACGACACCTACAACGCCAATCCCGCCTCGCTGCAGGCGGGGCTGGAAGTGCTCGCCGGGTTTCCCGGCCGCCACTGGCTGGTGCTCGGCGACATGGCGGAGCTCGGCGACCAGGCTTGCGACTACCACCGGCAGGTAGCGCAGCTGGTGCATGACTATTCAGTCGAACGGCTGCTGACCATCGGTGAATTGAGCCGGCTGACCACCGCCAGTTTCGGTGAGGGTGCGCGCCACTATGCATCCATGGAAGCCCTGGTGGCGTCGCTGGAAGAAACACTCGAACCGGACACCACGGTGCTCATCAAGGGCTCGCGCTCCATGGGACTGGAAGGTGTTGTGGCGGCGTTGACTTCGGAGTGAACGATGCTTTTGAAACTAACCGAATATCTGGGCCAGTTTCACAGCGGATTCGGCGTGTTCCAGTACCTGACCCTGCGCGCCATTCTCGGCGCGCTGACGGCGCTCACGATCTCGTTGATCGTGGGCCCGTCGATGATCCGCCGCCTGAGCAGATTTCAGATCGGGCAGACGGTGCGCGACGACGGACCGGAAAGCCATTTCGCCAAAGCCGGGACGCCGACCATGGGTGGCTCGCTGATTCTAGTGGCCATCGCCACCAGCACGCTGTTCTGGTCGGATTTGAGCAACCGCTTCGTATGGGTGGTGTTGATCGTGACGCTGCTCTACGGCGCCGTCGGCTGGGTGGACGACTACAAGAAACTCGTGAAAGGCGACCCCAAAGGTCTGTCCGCGCGTTACAAATATTTCTGGCAGTCGGTAATCGGGCTCGGCTGCGCGCTGTTCCTCTATTACACCGCCACCCTTCCCGCCGAGACTCAGCTGATCGTGCCGTTCTTCAAGGACGTCGCCATCGATCTCGGTTGGGGCTTCGTCCTGCTCACCTACTTCGTCATTGTCGGCACCAGCAACGCGGTGAACCTCACCGATGGCCTGGACGGACTCGCGATCCTTCCCACCGTGATGGTGGCGGGGGCGCTGGCCATCTTCGCCTACGTGGCCGGCAACTATTCCTTCGCCAACTATCTCGGCTTTCCGTTCATCGGAGGAGTCGGGGAGGTCGTGGTCTTTTGCGGCGCCATCGTCGGTGCCGGGTTGGGATTCTTATGGTTCAACACCTATCCGGCCCAGGTGTTCATGGGCGACATCGGTGCGCTGGCGCTGGGCGCGGCGCTCGGCGTGGTGGCGGTGGTCACGCGCCAGGAGTTGGTGCTGCTGATTATGGGTGGTGTATTCGTCATGGAAACGGTGTCGGTGATCCTGCAGGTGGCGTCGTTCAAGCTGACCGGCAAGCGCATTTTCCGCATGGCGCCGCTGCACCATCACTTCGAGCTCAAGGGCTGGCCGGAATCCCGGGTCATCGTCCGCTTCTGGGTCATCACCATGATTCTGGTGATGGTCGGCTTGGCGACCTTGAAGATTCGCTGACAGGCAATGATGAATGGCAATGACTGAGGGCACGATCACGCAGCAAAGCGACCCCGGCACGCTGGTGGTGGGTCTCGGCAAGACCGGGCTGTCCTGCGTGCGGCATCTGCGGCACCTGGGCCGCCGCGTGACGGCGGTGGATAGCCGGCCTTCGCCGCCGGCTCTGGCTGCCGTGTGCGAAGAGTTTCCCGAGGTGCGGGTCACCCTGGGTGGATTTCCCCGACAGGCTTTCCAGGGCGTGGACCACATCGTCGTGAGTCCGGGCGTATCCCTCGCGGAGCCTGCCATCGCACAGGCGCTGGCGGCGCGCATCCCGGTGTGCGGCGACATCGAGCTGTTTGCGCGCGCCGTGGGTGCAACGCCGGTGATAGCCATCACGGGTTCCAACGGCAAGAGTACCGTGACGACCATGGTCGCGGACATGTTGCGCATGGACGGCAGGCGGGTGGCCGTGGGCGGCAACCTCGGCGAGCCGGCGCTCTCGCTGCTCGATGGCGAGCGTCCCGAGGTGTACGTGCTGGAGCTGTCGAGCTTTCAGCTCGAGACCACCGACTCACTCGAGCCACGGGTCGCCGCGCTGCTCAACCTGAGCGCCGATCACATGGATCGCTACGCCGATGTGGAAGAGTACGCGCGCATCAAGGCCAGCATTTTCGCCGGCCGTGGCGCCATGGTGCTGAACCGCGACGATGCGCGGGTCGCGGCCATGGCGCGCGACGACCGCGAGGTGATTTTCTACACTCTTGGTGTTCCCCGGGCCGGCGAGTTCGGTCTTCGGCAGGGCCGCCGTGGCGACACTCTCAGCTTCGGCGAGACGCCCGTTCTGGCCGCCGAAAAGCTCAACGTGGCGGGACGCCACAACGTCGCCAATGGACTCGCAGCCATGGCCGTCGCAAGCCGGCTCGGCGTTTGCCACGAGACAATGGCGCGCGCCTTGATGGCATTTCGCGGTTTGCCCCATCGTTGCCAGCTGGTGGCCGAGGCCGACGGTGTGCGCTGGTTCGACGACTCCAAGGCCACCAACGTGGGCGCCACTGTGGCTGCGATAGTCGGTCTGGCTGGCCGTCCCGATGACGCCCTCGATAAGCTCCTCGATAGCGACAGGCGCCTCATTCTGATCGCCGGCGGCGATGGCAAGGGCGCGGATTTCTCCGCTCTCGCGGAGCCGCTGGCCCGTCACGTGCGTCTCGCTCTACTCATCGGCCGCGACGCTGGACGCATTGCCGCGGTGGCCGAAGGTGCGGTGGAGGTCGTGCATGCCGAGGGCATGGCGAACGCCGTCGAGACCGCCCTGGCCCGCGCGCAGCCCGGTGACAGCGTGCTGCTGGCGCCCGCCTGCGCCAGCTTCGACATGTACACCAACTACGAGGAACGTGGCGACGCCTTCGCCGCCGAGGTACGCCGGGTGCTGGCATCATGAATACGGTGCACGGACGACAGGCGTGGTCCCACGAGCAGGTCGAGCACATTCGCGGCTTGCGCCTTCGCTACGACGCGCAACTGATCATCGCCGTGCTGGCGCTCATGGGTATCGGCCTGGTGATGGTGGCGTCTGCGTCGATCTCCATCGCGGCCCGCGAGCTCGGTGATCCCCTCTATTACTTCTGGCGGCAGAGTGTCTACGTTGCCATCAGTCTCGTGCTGATGCTGGTGGCGACGCGTATTCCATTGCAAATCTGGCGCAGCCTCAGTCCGGTGTTGCTGGGTGTGGGCGCGTTGATGCTGGTGCTGGTGTTCATTCCCGGAGTCGGCAGGGAAGTCAACGGCAGCATGCGCTGGGTGAGTCTGGGACCGTTCAATCTGCAGCCATCGGAACCCATGAAGCTGTTCATGGTTCTGTATCTCGCCGGCTATCTGGTGCGGCGCGGCGAGCTGGTGCGCAGTACCGTGGGCGGGTTTGTCCGGCCCATGTCGATGCTTGCCGTGATCGGCGTGCTGTTGCTGTTCGAGCCGGATTACGGTGCCACCGTGGTGCTGTTCACCACCGCGCTCGGCATGTTGTTCCTCGGCGGCGTGCCTTTCTGGAGCTTTCTCGGCTGGGCCGCGTTCGTCGTCGTCAGCATGGGTGTGGTGGTGATGGCGGCGCCCTATCGTGTCGAGCGCTTGCTCACTTTCATGAATCCCTGGGCGGACCCCTTCGGTAGCGGATTTCAGCTCACCCAGGCGCTCATCGCCATCGGCAGTGGCGAGTGGCTGGGCGTTGGTCTGGGTAGCAGCGTGCAGAAGCTTTTCTACCTACCCGAGGCGCATACGGATTTTCTGTTCGCGGTGCTCGCCGAGGAGCTCGGCATGCTGGGCGTGCTGGTGGTGATCCTGACCTTCACTTTCATCGTTTTGCGCGCCATTGCCATCGGCACACGCGCCGAACGTGCCGGGCATGAATACGGGGCTCACCTGGCCTACGGCGTGGGCCTGCTCATCGGCCTGCAGGCTTTCATCAACATCGGCGTGAACATGGGGCTCCTGCCCACCAAGGGTCTCGCGCTGCCGCTCATGAGCTACGGCGGTTCCAGTCTCGTCGTCAACAGCTTTGCCGTGGGTCTCGTCATGCGCGTCGACCACGAGCTGCGGGGACGGTCATGAGACAGGCCGGAGGTCAACGCGCTGCTGAGTCCCTGTCGGTGCTGATCATGGCCGGTGGCACCGGCGGTCACGTATTTCCTGCGCTGGCCGTGGCCAGGCAGCTGGAAAGGGAAGGCGCGACCGTCGTCTGGCTGGGAACCCCGGACAGCTTCGAGTCACGGCTGATTGCCGATACCGGCATCCCGTTTCACCAGGTGCCGGTCAGGGGGCTGCGCGGCAAGGGGTGGCTGGGCTGGATGCAGGCACCGTTTGCGCTGACCCGCGCGCTCCTGTCGGCGCTTCGCGCACTCCGCGAGCTGTCCCCGGATCTGGTTCTGGGCATGGGTGGTTACGCTACCGGGCCCGGCGGGCTGGCCGCGAGATTGCTGGGAAAACCGCTCGTGATCCATGAGCAGAACGCCGTGGCTGGTCTCACGAATCGGCTGCTGGCGCGCATCGCCACCCGCGTGCTGGAAGCGTTCCCCTGCAGTTTTCCGGCCTCTCGCCGGGCCCGCCACACGGGCAATCCGGTGCGTGAGGAGGTGCTGAGACTGGCCGCGCCGGAGCAGCGCCTGACGGGGCGCGGCGGCCCCCTGCGCCTTCTGGTGCTGGGTGGTAGCCAGGGCGCCAGGATCTTGAACGAGGTGGTTCCGAGTGCCATCGCCGGGCTCGCCGACGCGAGCATCGTCGAAGTGCGGCACCAGACCGGGGAAGCGCATCTGGAGGGTACGGCTGAGCGCTATCTCAGGGCCGGCATCGTGGCTGAGACGGCGGCGTTCATCGACGACGTTGCCGGCGCTTACGGATGGGCGGACCTGGTGGTGTGCCGGGCTGGCGCGTTGACGATATCGGAGCTGGCCGTCGCCGGAGTCGCCTCGGTGCTGGTGCCCTTTCCCTACGCGGTGGACGATCATCAGACCCGCAACGGTCTTCATCTGGCCAACGCGCAAGCCGCGGTACTCATTCCTCAAAGTGACCTGAATGCCACCCGCCTCGGCGCTCTGCTGGCCGAGTTTCACGGCGCGCGGGAACGCCTGCTGCGCATGGCGGTGGCGGCGAGGCGCCTGGGCATTCCCACCGCCACCCGGCAGGTCAGCGACTGTTGCCTGGAGCTCGCCCATGCGTGAGCGCACTAGCGTCATGGGAACAAGCTGCCACTCGCTTGCCGACGCCGGCGGCGGGCCTGCCTCCCTGGATCACGACGTGTGGATGAAGCGCGTGCGCCGCGTGCACTTCATCGGCATCGGCGGCGCCGGCATGGGTGGCATCGCCGAGGTGCTGTATACCCTCGGCTTTCAAGTTTCCGGCTCGGACGTCGGCGTCAACGCCATGACTCGGCGCCTCGAGGGTCTCGGCGTGCGCATCGACATCGGCCACGACGCGCAACACGTGGAGGGTTGCGAGGTGGTAGTCGTCACTACCGCCATTGCCGAGGACAATGCGGAACTCGCGAGCGCCCGCGAGCGCCACATCCCCGTCGTGCCCCGTGCACAAATGCTGGCCGAGCTGATGCGCTTTCGCCACGGCATTGCCGTCGCCGGCACTCATGGCAAGACCACCACCACGAGCCTGGTGGCGAGCGTACTGGCCGAGGGCGGGCTCGACCCGACCTACGTGATCGGTGGCCGCCTCATCGGCAGCGGCGTCAATGCGCGACTCGGTGCGAGCCGCTATCTGGTCGCCGAGGCTGACGAGAGCGATGCCTCCTTTCTTTGTCTGCAGCCAATGATGGCGGTGGTCACGAACATCGACGCGGATCATCTGGAGACTTATGGCGGTGACTTCCAGCGCCTCACCCGGACTTTCCTGGATTTTCTGCACCGCCTGCCCTTTTACGGACAGGCCGTGCTTTGTTACGAGGATCCGACCATTCGCGACCTGCTCCCCGAGGTCGCGAAACCGGTGGTCACCTACGGATTCAGCGACGAAGCCGATGTGTATGCCACCGACGTGCGCCACCAGGGCACGCGTAGTCACTTCCGGGTGCACCGCCGCGACCGCGACGATTGCCACGACGTGGTCTTGAGCCTCCCCGGAAGGCACAACGTGCTGAACGCCCTCGCGGCGATCGCCGTCGCAAAGGAACTCAATGTGGATGACGGCGCCGTGGGACGTGCGTTGGCCGGTTTTCAGGGAATTGCGCGGCGCTCCCAGGACTACGGGCAGCGAGTGAGTCCCGTAGGCCACATCACACTGGTGGACGACTATGCTCACCATCCCCGCGAGATCGCCGCCACCCTGCAGGCCGCGCGATCGAGCTGGCCGGAACGGCGACTGGTGGTCGTATTCCAACCGCACCGCTATACACGCACGCGGGACTTGTTCGAGGATTTCAGCCAGGTGTTGTCGGAGGTCGACGCGCTGGTGATGCTGGATGTTTACCCGGCCGGGGAAACGCCCATCAGTGGTGCTGACGGACGCACGCTGTGTCGCGCCATCCGTGCCCGTGGTCAGGTGGACCCGGTGTTCGTGGATAAGCTGGCAGATCTCGCCGGGATGCTCCCCGGTGTGCTCGCGGACGGCGATGTGTTGCTGGTGCTCGGTGCAGGCGACATCGGCACGTTGGCACCGGCACTTGCCGAGCTCTGGGCAGAGCGCGCGCCCGCGAAGGAGGGCCGGAGCGCGCCATGACGGCCCCGGCACTGAGCATGGATCAATATCGCGGCGAATTGCGCACCGACGAACCCCTGTCGCGCCACACCGTGTGGGGCATCGGCGGGCCGGCGAAGCGTTTCTATCGGCCCGCGGACATACCCGATCTCGCCGAGTTCATGACCACTCTGCCGGCAGACGAGGCGATCTTCTGGCTGGGGCTGGGCAGCAACGTACTGGTGCGCGACCGAGGCATCGACGGTACGGTCATCGCCACCGACGAGCTCAATGCCATCGAAGTCATCGAAGGTACCCGCGTGCGGGTAGAGGCGGGTGTCGCCTGTCCCAAGGTGGCGAAGTACTGTGCCGCGCGACAGATGAGCGGCGGTGAATTCTTCGCCGGCATTCCCGGCTCGCTGGGAGGCGCGCTGGCAATGAATGCCGGCGCCTTCGGTGGCGAGACGTGGGATCTCGTGGAATCGGTGCAGACAATCGCGCGTGACGGGAGACTTCGCCGGCGTGCGGCGAACGAGTACGCCATCGGTTACCGCAGCGTCGAGGGTCCCGGTGAAGAATGGTTCACGGCAGCGTCGCTGCGCCTCGCTGGAGACGAGGACGGAAACGCCGTGGTGCGCATCAAGGAATTACTGCGTCGCCGCGCCGAGACTCAACCCATGGGAACCCGAAATTGCGGCTCGGTTTTCCGCAATCCGCCCGGCGACTATGCGGCGCGCCTCATCGAAGCCAGTGGTCTCAAGGGTGAACGTGTCGGCAACGCGGTGATATCGGAAAAGCACGCCAATTTCATTATCAATACCGGCGGCGCTTCGGCTGCCGACGTGGAGGCACTCATCGTGCGGGTTGCGAAGCGCGTTCAGGTGGACAGCGGGGTGCGCTTGGTGCGCGAGGTGCGTATCGTCGGCCGGTCCGTGGAAGGAGGGCATGACCGATGATCCTCCGATCCCGCCCCCGACAGTTGCTTGTCGCCTCGTTGCTGGTGGCACTGGCCGCCGCTGCTGTACCGATTGCGCAGCGTCTGGACGGATACAAGGTGAACTCGGTGCGCGTCGCGGGGGATTTCAGGCACGTGTCGCGCGACGCCCTCGAGACTGTGGTCGCGGATCAAATAACAAAGGGCTTTTTCGAGGTGGACGTGGAGGCCGTGCGAGCGGCTTCGCGCGCTCTTCCCTGGGTGCGTGAGGCCTCGGTTCGGCGAGTGTGGCCAGACAGTCTGCATGTCGCCATTGTCGAGCGCCAGCCGGTCGCGCGCTGGAACGACGAGACTCTGGTCGAGGCGGACGGATCGCTGTTCGAGCCCCATGGGAGAGCTCGCGATTTGAACCTGCCGATGCTCGCTGGTCCGCCGCAAAGCGAACGCGAGGTTCTTGCAGCCCATGGCCGATTCCGCACCGCGCTGGGACCGCTGGGTGGTGGAATCGAGAGCCTGCGATTGCTCGAACGTGGCGGTTGGCGCCTGGTGCTCGTCAATGGCACGACGCTCGTACTTGCCGAGGGGCAGGGGGCTTCGACGCTGAAGCGATTCGCGCGTGCGGCAGCCAAGGAGATTGCCGAGCATCTCGATCAGATCGAGCAAGTCGATCTTCGTTATGCGGGCGGCTTTGCCGTGCGATTGAAGCAGGTTCCCAAAAGGGCTAACGGGGGTTGAGTCTGGTGAAGAAGACCGACAAGAAACTGATCGTAGGTCTGGATATAGGTACATCCAAGGTGTCGGCCGTCGTCGGCGAGTTGTCGGACGACGACGTAATAGAAGTTATCGGCATCGGCATTCATCCGTCGCGCGGATTAAAAAAGGGTGTTGTCGTCAACATCGAATCAACCGTGCAGTCGATACAACGCGCCGTCGAAGAAGCGGAGCTGATGGCGGGTTGTCAGATCAATTCTGTTTATGCAGGCATCGCTGGAAATCATATTCGCAGCCTCAACTCCCACGGCATCGTTGCCATCCGGGACAAAGAGGTAACGCCCAGCGATGTCGACCGGGTAATCGACGCGGCACGCGCGGTGGCGATCCCCGCCGATCAGAAAATCATTCACATTCTGCCGCAGGAATTCATCATCGATAACCAGGAAGGCATCAAAGAGCCGGTCGGCATGTCCGGCGTGCGCCTGGAATCGAAAGTGCACATGGTCACGGGTGCGGTGAGCGCCGCACAGAACATTATTAAATGTGTGCGCCGTTGTGGACTCGAAGTCGACGACATCATTCTGCAACAGCTCGCGTCCAGTTATTCCGTGCTGCTGGACGATGAGAAGGAGCTCGGTGTGTGTCTGGTGGACATCGGTGGCGGCACCACCGACATCGCGGTGTTCACCGAGGGCGCGATTCGCCATACCGCCGTCATCCCGATCGCTGGCGATCAGGTAACGAACGACATCGCCGTGGCGCTCAGAACACCGACCCAGAATGCGGAAGAGATAAAGGTGAAATATGCGTGCGCACTGGCCCAGCTCGCTACCGCCGACGAAAGCATCGAGGTGCCGAGTGTTGGCGAACGTCCGCCACGCCGGCTGGCGCGCCAGACGCTCGCCGAGGTCGTCGAACCCCGCTATGAGGAGTTGCTGACGCTGGTGCAGGCGGAGCTTCGGCGCAGCGGCTTCGAGGACTTGATCGCCGCGGGCGTCGTGCTCACCGGCGGCAGCTCGAAGATGGAAGGCCTGATGGATCTGGCCGAAGAAATTCTTCACATGCCGGTGCGCATCGGTATGCCGCAGACCGTGTCCGGCTTGTCGGACGTGGTGCGAAATCCGATCTACGCCACCGGCGTAGGACTACTGATGTTCGGGCACAAGAACATGCGCGAACGAAGTTCACAATCCGTCTCAGGTGGAGGATTCAAGTCCGTCTGGGATCGAATGAAGAGTTGGTTTCAGGGTAATTTTTGAAGGTGTAACTGACCTCGGTGTCGGAGGGGAAAAGATGTTTGAATTAGTAGATGCATATAGTCAAAGCAATGCCGTTATCCGTGTGATAGGTATCGGTGGTGGCGGTGGTAACGCCGTGGAGCATATGTTGACGTCGAATATAGAAGGCGTCGAATTCGTGTGTGCCAATACCGATGCCCAGGCACTGACCAAATCCTCGGTGCGTACCGCGTTACAGCTGGGGAACAATGTGACCAAGGGCCTGGGCGCCGGTGCCGATCCGGACGTTGGGCGCCAGGCGGCGTTGGAGGACCGTGACCGGATCGTCGATCTTCTCGAAGGCTCGGACATGGTTTTCATCACTGCCGGCATGGGTGGAGGAACTGGAACCGGCGCGTCGCCTATCGTTGCGCAGCTCGCCAAGGAGCTGGGGATCCTGACCGTGGCCGTGGTCACCAAGCCCTTCCCGTTCGAGCTGAAGCGGCGAATGAAGATCGCAGAGGACGGAATCGCGGAGCTCGGTCAGCATGTGGACTCGCTCATCACTGTGCCGAACGAAAAGCTGCTGAGCGTACTGGGCGGCGGCATCTCGCTGCGGGATGCTTTCAAGGCGGCAAACGATGTGTTGCACGGAGCCGTGCAGGGTATCGCGGAGCTCATCACGCGCCCCGGCATGATCAACGTGGATTTCGCCGACGTGCGAACGGTAATGTCCGAAAAGGGCCGCGCCATGATGGGCTCGGGGCGTGCCGTCGGTGAAGATCGGGCGCGCAAGGCGGCTGAATCGGCCATCGCCTGTCCGCTTCTCGAGGACGTCAATCTGAGCGGTGCCCGGGGGATTCTCGTGAACGTGACCGCGGGCCCGGATCTGGGCATGGAGGAGTTTGCCCAGGTCGGCGAGGCCATCGGCGAATTCGCGTCCGAGAACGCCTTGGTAGTTATCGGTACGACCCTGGACGAAGACGTCAAGGACGAGCTGCGGGTGACGGTGGTTGCCACAGGCCTCGGCCAGGAAGCCGTGCGCATGGAGCGCGACATGCGCCTGGTGGCACAGGCCGCCGGCAGTGATGTGGACTACAAGCGCTTCGATGTGCCGACGGTCACGCGCAAGAAACCGGCCAGGGAAAAGGAGCCTGTCACCGATGTGGACACGGACTCCGAGTACCTGGATATTCCGGCGTTCCTGCGCCGACAGGCCGACTGAAGCGCCGGTCCCGAGGGCTGCCCCGCCCCCCGATTTGCGCCTTGGGGCGCGGGGAGCGGTCCCCCGTACTGGCTTTTCCGTAGGGACTGGAGAGCACCGCTTTGCCGCTGAGCGGACTATAGTTGCTGGTATGGCCTCTCAACTGCCAGTGTGGGACCGGTTGGTTCGCGCACCCGGGGATTCTGTGCTAGCATTTTCCGCGTTCCGCGGGGTTACAACGGTGGTTTGGAACCAGCCGCCGCCGGCAAGAATAGCCAAACACAGACAATATACATTCCGCGTTGGTCCGGGGGGGGCACAGCAGTAATGATCAAACAGCGCACGCTGAAAAACGTTATTCGTGCCACCGGCGTCGGATTACATACCGGCGAGAAAGTTTACCTCACGTTAAGACCCGCGCCCGCCAACAACGGCATCCGCTTCCGGCGTGTCGACCTCGACCCAATAGTCGAGATAAAGGCCAGTCCCGAAAATGTCGGCAGCACCTCGCTTTCTACGAGCTTGAGCGCGTGTGATGTGCACGTTTCCACCGTCGAGCATCTGCTTTCCGCGATGGCGGGACTCGGAATCGACAACGCCTATGTGGATTTGAGTGCCGAAGAAGTACCGATCATGGACGGTAGCGCCGGGCCCTTCGTTTTTCTCATTCAGTCCGCTGGCATCGAAGAGCAGAATGCCGCCAAGCAGTTTATTCGTATCAAGCGCTCCATCAAGGTGGAAGAAGAGGATAAGTGGGCTCAGGTAGAGCCATTCGATGGTTTCAAGGTTTCCTTTGCCATCGAGTTCGATCATCCGGTATTCAGAGAGTGTCGAAACGAGGCCTCGGTGGATTTCTCCACCATTTCTTTCGTCAAGGAAGTGAGCCGCGCGCGCACCTTCGGATTCCGCTGCGATCTCGAGGCATTGCATGCCAACAATCGCGCGCTCGGGGCAAGCGTCGACAATGCCATCGTGGTTGACGACTATCGGGTTCTCAACGACGACGGGCTGCGCTACGACGACGAATTCGTCAAGCACAAGGTGCTGGACGCAATCGGAGATTTGTACCTTCTCGGGCACAGCCTTATCGGCGCCTTCAGTGGATTTAAATCCGGACACGCGCTCAACAACAGGCTGCTACGTACGCTTCTCGCGGACGAGAGCGCTTGGGAAATGGTGACCTTCGGCGAAGGCGTCGACGCGCCCATCATTTTCATGCAGCCCGCATCTGCCGGTTGAGGCGCGGCGTTCGGCTTCGATCCGATTTCGAGCTCCGGGACGGATGCCGGGTGCGCAGTACAAGATTAATGACTTGGGGGTTGGTGACGGGGAGCGAAATGGACGATCAGTCCCGCTTCTGACGGTCGGCCCGCCCGGCGAGCCGCTCGAGGACGCCGGCCAGCGCCTCGTTGTCGGTGGTCCTGGCGACGCATTCGAGCAGGTCCGCGGAGCGGCTCGAGAGCTGCGGCCGGGGCCGCGCAGGCGGATCGGCGGGTGATTCCGTGGGACGGGTCACGATTTGCACTTTATTGAGCCCGGGGTTGTCCAGGCAGCTCCTCAGATGGTCTAGAATTTGAGGGGTCAGGTAGCGGACGCGGGCTGACCAGGCGGGTGATTCCGCCACCAGGGTCAGGGTGTCGCCGCTCGCCCGGGCCACTCTCACGCGGCCCTTGAGGGGTTCGTCCAGGAACTCGTCGAGGGCGTCGTTGGCGTTGGCCAGGCGGCGTCCGGCAGCCATCAGCCTGCCGAGTGGTGTGATCGAGCTGCCCAGAAGCTGGCGGATCGAGACGAAGGGGACGCCACTCATGTCCGAGACTCGATTAGGATAAATGTGACCGGGTTCGCTACCTGCAGGAGCGGGGGCGGAATCGCGTCGAGGGAACGGCGCTCCCGGCAAAACTTATAATCGGCCCGTATGGAAATTTTATTCATCTCCAGCAATCGGCGTAGCGGCCATCGAGCGCACTTCGGCAGTGCGGCCTCATTATCGCTCATGGTGGCCCTTATTGCCCTGTTCGCTGGTGCCTACTATCTGGGATATCGCTCGATGCCCGTCCCGTTCGATCCCGGCCCCGAGCTGTTCGCCGCCGCCTGGCAGGAGGAAGTGCGGCAGCAGCGGAGCAAGGTAGATGGTGCCATCGGCGACGCCGAGCGGAATCTGGACGCCCTGGCGCTCAGAATGGGCGAAATTCAGTCCAGGGTGGTGCGTCTGGACGCGTTGGGCCGGCGTCTGGTGGAAATGGCGGATCTGGATGCCGAGGAGTTCAGCTTCGACGACGTCCCGGCCCGCGGCGGTCCCCAACTGATCATCGAGCGCGAGCCCTTCGAGGTACCGGATTTTCTGGCCTCCCTGGAGGAGCTGGTGAGGGTGCTGGAAGATCGTGAGCCGAAGCTCGCGGTGGTGGAAGGGACGCTGATGAACCGCAAGCTGCACGCCGAGGTCTATCCCACCGGCCGCCCGGTGAACAAAGGCTGGATTTCGTCGGTCTTCGGCTGGCGTAACGATCCTCTCACCGGCAAGCGTGCTTTCCACGAGGGTATCGATTTCGCTGGTCGTGCCGACAGTAAAGTGGTGGCGGCGGCAGCCGGAGTCGTCGTCTGGTCAGGCAGTCGCTGGGGATTCGGCAATGCCGTCGAGGTCAATCACGGCAACGGCTATTCGACGCTCTATGCCCACAACAAGAAGAATCTCGTCAAGGTCGGAGAAACGGTCAAGAAGGGGCAAGTGCTTGCGCTGCTCGGGTCCACGGGCCGCTCGAGTGGACCACACGTTCACTTCGAAGTGCGCCGGAATGGCAAGGCTGTCAATCCCATGAAATTCGTGCGCGCAACGCGCTAGAATCCTCCAGTCTTGAACCACGCGGGGTTGCTTTTTCGCGCGGCGGACCCTATTTCCCACGCTTTGGAGTATCAGGATGCGGGTCAGGCCTGACCCTTAGTTTATTCTCCTCAGCTCGAGCAAAGGCATGATCACAAACGTATTCAGGAAAATCGTCGGTAGCCGCAACGAGCGGCAGATTCGACGAATGCGCAAGACGGTCGAGAGCGTCAACGTCCTCGAGCCCGAGGTCCAGAAGCTATCGGATGCCGAGCTCCGGGCCAGGACCGACAAATTCCGCGAACGCCGGGCCGCTGGTGAGTCCCTGGAGCAGCTGCTGCCCGAGGTCTTCGCCACGGTGCGTGAGGCTGCCCGGCGCACCCTCGATATGCGCCACTTCGACGTTCAAATCGTCGGCGGCATCGCGCTGCACGAGGGTCATATCGCGGAGATGCGCACTGGCGAGGGGAAGACCCTGGTCGCCACGCTGCCCGCCTACCTGAACGCACTGGACGGGCACGGCGTGCACATCGTGACGGTGAACGACTATCTGGCGCGCCGCGACGCGGAGTGGATGGGCCATATATACGAGTTTCTGGGCATGCGTACCGGTGTCGTCGTGCCGGGTATGCTCCCCCAGGAAAAGCAAGAGGCCTACTCGGCCGATATCGTCTACGGAACCAACAACGAATACGGATTCGACTACCTGCGCGACAACATGGCGTTCATGGCCGCGGAACGTACCCAGGGTCGTCTGTACTATGCAATCGTCGACGAAGTGGACTCGATTCTCATCGACGAAGCACGTACACCGCTCATCATCTCGGGCCCAACGGATGAGAGCTCCGACCTGTACGTGCGCGTCAATCGTCTCATTCCGCACTTGAAGCGACAGGAAGTGGAGGACGGGCCGGGTGATTTCAGTGTCGATGAAAAGGCGAAACAGGTATATCTCACGGAGGAGGGCCACCAGCGGGTAGAAGAGATGCTCGAAAAGGAGGGCATGCTGGAGGCCGGTCAGAGTCTCTATGACGCCAGCAATATCGTGCTCATGCACCATCTCATGTCGGCGTTGCGCGCCCATGCGTTGTTCACCTTGAATGTCGACTATATCGTCAAGGACGGTGAGATCGTTATCGTCGACGAGTTCACCGGCCGTACCATGCATGGCCGCCGCTGGTCGGAAGGTCTGCACCAGGCGATGGAAGCAAAGGAAGGCGTGCCGATTCAGAACGAGAATCAGACGCTCGCATCGATCACCTTCCAGAATTACTTCCGCCTTTACAGCAAGCTTTCCGGGATGACGGGAACGGCCGACACCGAAGCCCCCGAGTTCCTGCAAATCTACGGCCTCGAGGTCCTGGTGATACCCACCCACATGGATATGATCCGCTCGGACCTCACCGATCTCGTGTACTTGACCAAGGACGAGAAGTTCGAAGCGATTCTCGATGATATTCGGGATTGCCGCACGCGGGGGCAGCCGGCGCTGGTAGGCACCGCGTCCATCGATACCTCCGAATTTCTCTCGGAGTTGCTGACGAAGGAGAGCATTCCGCACCAGGTGCTGAACGCCAAGCAACATGCCCGGGAGGCCGAGGTTATCGTGCAGGCGGGTCGCCCCGGGACCATCACCATCGCCACCAACATGGCGGGGCGCGGCACCGACATCGTTCTGGGCGGTAATCTTCAGGCGGAGCTCGAGCAGCTCGCGGGCGCTGAGGCGGCGGAGATCGAGAAGCACCGAGAGGAATGGCAGGAACGCAATCAAGCGGTCCTGGCGGCTGGGGGGTTGCACATTATCGGCACCGAGCGTCACGAGTCCAGGCGCATCGACAATCAGCTTCGGGGACGTTCGGGCCGTCAGGGAGACGTGGGGTCGAGCCGTTTCTACTTGTCGCTGGAAGACGACTTGATGCGCATATTCGCCTCCGACCGGGTGTCGGCGATCATGCAGAAGCTGGGAATGGAAAAAGGCGAAGCCATCGAGCATCCCTGGGTAACCAAGGCTATCGAGAACGCTCAGCGCAAAGTCGAGGGCCGCAACTTCGACGTGCGCAAGCAGTTGTTGGAGTACGATGATGTCGCCAACGATCAGCGCAAGGAAGTTTACGCGCTGCGTAACGAGCTGATGGGCGAAGACGACGTTTCGGATCGCATTTCCCAGATTCGCGCTGACGTGTTGGCGGAAGTCATCGATACACACATCACTCCCCAGAGCCTGGACGAGCAATGGGATGTGCCAGGACTGGAAGAGTCTCTGAAACGCGAGTTTGACATGGAGATGGACCTGTCAGGTTGGCTGGCCGAGGACGAGTCCCTTCACGAGGAACCACTTCGGCAACGGATTCTGGACGAGATCACGCAAGCCTATGAGGACAAGAAACGTCTTGCTGGCGAAGAGGTCATCCGCAATTTCGAAAAGGCCGTCATGCTGCAAGTGCTGGACGCCGCGTGGAAGGAGCACCTGGCGGCCATGGACTATCTGCGTCAGGGCATACACTTGCGCGGCTATGCGCAGAAGAATCCCAAGCAGGAGTACAAGCGCGAAGCCTTCGAGATGTTCCAAAGCCTGACCGAGCGCATAAAGTACGAAGTCATTAATCTCGTCTCGAAGGTGCGGGTACGCGAGGAGTCGGACGTGGAGGCAATGGAGGCCCAGCGCCGGCGGTCAGCTCCCGTGTCGGCTTTCCACCCCATGGCCCATGCGCTTGCCGACGGTGCCGAAGCGGATCCGGCCGGTGACCCGGTCGCCGCGGCCGTTGCGGAGGACATCGAGAAAGCCAACACGCCATTCAAGCGCTCCGGGCGCAAGGTCGGGCGCAACGAACCCTGTCCTTGCGGTTCCGGCAAAAAATACAAACAATGTCACGGGCTCGTTAGCTGATTTTCAATGGGCGTGGGAGAATCGTATGGCGGTTGGTTTGAGCGCGGAAATCGATCCAGACTCCGTGGCCGGTGTGCGTCTTGGCAGCGCACCGCTGGGCGTGCGCAGTGATCCAAGAGACGATCTGACCGTTATCGAGCTGGCCGCCGGAAGCCGCGTGGCCGCCGTGTTCACACGCAATGCATTCTGTGCCGCCCCGGTGATCGTCGCCCGTGAGCACCTTGACCGTCAGGCGCCACGCTACCTGCTTATCAACGCCGGCAATGCCAATGCCGGCACCGGATCGCAAGGACTGGCGGACGCACGCCGCTGTTGCCAGGCCGTCGCCGAGCGCACCGGCTGTTCCGCAGACCAGGTGTTGCCGTTTTCTACCGGGGTCATCGGTGTGAGCCTCCCGGTGGCACGCTTTCCGGAGGCCATCGACGTTGCGCTCGCAGAGCTCGTGGAGGACGGCTGGGTGGCCGCCGCGCGCGCCATCATGACCACCGACACGGTGCCGAAGGCCGTATCCCGGCGGTTCGACGTCGAAGGGCACACGGTCACGGTCACAGGCATCGTCAAAGGCGCCGGTATGATGCGACCCGATATGGCCACCATGCTGGCATTCGTCGCCACCGACGCAACCGTTGCGCACGCTCTGCTCGACGACAGTCTGCAGCGTGCGATGCAACAGTCTTTCAATCGCATCACCGTGGACGGCGACACGTCCACCAACGACGCCTGCGTGCTGGTGGCCACCGGTGTTGGCAGCGCCCCGTGTATCGACGACCCGTCCAGTGACGGCGCGCACGCGCTGCATCGGGCGGTCTCGGAAATATGTACCTGGCTCGCCCAGGCGATTGTTCGCGATGCCGAAGGGGCGACCAAGTTCATCACCATCGCGGTGCACGAGGGTCGCGATGAGCAGGAGTGCCTGCAACTGGCCTACGCCGTGGCTCATTCGCCGCTGGTCATGACGGCCATGTACGCCAGCGATGCAAACTGGGGCCGCATACTCGCCGTCGTCGGACGCGCCGGGCTCGAGGATCTGGATATCGGCGCGGTACTCATCCATCTCGGCGATGTGTGTATCGTCGCCGACGGCGAACGCGCCGCAGATTACACGGAAGAACGTGGCCAGGCTGCGATGTCGGCGGACGAGATCCGCGTGGACATCGGTCTCGGCCGCGGTGATGCGCAGGCCACGGTCTGGACTTCCGATCTGTCCCGCGAGTACGTCACCATCAACGCCGAGTATCGCACCTGAAGCAGCGCATTCATGTGGCCGCCGGCGTGATTTGCAATGCGCGCGGCGAGATTCTGGTAGCCAGGCGATTCGAGCATGCCCACCAGGGTGGACGGTGGGAATTTCCCGGCGGCAAACTGGAACCCGGCGAAGACGTTCGGGCGGGTCTGGCCCGGGAGCTCGACGAGGAGCTGGGGATCAGCCTCGATTCTGCCAGGCCGCTCATTCGTGTGCGGCACGATTACCCGGATCGCGCTGTTCTCCTGGATGTGTGGCGGGTGACGGGCTGGCAGGGCCGCGTCCACAGCCGCGAGGGCCAGGCGTTGCGCTGGCTGGGCGCGGATGCGTTCACCGGGCTGCTGATGCCGGCGGCGGATGTGCCGGTGGTGAAAGCACTGCGCCTGCCGGACTGCTATCTCGTCACGCCGTCACCGGGAAGCGACCGGGGGATCTTTCTGGCGGCGCTCTCGGCGAGCATCGATGCCGGCGTCGAGCTGGTCAGCTTGCGGGCCAAGGAGTTACCGGCAGCGTCGCTCGTATCCCTCTGCCGGCAGGCCGCCGGCATCTGTCGCGCGCGGGGTGCGCGTCTGCTCATCAACGCGGATCCGGCGTTGCTGGCGGCGAGTGGCGCCGACGGCATTCACCTGGACAGCGCGCGCTTGATGGCGACGACCTCACGGCCGGTTCCGGCGGGGGTCTGGCTGGGCGCTTCCTGCCATGATGCACGCCAGCTCACCCGAGCCGTGCGTATCGACGCGGATTTCGCCGTTCTTTCCCCGGTAGCGGCGACCCGCTCCCACACCCGAGCGACCCCCCTCGGCTGGCAGCAATTCGAGGCGCTGGTGGAGGAGGTCAACCTGCCGGTTTTTGCCCTGGGAGGCCTGGGGCGCGAGCAGCTCGAGTCTGCCTGGCAGCACGGCGGCCAGGGCATAGCCGCCATGCGTGGCCTCTGGAAGGGATCCGTAACAGGGGACCAGTGCCCGACCGCGGGCCGAAGCTAGCCTGGGCCCTGGCTAGCGCTCCAGATACTGGAGCTTGTCGGGAACGTCTTCCCACTCGGCCGCGTCCGGCGGCGCATCGATCATCTCCGTCAGTACAGGCCACACTTTGGAGAGCTCCGTGTTGAGCTCCAGGAAGTGCTGCTGGTCATCGCGCAAGTCGTCTTCCGAGACGATAGCGTCCACCGGACATTCGGGCTCGCACAAGGTGCAGTCGATGCATTCTTCGGGGTCGATGACCAGGTAGTTGGGTCCTTCGTGGAAGCAGTCCACGGGACACACTTCGACGCAGTCCGTGTACTTGCATTTGATGCAGCTTTCGAGAACGATGAATGTCATTTGCAGCTTTTCCTGGCCAGCCCGGTGCAGCGAACGGCATATATTACTGGTGTTTGCCGGCGCTTACGAGTCCCGCGGCGGCGCAAACGGACGCTGCCGTCATGGGCGTTCGGCATCCAGGGATGCCGCCAGGGGCATGAGCGCCGCCGGTAGTGAAAAGTCCGGATATCTCGTACGGAATGCCCGCAGGTTGCTTCTTGCCGCCTGCGGATTCTGCTCTTTCAGCAACGATTCGATGAAGCGAATCCATGCCGCCGGGTCCGCCTGCACCGTGTCGGCCGGCATCGCCGGCCGTCCGGGGAGCGGTTCGGCCGGGGTCCTGGACACCGACGGGGCGGCGGCCTCCTCGGCAACGCCGGCACCGGTGGCAGGCGCTGGTCGGGGCTGTTGTTCGTCGCCGGGGGCGCTCTTGAACCGCGCGGCTTTTCTTTCGCGCGTCTCGCTGGACTTTCCGACGACCTCATCCGCGCGTTGTTGCCTTGCCGGCGCAGACAATTCTTCACCAGACGCAGCAGTCTCCGGGGCGTCGGCCAGGCTGCCGGCAGGCGCCGGCGATTCGGCGACTCCGTCGAATTCGACGCCGGGATGGCGGACAGGGTCCGGCGTCAGCAGCACGACGCTCACCGACAACACCAGCACCGCGGCGAGAGAAGTCGGCACCACCCAATGGCGCGCGAACGGGCTGTGGGCCACATGGCTCGTTCGCGCCAGGTTGCGCCTGGCCTCGGCGAGGATCGTTGCGTCAAGCTCTGCATTCGGTTCCTCATGCGCGTCACGCCGGTAAAGGCGCGACAACGCAGAGTCGCCCTCGAGGAACTCTCGTAGCATTTCTTCGTCGCGCTCTTCCGGGTTCATTGCGTATCCTTCAACGCCGCGCGTAGCTTTGACAGGGCATAGCGGAGCCGGCTTTTTGCCGTTTCGCGGCCGACGCCCGATACTTCCGCGATGGCATCGAGCCCGAGGCCGGCCTCCTCGTGCAGCAGGAAGACATCACGCTGCTCCGCCGGAAGCCCGGCGAGCAGGGTCCGCAGTCGCACCGCCTGCTGGTCCGAGGCCAGGCGCCGGTCGGGCTCGTCGTTCCGGTCCGCCGCCGGCAGCGCGCCGATTTCCCCGTCGTCGTCCAGCGGCTGAAATCTGCCGGGATTATCCGAGCGGTAGCCATCGATGACGCGATTGTGAGCGATGCGGTACAACCAGGTGGTAAACTTCGCCCGCGGCTCATAGCGCCTGCGCGCGCCGATGACGCGCATCCACACGTCCTGAAATGTCTCCTCGGCGGTGCTGCGTTCACGGCAATGTCGAAGGCAATATCGAAACAGCGCACCCTTGTGGCGCGCATAGAGCAGGTCAAAGGCAGTCGCGTCTCCATCTCGATACTGCAGCATCAAGGCCTCGTCGCTCGTCTCTGTCCCGCCCATATCGGTTCAGACTAACCGGCAAGGCGACAAATTCAAGCCCGAACGCGGTGGTCGGCTTGGCCCCGCCTCCGTATTATCCTGTAAACGTACGGGATCCCCGATTGGGTCTGGAGAATTCGGCACGGCGCCGGGCTTCTCCGGCGGGGCGTGACTGGAGCTTGAATACTGTGGATGCTGTCGGCAGTCGCACCTTGCGGGAGATTCTGGAGTACCGTGCTGAATCGGATCCAGAGAAGCCGTTCGTCCTCTTCGACGACGTCGATGGCGGGATTACCAGCCATTCCTACGCCGATTTCGACAAGAGCGTCAATCGAACGGCACACATGCTGCAATCCCTCGGTGTCGGCGGCGGTGACAAAGTCAATCTGCATCTCAGTAACTGTTTGGAGTTTCTGCTGCTGTGGTTCGCCGCCGCCAAGATTGGCGCCGTCATCATGCCCACCAACGTGGCGGCCACGGCCGGGGAGCTGGAATACCTGATCGACCACTCCGAATGCCGGTTGATCTTCACTCAATCGGCGTATCTGGAAGTCGCGCGGGAGGTGCAGGGGCGCTGCGCGCGGGTCGAGGCCATCGTGGTCTGCGGCGCCAGCGACGGTGGGGATAGCCATGGCGATGCTCGATTCTTCGACGATCTCGTATCCTCCCGATCCGACGAGCGGCCGGAGACGCTTCGCGACCGGTCAGGCGAGGTCGGAATTCTCTATACCTCCGGAACCACGTCACGCCCCAAAGGCGTGCTCGTCACTAATGCCAACTACATCTACGCGGGCGAGACCGTGGCCAAGGCCGTATGCCTCACCCGCGAAGATCGTCACTTGGTGGTGATGCCGCTTTTTCACGGCAACGCCCAGTATTACTCCACCATGAGCACGCTGGTGACGGGAGCCAGCATGGTGTTGTCATCGCGATTCAGCGCCAGCCGCTTTTTCGATCAGGCTATTCGACACGGATGCACGGTCTCGAGTCTTTTCTCGGCGCCCATGCGCATGCTGTTGGCACAGCCGCGCCGTCAGGAGCTTGCCGAGAACAAGTTGCGCACCGTGCTGTTTGCACAGTGTGTGACGCAAGATCAACTGGACGAGTGGCAGGACCGTTTCGACGCACCGCTGTTGCAACTGTGGGGGATGACGGAAACCATGGGTCCGCCGCTCATGAATCCAATCCACTTTCGTCGCAACAACATGAGCATGGGACTGCCGGTGATGGGCTACCGGGTGCGACTGGTTGACGAGCAGGGGAGCCCCGTAGCGCGTGGAGAAATCGGTCAAATCGTCGTCGCCGGGGAACCGGGCCGTACGCTCATGAAGGGATATTTCAAGAATCAGAAGGCCACGGCGGACACGATACGCAACGGCTGGTTGTGGAGTGGCGACAATGCGCGCCAGGATGACGACGGCTATTTTCATTTTGTCGATCGTGCCAAGGACATGATCAAGCGTGCCGGAGAGAACGTTGCTGCCAGTGAGGTGGAGGCGGTCATTCTGACTCACCCACAGGTATTCGATTGCGCGGTCATCGGTGTGCCGGATCCGATTCGCGACGAATCCATCGTCGCCGTGGTGGTGACCGTCGAGGGAGAATCTGTGCAGGACGATACGATCATTGCCTGGTGCCGGGAGCGTCTGGCCAGCTTTCGAGTGCCGGAGCGTATCGAATTTCGTCGCGCGCTGCCGCGTACGTCGGTCGGCAAGATTCAGAAGCACCTGCTGCGGACTGAACTGGGCGTCGAAAAGTGAACGAGAACGATATCGTATCCACTCGTGACGACTACCCTCACCTGTCTACCATCACCACGCGATGGATGGACAACGACGTCTATGGCCACGTCAACAACGTTCTCTACTACAGCTTTTTCGACACGGTAATCGCCGAGTATCTCGTGCTGGAGGGGGGCTTCGAATTTTCCACCGCCGACGTCATCGGGCTGGCGGTAGAGAGCAGTTGCCGTTTTCGGGCCTCGCTGGCCTTTCCCCAGGCGGTCCAGGCGGGCCTGCGCGTCGCGCATCTGGGTAATTCCAGCGTGCGCTACGAGGTGGGGATATTCGCCGGCACCGACCGGGAAGCGTGCGCCGATGGTTACTTCGTGCACGTGTTCGTGGATCGCGCGACCAACGAGCCGAGCCCGATCCCGGCCCCGATTCGAGCGGCATTGAAACGACTGAAAATCCCGTAGGTTGGGCTGAGCGCAGCGAAGCCCAACATGCTGGCAGCTGTTGGGCTTCGCTGCGCTCAGCCCAACCTACGGGATCGCGGCTTACTCCAGCAGCGCTTTGAGCTTGTAGAGCGTTTCCAGCGCTTCCCGCGGCGACATCGTATCCGGCTCCACGCCGTCGAGGAGTTCGCGCAGCCGGTCGCGCGGGGGATCTTCCCGGGGGGCACCCTCGAAGAGCGGCATCTGGCGCTGATCGCCCGCCGTTGTCCGTGCGTTCGACTCGGCTTCCAGGGATGCGAGCATGGCGCGCGCGTCCTCTATCACCACCAGTGGCACGCCG
>CAXMNG010000190.1:0-11417 GCA_964194585.1 Salibacteraceae bacterium | reverse complement strand
TGCGCGAGCACGCAATCACGGTGCGCCCGGGCGACTCCCTCTACACGCTATTCAAAGCCCGAGGCCTGGCGCGAAAAAGTCTCGCCGCCATCATGGCGGCAGGGAAATCCACGGCGGTGCTCGCACGCCTGCGCCCCGGGGACCGCATTACCGTGTACACGGATGCGGCGGGCCGGGTTCAGGGACTCACCCACGTGCGCCCGCGCGGCAAAACATTGAATGTCGCCCGCGACGGAAACACATTCCGCACCGGCCTGGAGGCGCGGCCCGGCAACGCCGTAATCATACCGAACGCCGCACCCGACAACAGCAACGACTGGGTTGAGCTGCACAAACCGACACCGACCCTGAGGCGTCACTCGGTCTCCATTGGCAACGGCGATTCACTTTACTCCATCTTCAAGAGCAACGGCTTTGCGCTCGCGGAGCTGGCTGCCATCGTCAATGCCAGCAGAGACACGCGGCAATTGACGCGGCTGGTACCGGGCCAGCGCCTGGATTTTCACCTGACGCCGGACAACGGCGTCTCGAAGCTCGTGCATTATCTCGACGACACGCGAACCCTGCATGTCAAACGCAACGGCGTCGGCTATGACAGCAAATTCGTCGACGTGCCACTGGACAGGCACATGGCGACGGCGGCCGGTACCATCGACGCGTCCTTGTTCGTCGCCGGCCAGCGCGCGGGACTGTCGAACAAGATCATCATGCAGATGGTGGAGATCTTCGGATGGGACGTGGACTTTGCACTGGATATTCGCGCCGGTGATCGCTTCGCGGTGGTTTACGAAGAACTCTATAAGGACAGCGAGAAACTCAAGGACGGGAACATCGTCGCCGCGGTGTTCACCAATCAGGGGAAAACCACGCGCATCGTGCGCTACGAATATGCGGACGGGCGCGGCGCCTATTTCACGCCCGAAGGCGTAAGCATACGCAAGGCTTTTTTGCGCACGCCCGTGGACTACACCCGCATTTCTTCGCGCTTCTCACGTAGCCGCAAGCATCCCAGGCTGAACAGATTTCGGGCGCATCGTGGCGTGGACTACGCTGCGGCGCGGGGCACGCCTATCAAGGCCACCGGAGACGGTAAGGTGGATCACATCGGCTACAAGGGTGGCTATGGCAAAGCCATCGTGCTGCGGCATGGCGCCACGTACACGACGCTCTACGCCCATCTGTCTCGATTCGCCAGGGGTCTACGCAGGGGCCAGCGGGTAAGCCAGGGGCAAATCATCGGCTACATCGGATCAACCGGACTCGTCACCGGCCCCCACCTGCACTACGAGTTCCGGGTCCGCGGCGTGCACCGAAACCCGCTCAATGTGAAGCTGCCGAGGGCGGCGCCCATCGAGAAGAAATTCAAGCAAGACTTCCTGGTAAAAACCCGCAATCTGATCGCCCGCCTGGACGTCATCACCAACCCCACTCTGGCCTCGGACGAGCGACGTCTCACCGATACCCACTAGAAGCACCCGCCATGGCTCTCCACATCGGCCTCATTTCCGGCACCAGCACGGATGCCGTCGATGCCGCGATCGTGGATGTGTATCCCGACCGCGTCGAGCTCATCGCCTGCCACGGCGAACCGATCCCGGAATCCCTTAAAACGGCGCTACGCTCGGCCATCGATAACCAGCTCATCGATCGCTCTGCATTCTGGCAACTGGATGTGCGTGTCGGTGAGCTGTTCGCACGGGCCGCGAGCGCGTTGCTCGAAAAAGCCGGCGTCGACGCCTCCGAGGTGCGCGCCATCGGCAGCCACGGGCAAACCGTGTTTCACGCACCGGACGCCGAGTTTCCGTGCACCGTGCAGATCGGCGATCCCAACATCATCGCCGAGCGAACCGGAATTACTACGGTCGCGGATCTGCGGCGCCGGGATCTTGCTGCCGGCGGCCAGGGAGCGCCGCTCGCGCCTGCGTTTCACGCCGCGGTGTTTCGCACCGCAGACCACGATCGTGTGGTCGTCAATATCGGTGGCATCGGAAATTTGACCCTGTTGCCGGCAGACGAGGCTCTGCCCGCGACCGGCTTCGACACGGGGCCCGGAAACACGTTGATGGACGTCTGGACAGGCCGGATACGCGGCGTCGCCATGGACACGGACGGCGTTTGGGCACGGTCGGGAAAATGCCACCAGCAACTCCTGGAACTGCTCCAGACGGAACCGTACTTCGCCGTTGCGCCACCCAAAAGCACCGGCCGGGAGCTGTTCAACCTGTCCTGGCTCGACGGGAATCTGGCACGGCTGGGCGAAGAGGTGGCTGACGAGGACGTCCAGCGCACGCTGTGCGAGCTCACCGTCGTCACTATCGCCGAGGCCATCACCAAGCATGCGCCCGAAGCCAGCGAGGTGCTGATTTGCGGCGGGGGCGTGCACAATCCCCTGACCATGGAACGGCTGACGGGGCGCCTTCGGCCCATCGACGTGGGCTCGACATCGAGCGTCGGATTTGACCCGGACTGGGTGGAGGCGGCCGCCTTCGCATGGCTGGCGGCACGAACCATGGACGGACTACCGGGGAACCTGCCCGCCGTGTCCGGGGCGAACCACCCGGTCGTTCTCGGCGGTATTTATACGGCTTGAAGCTGGATCAGGACTCTTCGGCCAACCCGAATCGCGCCTGGTGCCCAAGCTGCAGGGGCACTTCGAGATCCTCGGCCACGTGTACCAGATTGCCGTTGACCTCGGCGCCCATGGCCATCTCGATGAGACTGTAATACACGTTCCCGGTGATACGCGCATTGGGCGCCAGCTCGATATGCTGCCTGGCATGCACGTCGCCGATGACGGTGCCGTTGAGAATGACGTTCGGCACTCTCACCTCACCTTCGATGGTGCCCGTCTCACTGAGAGTCAGCACCGACGGTACGTCTTCCTCGGCAACGACGTTACCTTTGACGGTTCCATCCACGTGCAGGCCGCCGGCGAATCGCACATCGCCGAGCATCTCGCTCTTGCGGCCTATGAGGGTGTCGATCTTGGTGGGCTTGATCCTTTTTCTATTTGAAAACATCAGTGGGGCTCTTTTAACCTGTAATGCCTTGCCATTCGAATGACTTTTCGACGCTTGCCGGCTTCTTACCTTTGGACACCACCTGAATCTGCAGTCGGTCTGGTTTGAAGCCATCCGGCAATGTGAATCGGCCCTCGATACGCTGAAAAAACTTGAACTCGAACTTCAAAGAATTCGCCTGTCGACCGGACATGTCACTCAGCAGCAAACGCGTGGGTTTTCCGTTCTCTACATCCACAATATTCAATTTGACGGTACCCGAGATCACCTTGACCCGCTTCAGATGCTGGGTAAGCACCAGCTGGAATCGATAGGCGCCGGAAGAGCTTTCCTTGTCTACCACGAAAGTCTGAATCTTCAGACCCTTTTCCTTACCTGCGGAAACGATGCCACGATAAAAAGCGATCTCTTCTTTGAGCGCCAGCACCTCGTCCTGCAAACTGCGCAGATGCACATCGACGTCCTCGTAGGCCTTTCCTTCCACTTGCTGCGCGCGCTCGAGAATCGCCACGCGCTCGCGAAGAGCCGTATTTCCCTCACGTAGTGCTTCCACTGTGATCATCAGCTCGTCACGTTCCTCGCTCAAGACCGACAAATCTTCCTGCGCCCAGGCGCTCGCATTCATGTAGAGCGCGTACGCCGAGGCACCCATCGCGATCACTGCCACACCCGCGAGAACCAAATCTCTCACCGGGCGGTGCTGGTGGATGATCTGCGTCTTCACCCGCATTACCGAATCCCGTGCCCAGCCACGCCGCTCACGGGACCAGCGCCGTCGGCGTCAGGCCCAGCCGCTCGTCGAGCCCGAACATGATATTCATGTTCTGCACCGCCTGTCCGGCGGCGCCCTTGACGAGGTTGTCCTCGACGCTCAAGACCACCACCGTGTCGCCGCTGCCCGGGCGGTGCCAGGCCAAGCGGCACACGTTGGCTCCCCGCACACTACGTGTATCGGGACAACTTCCGGGAAGCATTACATCCACGAACGGCTCTTCCCGGTAGCGGCGCTCGTAGACTTCCTGTAAGTCCACGTCCGGATCTTTCAGGCGCGCATACAGGGTCGCGTGTATGCCGCGCAGCATAGGAACCAAATGTGGCACAAACGTGACGCCGATTTCGTGACCTGTGACCGAACTCAGCCCTTGCACGATTTCGGCCTCATGGCGGTGACCAGCCACCGAGTAAGCCATGAAATTGTCGCCCGCCTCGCAAAACTGTGTCGCGAGAACGGCCTTGCGCCCCGCCCCGCTGACCCCCGATTTGACATCGGCGATGAGCCCCCGGGGGTCCACCAGGTCGTTCTCGAGCAACGGCAGGAACCCCAGCAGCACGGCCGTCGGATAGCAGCCGGGATTGGCAACCAGGCGCGCCTCGCGGATGGCCGGCCGGTTCAGCTCGGGCAGTCCGTAGACCGCTTCCTCCACCAGCTCCGGCGCCGCGTGGGGCATGCCGTACCAGTGCTGCCACTGGTCCAGGTCCTTGAGGCGAAAGTCGGCAGCCAGATCCACGACCCGGGACCCACCATCGAGCAGCGCCTTGACCTGGTGCATGGCGGTACCGTTGGGAGTCGCAAAAAACACCATGTCGCAGTCCTGGAGCGGACTGGAAGCCGGATCGCTGTACTCGAGATCGACGATTCCGCGCAAACTCGGGAACATGTCGTCGACACGGCGTCCGGCTTCTCCCCGAGAGGTCACGGCAACGACCTCGGCCTCGGGGTGGGAGGCGAGCAGACGCAACAGCTCGACACCGGTGTAACCGGTCCCGCCGACTACGGCAACGCGAATCATGAGCTTGTGGTGAGACCCTTCTACTGTCCGATTGAATGATGGTAGCAGAGTGAAAGAAGGCGCGGGAGGCTCTCTAAGGTCTTGACCGTGTTGGATTTTGGTAACTCGGGAGAAGGGCCAACAGGCTCTTCCGGGGGGCTCTCCCCGGGGGCCGCCGGAGCCCGCCGGGCAACAAAAAAGCGGCCGGAGCCGCTGAATAGTTCTGACGGTCGTTGTTGTTATAATTCCCAACAACCTATGCTTCAGAAAGCCTAGTCCCTGGCCTGATTACTGTCGACGCGAGACCCATTTCCGGGGCTTCAGGGGCATCAACGGGAGTCCGCTAGGTTGGCTGACGGCGGGAGCCCTGGAAAACATGCTCTGGATCAAATCGTTTCACTTGATATTCGTCGTCACGTGGTACGCGGGGCTGCTTTATCTGCCGCGGCTGTTCGTCTACCACGCCATGAGCGACGACGTGATAGGCATAGAGCGTTTCAAGGTGATGGAGCGCAAGCTCTTCGCCATCACCACTATCGGTGGCGCCGGGGCTCTTGTTTTCGGCCTGTGGCTGTTGTTCGACTACGCGTGGTCAGCATACTCGGCAAGCCTCTGGTTACATCTGAAATTGTTCCTGGTGGCGGTGTTGGTCGCTTTCCACATGCTTTGCGGTAAACTGATGCTCGATTTTCGCGACGATCGTAATCGCCACGGGCATCGCTTTTACAGGATATTGAATGAAGTTCCTGCCGTCATACTGATTGCCGTGATCATCCTGGTTGTGGTCAAGCCACTGTGACGAGCCGGTTCGGATCATTTTGAGGGGTCTGGAGAAGAATATGGCGCAAATGGTGGAATGTGTGGTTCTGAAACGCGAGGCGGAAGGTCTCGACGAGCCTCCCCATCCCGGCGAGCTCGGCAGGCGCATCTACGAAAACGTGTCGAAAGAGGGATGGAAAGAGTGGCTGCAGCGCCTGCAGATGATCATCAACGAGAATCAGCTGAACAGCGCCGACCCGAGCAGCATCGAGGTCATCGAGCAGCACATGCTCGGTTTTCTGTTCGGTGAAGGCGATATGGGCAACCTGCCTCAGGGATTTCAGGCTGGCGCCAAAAAATAACGCCCGTAGGTTGGGCTTACCACTGGTAGCGATGGGGCGATGACGATGTTGAGGCAATCGTGGGCTTCGCGAAGCGCGCTTTCCACTTTCTCCGGTGTGTCGGCGTGGGCAAACATGAAGCCCAGATAGGTGCCGCCTTCCGGTAGCGGAACGAGCTCGTAACCCTCTCGTACCGCAATGATCAGATCGTCGATACCGGGCACTTGTTGAGCCGCGAGCACTCCCTCGACACGGCGCAGTGTCCCGGCACCCGGCGTCGGAATCATGAGCACACCGGCGGCACCGCCGCAGGGATTCAGGTCCAGGGACCAGCCGAGGGCGTGGCGCAGCACCAGGTCTTCCAGACTGCGGCCAGCGCCGAAAGACAGAAGACGCGCACAGTCTCCACCGATAGTGCGCGCCGCCACTTCCACAACCCAGGCTTCACCTTCGTGCAAGCGCAGCTCCCCGTGCACGGGACCCTCCCGCAAGCCGTAGGCGGCACACGCTCGGGTAAGGCGATCCAAGGCGCGAGTCAAGAGTGCCCGCGGCAGGCGCGAAGGCGTGATGTAGTAGCTCTCTTCGAAGAACGGACCATCCAGCGGCTCGGGTTTGTCGAAGATCGCGAGCAAGTGCAGCCTGCCGTCACTGAGCAGTCCTTCGATGGCGATCTCGGTCCCCGGAAGAAAAGATTCCACCAGCAAGCGCTCCCGTTCGTCGGGCACCACGGCGTCTGCGACGATGGCGGCCGCCCGCGGCAACATGCGTTGTAACTCATCGGCGGAGTCGACACGGATGACGCCGCGGCTCGCCGCCATGGCCAGCGGTTTGATGACACAGGGGTAGTCCAGTCCGGAAATCTGCGCCGCCAGAGGCTGGGTCAAATTCAGACACCTGAAGCGCGGAACCGGAAGCCCGGCCGCCCGTAGCGCATCCCGGGCGAGATCCTTGCGCCGCGCCGCGCACACGGCAGATAACGGATTGTGCGGCAGTCCCAGCGCGGCTGCCGCGCGGGTCGCGACCTCCAGGGTCAGATCGTCACAGGCGATGACGGCGTCGAAAGACTCACGGGACGCGCTGGCGACAATGCGCGACACCGCCTCGGGAACATTCTCGAACTCGACGTGAAGCCCATCGGCAATTTCGGGAATGACCGAATGACGGCCTTGCGAGGCGACGACGAGCCGCACGCCGAGCGCGGCTGCCGCTGTCTGATAGGCTGGTACGCGATAACTCTGATGGTGGGCGACCAGAAGAACCCGAGGGGTATCGTCCCGGCCGGGAAACGCCAAAAGGGCGGCTTCTTCCGGGTTCAGCTGCAACCCTCGCCGGCACCCACTGCGGCACCACAGGCGCCACACGTGCCGCTGCCACCGGTCTGCTGAAAGACGTTGTTGAAAACGAATGTCGCGCCGGTATCGCGGGTTGCGTAGTCGATCTCGACGCCGCGCAAAAAGCCCAGCGCCACCACATCAACGTAACACAGATAGCCGTCGCCCTTCAGCACCTTGTCGTACTCGGTCTTGCGGTCCGTAAAGGTCATGCCGTAAGTCATGCCGCTACAACCGCTACCGGCGACGTAGACGCGGATTGCCTCTATGTCATCATCGTCGATGTCCTTGAACAGATTCGCCAGGTGCTCGCTGGCAGTCGGTGTGATGGTAACGTCACCGGCACCCACCTCATGACTGTATTCGACGGCATTTTCAACGCTCATGATGCATTCCTTCGGTCAATTCAATCGTCCGACTATACGCCAGGGCCGGGACCCCGACAACAGAATGCGTCTCGAAACTGGCCTCAGCTGGCATCAGATCTCCACCATCTCGAAGTCTTCCTTGCGCGCCCCGCAGTCAGGACACACCCAGTTCGGCGGCACATCGTCCCACTTGGTGCCGGCGGCGATGCCCTCGTCCGGAAGACCGTCCGCCTCGTTGTATACGAACCCGCAGATGACGCACATATAAGACTTCATAATCCCCCCGCCCCGGGCTGGAAAGCGGCATAGTCTCTCATTTTCCCTCCCGACTTTTCCAGCCTTGACTTTCCGCTGGCCGGCAGGTGCAGGCGATGGCGATGGTAGAATAGGGCGCGATGAAAAGCACGAGCGCCAAGCGCCCGGCGGTGCTGGTATTCGCCGGCCTCGATCCAACCGGCGGCGCCGGGCTTCAAGCCGATATCGAGGCGGTTGGCGGCATGGGCGGCCACGCCTTACCGGTGGCCACCGCCATCACGGCCCAGGACACCCGCGACGTCAAGAGTTGCACCCCGATCAGCGCATTATCCATCATCGAGCAGGCGCGGGTGGTGCTCGACGATATCAAGGTCGATGCCTTCAAGGTGGGGCTCGTCGGCAGCGTCGAAGCTGTCGGCGCAATCCACACCATCCTCAAGGACTACGAAGGCACCCCCGTGGTCATCGATCCCGTGTGTGCGAGCGCTGCCGGTACGGAACTGACCGACGACGAGCAAATCGACGCCATGGTGTCACTGTTGCTGCCGCTGGCCACGGTGGCAACACCGAATACCGTCGAAGCGCGCCTGCTGACCCCGGAAGCCGACTCCCTCAACGCGGCCGCCCAGGAGCTTCTGTCCTATGGTTGCGAGTCCGTGTTGCTGACCGGGACGCACGATCCGTCACCGGATGTCGTGCATCGTCTGTACGCGAACAAACGCCTGATTCGATCCTTTCACTGCGAACGCCTTGCCGGAAGTTACCACGGTTCCGGCTGCACGCTGTCGTCGGCCATCGCCGCGCTTCTGGGGCACGGCCTGGACACCGTCACGGCAGTCGGTGAGGCCCTCGACTACACCCTGGCGAGTTTGAAGCACGCCACCTCCATGGGCAGAGGGCAGCTCATTCCGCATCGCCTTTTTCGAGCGCGAAAACAGAGTCGAGAGTGAGCAAATCCAGATTCCCATCGCGCGGCCTCTACGCCATCACCGACAGCGCGCTGCAATCCGGTCGAGCCCTGGAGCAGGCGGTGGCCCGCGCCATTGCCGGGGGTGCGAAGGTTGTTCAGTACCGCGACAAGAGCAAGGACACAGAGCGCCGTCAGACGGAAGCCGCCACGCTGGTGGCTGTCTGCCGACGACACGGCGTTCCCATGATCGTCAACGACGATGTCGAGCTTGCGTTGAACACCGATGCCGACGGCGTTCACCTGGGCCGTGAAGACGCGGATCTTTCAGCGGCACGATCGCGTCTCGGTGACCACTGCATTATCGGAGTATCCTGCTACAACCAGGTGGGGCTTGCCGAAGCGGCGCAGCGCAATGGCGCTGACTACGTCGCCTTCGGGAGCATGTTCGATTCGGTGACCAAGCCCGATGCTGCACGAGCTGAAATCGCGACAGTGGAATCGGCGCGCGGGCGCATCAGTCTCCCCATCGTCGCCATCGGCGGTATCACACCGGAAAACGGCGCAACGCTTCTGGACGCCGGGGCCGATCTGCTCGCCGTGATACGGGGAGTGTTCGGTCACGACGACCCGGCCGAGTCTGCCCGGCAGTACGCAACCCTGTTCGCCGCGCGAGCACAGGAAGAGGAAACATGAACCGATCTGAATCGCTGTTCGCGCGGGCCCAACGTCATATTCCCGGCGGCGTCAACTCACCGGTACGGGCCTTTCGCGCCGTCGGCGGTGATCCGCTTTTCTTCCAGCGCGGCGAAGGCCCCTATCTCATAGACGCGGACGATCGCCACTACATCGACTACGTCGGCTCATGGGGCCCGATGATCGCCGGGCATGCACATCCAGAGGTGGTGCGCGCCGTGCAGGACGCTGCCGCCAGAGGCCTCGGCTTTGGCGCCCCCACCGCCATCGAGACGGAGATGGCAGACACGGTCTGCGCGCTGATGCCGACGCTCGAGCAGGTACGCATGGTCAACTCGGGCACCGAGGCAACCATGTCGGCGATTCGACTTGCGCGCGGATTCACCGGCCGTGACGCCATCATCAAATTCGAAGGCTGCTACCACGGGCACGCGGACTCTCTTCTGGTCAAGGCAGGCTCCGGCGCATTGACCCTGGGCGTACCCACCTCACCGGGTGTCCCCGCGGATCTCGCGGCCCACACCCTGACACTCGATTTCAACGACGCGGAGCAGGTCGATGCGGCCTTTGCCAGGCACGGCGACGAAATTGCCGCCGTAATCGTCGAACCGGTGGCGGGCAATATGAACTGCGTGCCGCCACTTCCGGGATTTCTGCAGACCCTGCGGCGCTGCTGCGAAAGCCATGGCAGCCTGCTGATCTTCGACGAGGTCATGACCGGTTTTCGCGTCGCGCTGGGCGGCGCCCAGTCGCTCTACGGGGTCGAGCCCGATCTCACGACCCTCGGAAAGGTCATCGGCGGCGGTATGCCGGTCGGCGCATTCGGTGGACGCGCCGACGTCATGGCGCACATCGCGCCTCTGGGACCCGTCTACCAGGCCGGTACGCTCTCGGGTAACCCGGTCGCCATGGCCGCCGGGCTCGCGACCCTGCATCTGGTGCAGGAACAAGGCTTTTACGAGAGGCTCGGTAACACCGCCGAGCGGCTGACCTCGGGGATGGTGGAACGTGCAGGAGCGGTGGGCATCGACCTGTCTGCCAATCAGGTGGGCGGCATGTTCGGTCTATTCTTCAGCGACCAGAACCCTGTCAGCAACTTCTCCCAGGTAATGGCCTGCGATCAGGAGCGCTTCGTACGATTTTTCCACGGCATGCTGCGCGAGGGAGTTTACCTGGCCCCGTCGGCATTCGAGACAGGCTTCGTATCCAGCGCCCACGACGAGCAGGCCATCGACGCCACCCTGGAGGCCGCCGAACGCGTATTTTCGACCCTGGGCGCAGCGTCAGGCGACTGACGCGGGAAATAACCGACCTTTTCCGGCGGGCGGGCAATTCGATATACTGTCGCACTAACATTCGCCCGATTTATCAGAACATTACGACATACCAGAAGGGAGCGAGAGCCGGGTCGAAATTGCGCCCGGTGGTCCACAATCACATGACTTTCAAGACCGAAGACCTGCGAATCCAGTCCATAGACGACGTCATCACACCTGCGCAGCTGCATGAGGAGTTCCCCATCAGCGAGTCAGCGGCCAGGCTCACCCACGAGACGCGCCTCGCCATCCACCATCTACTGCACGGCGAGGACGACCGCGTGCTGATAATCGTCGGACCGTGCTCGGTGCACGACCCGAAAGCAGCCGTTGAATACGCCACCGGCCTCGAGGGTCTGGTCGGCGAGCTCAGTGAGCAATTGATCATCGTGATGCGGGTGTACTTCGAGAAACCGCGCACCACCGTCGGCTGGAAGGGCCTCATCAACGATCCCGATCTCGACGGAAGCTTCAACATCAACAAGGGATTGCGCAGTGCGCGCAAGCTGCTTCTCGATCTGAACGATGTGGGAGTACCGGCCGGCAGCGAGTTTCTCGATATCGTCACGCCGCAGTACTTCACCGATCTCATCAGTTGGGGCGCCATCGGCGCGCGCACGACGGAGAGCCAGGTGCACCGCGAGCTCGCCTCCGG
>CAXMNG010000189.1:0-2826 GCA_964194585.1 Salibacteraceae bacterium | reverse complement strand
TTGCAGTGCGGCCACCAGGCTGGTTTTGCCGGCGCCCGAAGGGGCGCTGATGACGAACACGTCCCCCCTCGCGGTCTTCTCCACTTCTGCCATTTCGGGGCATCACTCCACGTTCTGGATCTGCTCGCGCATCTGCTCGATGAGAACCTTGAGATCCACCGACGCCCGCGTGGTCTCGGTGTCGATGGACTTGGATCCGAGGGTGTTGGCCTCCCTGTTGAGCTCCTGCATGAGAAAGTCCAGACGCCGCCCGGCCGGCTGCTCCTTGTCGACCACGCGCTGGACCTCCTTCACGTGGGCATCCAGGCGGTCCAGCTCCTCGGCCACATCGGTCTTCTGCGCAACCATGGCCATCTCCTGCTCCAGGCGCTCCTCGTTGAGCTGCTCGGCGAACTCGGCCAGGCGATCCCGAAGACGCTGGCGGCAGGCCTCGAGGACCTCGGGCAGGCGCTCGCGCACGTTGCCGACGATGGCCTGTATTTCGTCACAGCGCTGCGTGAGCAACCCGGTGATGTGCTGTCCTTCGCGCTCGCGGGTTGTCACGAGCCCGCCGAGGGCCTCGTCCAGCAACTCGAGCACGGCTTTGCCGAGGGTGTCGATGTCCGGTGATCGCGTCTGCACCACCCCGGGCCAGCGCAACACATCGATGGCACTGACACGGGCGGGATCGTGGAGCAGTGCATCGATCTCGCGAGTCGCATCCGCGACTCGCCGGGCGAGATTCAAATTGAGTTCCAGGCTCGCGTCGCTTTCCGTATCGAGGGAGAGACGCAGTGTGCAATCCACCTTGCCACGACTCAGCCGTCCCCGAACCCGTTCGCGGACAGCGCTCTCGATGGCGCGCATCTCCTCCGGCAGGCGGGGCGACACATCCAGGTAGCGGTTGTTGACGGAGCGCAGCTCCCAGTGAGCCGTTCCCCAATCTTCGGTGCGCTCGCTGCGAGCGAAGGCGGTCATGCTGCGAATCATAGTGCGGCCTGTAGTGCGACATTTCGGCGGATGGCGTGGGGCAATGGTAACGGGCGACGGGCTGCGTGTCTGCTAACCCGTCGTGCCTATATAATGGCCTGCTCATTTCACTGTGCGAAGGAATTCCGTTATGCGTCCCAGCGGCAGAGCTCCGGACGAGCTGCGCAATGTTTCTCTCGAACGGCACTACACGCGCCACGCCGAAGGCTCGGTGCTCGTCTGCTTCGGCGACACGCGGGTCATCTGCACGGCCAGCGTGGAAACGCGCGTGCCGCCGTGGCTGCGCGGCCGCGGCCGGGGCTGGGTAACGGCGGAGTACGGCATGTTGCCGCGGGCCACCGGAGAGCGTAGTGGGCGCGAGGCGGCCCGCGGACGGCAGGGCGGGCGCACGCTCGAGATTCAGCGCCTGATCGGCCGGGCGCTGCGCGGTGTGGTGGACCTGGCCGCGCTTGGCGAGTGCACCATCACGTTGGACTGCGACGTGATTCAGGCCGATGGCGGCACGCGCACCGCTGCCATCACCGGCAGCTACGTGGCGTTGGTGGATGCCGTGGGCGCGCTGGAGCGGAGCCGGGGGTCCGCCCGATCGCCCATTCACGGTCAGGTGGCGGCGGTGTCGGTAGGGATCTACCAGGGTCAGCCGGTGCTGGACCTGGACTACGCCGAGGACTCGGAAGCCGAGACCGACTTGAATGTGGTCATGAACGACAACGGTGCATTCATCGAAATTCAGGGTACCGCCGAGGGTCACGCGTTCCGTCGCGACGAGCTGGACGCCATGCTGGTCCTGGCCGAGGGAGGGGTTGCCACCTTGCTCGAGTTGCAGCGCAACGCACTGGAGGGCTGACGCGGTGACACGGGTGGTGCTGGCGAGCGCGAACGCCGGAAAGCTGCTGGAGCTCAACGCACTGCTCGCCCCTCACGGTTTGGACGTCGTACCGCAGTCGGACTTCGAGATCCCCAGCATCGAGGAGACCGGCGAAAGCTTCGTCGAGAATGCCATAATCAAGGCGCGTCACGCGGCGCGCCTGTCGGGCCTGGCTGCTATCGCCGATGATTCAGGACTGATGGTGGACGCCCTGGACGGCGCCCCGGGCATTTACTCGGCGCGCTACGCCGGGGTCGGTGCCAGTGACGGTGAGAATCTCCAGCATCTGCTGGACAGCCTGCGTGATGTCCCCGAATCTTTCCGGGGGGCGCGTTTCGTGTGCCTGGTGGTTTACATGAGCCACCCTCTGGATGCCTGTCCGGTTGTGTGCGAAGGCATCTGGCCGGGGCGCATTGCTCGCGAGCCGCGGGGCGACGGCGGTTTTGGCTACGACCCGGTGTTTTACCTGGAGGGCTGCGGCTGCACTTCCGCCGAGCTCGCCCCAGCACACAAGAACAGCATCAGCCACCGGGCCAGGGCCATGCGGGCGCTCCTCGCCCGCCTCGAAGAATCGTGACGGGCTTGCCGTGATGGCCGCGCTCTCGCCGACTCCGCCTCTCGGTCTTTACGTGCACCTGCCCTGGTGCGCGCGCAAGTGTCCCTATTGCGACTTCAACTCCCACGAGGCCACCGATGTTCCCGATAGCGCCTACGTCGCTGTCCTGCTCAGGGATCTGGATTATGAAAGCGGGCGCGTCACCGGTCGCGCCCTCGAGAGCATCTTCATCGGTGGTGGCACACCGAGTCTGTTTTCCGTGTCTGCCATCGCTGCGCTGCTGGACGGCATTCGCGCGCGCGTTGCGCTTGCGCCGGATTGCGAAGTTACCCTGGAAGCCAATCCCGGCAGCGTCGAAGCCGATCGCTTCGCGGGCTACCTGGCTGCCGGCGTCAACCGATTGTCCATCGGCGTGCAGAGCTTCGACGATGCG
>CAXMNG010000188.1:0-2704 GCA_964194585.1 Salibacteraceae bacterium | reverse complement strand
AATTTTTCCCCGAGGAGCACTCATGAGCGCGTCGGTGAACCAGGTGACGACCTTTCAGCTCGACGGCGTAGAGGTCGACGCCTATGCCGGCGAGACCATCTGGCAGGCGGCGAAACGCCATGCCACCGACATTCCTCATCTGTGTTACGCCGACGAGCCGGGTTACCGGGCCGACGGCAACTGCCGCGTGTGCATGGTGGAGATCGACGGCGAGCGGGTGCTCGCCGCGAGCTGCATCCGCACGCCGACGCCGGGCATGAAGGTCACGACAAATAGTGATCGCGCCGAGAGCGCGCGGGCCATGATCATGGAGCTGCTGGTGGCGGACCAGCCGCAACGGGCGGTGGCCCACGACGCGGACTCGCAGCTGTGGCAATGGGCCGAGCGTATGTCGGTCACCGAGAGCCGGCTGCCGCCGCGGCCCAAGTCACCGGCGCCGGATTCGAGCCACACGGCCATGCGCGTCAATCTCGATGCCTGCATTCACTGCACTCTCTGCGTGCGCGCGTGCCGCGAGGTACAGGTGAACGACGTCATCGGCATGGCCTACCGCGGCCACGGCGCGAAAATCGTCTTCGATTTCGACGACCCCATGGGCGATAGCACCTGCGTCGCCTGTGGCGAATGCGTGCAGGCCTGTCCCACCGGCGCGCTCATGGAAGCGAGCCTGGTGGATGAGGAGGGCGTCGGGCGCGCCATCTCGCTGGAGGAAGTGCATAGCGTCTGCCCCTACTGCGGCGTCGGTTGCCAGATTACCTATCAAACCCACGCCAACGAGATCGTCGCGGTGCAGGGTCGAGATGGACCGGCGAATCAACAGCGGTTGTGTGTGAAGGGGCGGTTCGGTTTCGACTACGTGTCGCACCCCCACCGGCTCACCAAGCCGCTCATACGCCGGGACGACGCCCCCAAGAGCGCCGACTGCGAGGTGGATCCGGGGAATCCTTTCACGCACTTCCGCGAAGCGAGCTGGGAAGAGGCGCTGGACGTCGCGGCCGCGGGTCTCAAAGGCATTCGAGACAGCGACGGATCCAAGGCTCTGGCCGGATTCGGATCGGCGAAAGGATCCAACGAAGAGGCGTACCTCGTGCAAAAACTGGTGCGCACGGGTTTCGGCACCAACAACGTGGACCACTGCACGCGGCTTTGTCACGCCTCGTCGGTGGTGGCGCTGCTGGAAGGCATCGGCTCCGGCGCCGTGACGGCGCCCTTTACCGCCTGCGATGATGCCGATGTCATCATCATTACCGGCGCCAACGCGACGGAAAATCATCCGGTTGCGGCGACCTTCTTCAAGCAGGCCGCGAAGACGAAGACCCTTATTGTCATGGATCCGCGCGGCCAGCAGCTCAAGCGGCACGCCACGCACATGCTGCAGTTCAATCCGGGAACCGATGTGGCGCTTCTTAATGCCATGCTCAACGTCATCATCGAGGAGTCTCTCTACGATCGTCAGTACGTGGAGGCGAACACCGAAGGCTTCGAAAATCTCAAGCACCACATCAAGGACTTCACGCCAGAGGCCATGCAGGAGATTTGTGGCGTCGACGCGGACACCATCCGCACTGTGGCGCGCAAATACGCGACCGCGGAGCGCGCCATCATTTTCTGGGGCATGGGGATCTCCCAGAGCGTGCACGGCACCGACAATGCCCGTTGCCTGATCGCGTTGTCGATGATCACGGGACAGGTGGGGCGGCCGGGCACCGGGTTGCATCCGCTGCGCGGGCAGAACAACGTCCAGGGCGCCTCGGACGCCGGCCTCATCCCCATGATGTTTCCTGATTACCAGGCGGTGGATGCGGAAGCAGTTCGCAATCGCTTCGAGGACGTCTGGGGCACGAGCCTGGATCCGGTGCGTGGACTCACCGTGGTGGAAATCATGGATGCGGTGCACGACGGCGTCATCAAGGGCATCTACATCATGGGGGAGAACCCCGCTATGTCGGATCCGGATGTGGATCACGCCCGTGCGGCGCTGGCCAAGCTCGAGCACCTGGTGGTGCAGGATATATTTCTCACCGAAACCGCTTTTCACGCGGACGTGGTGTTGCCGGCTTCGGCGTGGCCCGAGAAGGACGGCACGGTCACCAATACCAATCGCCAGGTGCAGATCGGCAGAAAGGCCCTGGATCTTCCCGGCGACGCGCGCCAGGACTGGTGGATCATTCAGGAGCTCGGGCAGCGCTTGGGACTCGACTGGCAGTTCGAGGACGCGAGCGACGTGTTCGCCGAGATGAAAACCGTCATGCCGTCGCTGAACAACATCAGCTGGGAGCGCCTGGAGCGCGAGAGCGCCGTCACCTATCCTTGTGATGCACCGGACCGCCCCGGTAACGACATCGTCTTCGGCGACGGCTTTCCCACGTCCGACGGGCGCGCCAAGCTCGTGCCCGCCAGTATCATTCCCCCGGACGAGCAACCGGACAGCGAGTACCCGATGGTGCTCACCACCGGCCGTCAGCTGGAGCACTGGCACACGGGCGCCATGACCCGCCGCGCGCAGGTTCTCGACGCGCTGGAGCCAGAGGCGGTGGCGAATCTGTCGCCCGGGGATCTGAAAGACCTTGGTGTGACACCAGGAGAGCTCGTTCGAATCCACACGCGGCGCGGCGCCATCGAACTCAAGGCCCGGGCCGACGAAGCCGTTCCCGATGGCATGGTGTATGTTCCCTTCTGCTTCGCGGAAGCGGCTGCCAACGTG
>CAXMNG010000187.1:0-2938 GCA_964194585.1 Salibacteraceae bacterium | reverse complement strand
AGGACGTTCGGCGCATGTATCTCGGCGGCTGAAATTCTAGAAGATTAAACCTGGTGGAGATCCAGCTACTCGGGACCGGTACGCCGACGCCATCACTCAAGCGTATGAGCTCGGGATATCTCGTACGGGTCGCGAACGACGTGATCCTTTTCGATCACGGACCCGGCGCCTACCACCGAATGATGGAGGCGGGTGTAGAGGCGACCGACGTAACCCACGTGTTTTTCAGCCACCTGCACTACGACCACTGCCTCGACTATGCGCGACTGCTGATCACGCGCTGGGACCAGGGCGCCGGCAGTATCCCGGAGTTACAAGTCTACGGACCACCATTCATCACCCGGATGACGGAGTTACTCATCGGAGAGGACGGCGTCCTTGGACCCGATATCGAGGCGCGCACGGCACATCCGCTCAGCCAGGTGATCTTCGAGGCGCGCGGCGGCCACCTCCCGCGCGAGCGGCCCAGGCCCGCGGTCACCGAGCTCCTGAGCGGCGACGTAGCCAAAGGCGATGGTTGGCGCGTAACGGCAAGAAGCGTCCGTCACGTGCAGCCCCATCTCGAATGCTATGGTTACCGTCTCGAATGTGCGGACGGCGTGCTCGTCTACTCGGGCGACAGCGGTCCGTGCAAGGCGATGGAGGAGTTAGCGCGCGGGTGCGATGTGCTCGTACACATGTGCCACTACCTGAGCGGGACCGGGCTTGGAAAGGAGTTCGCAGAAGGGTGCATGGGGCATCTCGAGCTCGCCGCCCTGGGAAGAGACGCGAATGTGAAAAATCTGGTGCTGAGCCATCTTTCCGAACAGATGGACCGGCCGGGCGTTCGCGAGCGAATCGTCCGGGAAATGAGCGAGATATATTCGGGCAATCTCTTTTTGGGCGAAGATCTGATGAAGATCCCGGTGGGAGTGCCGGAGCCAGGAAAGCTGGATTGAGCAACCTACCCCATGAGTGAACGAAGAGCGAATAGCTCGAGACCTTTCATCGCCGCGGCGTTAGCGGTATCGGCGCTGCTCTTGGCAGCAATCACCGCGGCCCGGAGCGGCGTCGGCGAGGCCGATATGCTGGGCACGGCATGGCTCGCCGAGGACATCGGCGGCCGGGGCGTCGTCGATCGCGCGCGCTCCACGATGGAATTCGTGAAACCCGGCCAAGTGGGTGGGCTTGCGGGCTGCAATCGCTATTTCGGTTCGGTGGTGCTGGACGGAGGCACGATTGCCTTCAGCAATCTGGCTGCCACCCGCATGTTATGCGCGGACACATTGATGGTTCAGGAGCAGCGCTTCCTGAAAGCTTTGTCCGAAGCCAAACGGCTCGACCTCACCCACGAAGAGCAGATTCTTCTGATATACGCCGACGGCACCGAACCCACTCTGCGGTTCAGCAGGATCGTCGAAAAATAGGAGCGCTCCATGCAAGGAAAATCCGCCCTCGACTCGCGGTACGACGCACAGAGAATTGCCTTGGCCCCTCTCGTCTTTCAGGCAACGCGCGTACTGCGGGATTTGGGTATTCTGGATGCGCTGCGTGAATCTGACACCGGCCTCACAGTCGATGAAGTTGGCGAGAAGGTCGGCGCCTCGCGTCATGGTGTCCTCGTGCTGCTGGAAGCCGGTCTGGCTGCGGAAGTCGTATGTCGCGAAGCTGACCGGTATCTTCTGACGTCGACGGGATTTTGGCTACTGTCCGACGAGTCGACACGCATCAACATGGATGTCATGCAGGAATGCTTTTTTCAACCTGCGTACTATCTCGAAGACTCGATTCGCGAAGGAAAACCTGTGGGCTTGCAGAAGAGCTTTGGCGATTGGGAGACCATATACCCGGCCTTACCGCACTTTCCCGAGTCGGCGCGCGACAGCTGGCTGAAGTGGGATCACTTCTACTCCGACGCGGCATTCGCACAGGCACTGCCGATCGTATTCGAGCGTAGGCCGCGAAAGCTGCTGGATGTAGGTGGCAATACCGGCGAGTGGGCGATACTTTGCGCGAACCACTCCGAAGCTATCTCGGTCACGATTCTCGACTTACCCGGGGTCGTGGCGTTGGCCGTCGAAAACATCACCGAGCGCGGCCTGCAGAATCGGATCGACACCTGCGGTGTCGATCTCCTCGACGATTCGAAGCCCTTCCCGGAAGGATTCGACACCATCTGGATGAGCCAGTTCCTGGTTTGCTTTTCCGAGGAGCGTGTCATCACACTGCTCCAACGCGCGGCGGCGGCGATGGACGCAAATGCGAGACTCTATATTCTCGACAATTTCTGGGACCGGCAGAGACACGACATCGCAACATATTGCTTGCAGACCCTCTCTCTGTACTTCACTTTTCTCGCCAACGGGAACAGCCGCATGTACAAGGCCTCCGACATCACCGAAATGGTGGAGTCGGCAGGCCTGACGGTCGAAGGGATCACCGACGATCTGGGTGTCTGTTCTTCTTTGATGGTGTGCCGCAAGCATTGAACCCCAACGGGCGACCCGCCGACGGTGGATGACGGCTCCGAATCCGGAACGGGTGCCGGTGCGACGCCCATTCGTTCGATTGCTCTGATGGTCATGGCCTCGGGCCTGCTCACGGTCAACGACGCGATCGTGAAATGGCTCACCCAGAGCTACCCCGTGGGCCAGGTCATGTCCCTGCGTGGCGTATTCGTGATCGCGATCGTCGTCTCATGGGCCGCGGCGCGCCACCGCACCGGTCAGTTGCGGGTTTCCAACTGGCGCCTTCAGCTGACCCGCGGGGCACTGATGACGGTGTCCACGTTCCTGTTCGTTACCGCCCTTTCTCTGATGCCCATCGCGGATGCCATCGCCATAGCCTTCGCCGGTCCCGTGATCGCGACGGCGCTCGCCGCACTCATGCTGCACGAACCTGTCGGTTGGCGCCGCTGGAGCGCGATCGGAGTCGGATTCACTGGTGTCGTGATCATGGT
>CAXMNG010000186.1:0-5008 GCA_964194585.1 Salibacteraceae bacterium | reverse complement strand
TCCAACCCCGGCGTAAAGGGCACGTCGGCGCCGTAGGCACCGGTGCGGAAGTAGACGTCGATGAAATTGAGCCCCACGGCCCCGTGGCGCAAGCGTACTTCGCCGGGACCGGGCTCGCCGACCGTCACTTCCTCCCACGCGAGCACTTCGGGGCCGCCAATCTCGTGAATACGAATTGCAAAACTCATAGTTCACCCTCAATCGTCGTTCGTGCCTTGCCCAAGAGTACCGCAAATGCGCTCTGTCCTTATAGTATCGTCCCTGCAAGCCGTATCCAGGGAAAACCAGGGGGCAGCCATGCTTTTGAAATCCAGTAAGGCCATCATCACCGGAGCCGCCGCCGCGCGCGGCATCGGGCTCGCCACCGCCAGATTGTTTGCCGAGCACGGAGCGCGTACGGCACTTCTGGATGTGAATGGCGACGGCGTCAATGCCGCTGCCAGGGAGCTGGGGCCGGAGCACCGCGCCTATGTCTGCGACGTGACCGATGCCGCTCGCTGCTCAGCCGTCGCCGATGAGGTACGGGAGGAGTTCGGCGGCATCGACATCCTGATCAACAATGCCGGCGTCGTATTCTCCACACCGATAATGGACATCGACGCGGAGGAGTACGACGCGGTCATGGACATCAACCTGCGTGGAAACTTCCACATGGCGCGGGCGGTCATTCCGCACATGCGCAAACAGGGAAGCGGCGCCATCGTGTGCGTTTCCTCTATCGCCGGGCGCGTGGGCGGCGGGGTCTTCGGCACGACGCACTACGCCGCCGCGAAGTCAGGCATTTTTGGTCTTGCCAAGGGGCTGGCACGTGAGCTGGCGCCGGACGGCATACGCGCCAATGCCGTCGCCCCGGGCCCCATCGACAACGACTTTACGCACGGGAAAATGACCGACGAGATGAAGGCCGAGCTGGCCGGGAAGGTGCCGCTGGGGCGCATCGGCCAGCCGCGCGACATTGCCAACGCCTGCCTGTTTCTGGCATCGGATCTATCGAGTCACGTGACCGGCGTGGTGCTCGACGTCAACGGTGGTCTGTTCATCCACTGAGAGTTTGCCGCGTATGTCCCGCAAGAGCGCTGTGGAAGTACAGGCGGCTCGGGCCTTCAGCCTGAAGAACTACCCGCGCGCCATCGATCGCCTGACTGAACTGCTGGAGTTCGTCGGCGAGAATCCCCATACCTTGCATCTGCTCGCCCTGTGCCACTTCCGGCAGGATGATGACCGCCAAGCTCTCGCCTTCGCGCGCCGGGCACTGCTGGCGGACGACCTGCATCTCGAAAGTCTGAAGCTTCTGGCGCGACTGCATTTTCTGCGTCGCGAGCATTCACAGGCTCGCGCCCATGTGGCTCGCGCACTGGCGCTTCACGACGCCGGCGAGGACCGCCAGTGGCTCGAATGGGCCGAGGCATTCATGGCCGCGCCACCGGAACCCGATGACGATATCCCATGACGGCCGTGCATATTCATGAACCGCCCCGGCGGGTATCATGGTCCGCCGACAGCCTGAGGGGGACCTTATTCGCATGATCTATTCGCTTGGCGAACGCCGCGTCGAGTTTCGCGGTGACTACTACGTCGCCCCGAGCGCGTCAGTCATCGGCTCTGTGGTGCTCGGGCGCAATGCCAGTGTCTGGTTCAATTGTGTGCTGCGCGGCGACAACGACGTCATCACGGTTGGCGACAACTCCAATGTTCAGGACGCTTCGGTGCTGCACATCGACGAAGGCCTTCCGCTCACTCTCGGCGCGAATGTGAGCATTGGCCACAAGGTCACGCTGCACGGCTGCGCGGTGGGCGATAACTGCCTCATCGGCATCAATGCGGTGGTGCTCAACAACGCCCGGATCGGGAAAAACTGCCTGGTGGGCGCCAGCGCGCTGGTCACGGAAGGAAAGGAGATCCCGGACGGATCCCTGGTTCTGGGATCACCGGGACGGGTCGTGCGCTCCCTGACCGATGCCGAGATTAAAGGCATCTCGGAAATCGCCGAGCATTACGTGCAGAAATCCGCACTGTATCGAACGTCGTTGCAGGAGCAGTGATACGCGATAAAGCCAATGTAGGAGCGAGTCCCCTTCGGGGGAGATCGCCAATCTCATGACGCACAGCCCGATTCCCGAGGCCGTAGAACGCTCCCTGCGTGTGTTCCCCGGCGGATCCAATGGCGAGTTCAATCTTCCGCCGGAACTCAGCATCGTTATCAGCCGGGGAAATGGATGTGAGCTCTGGGACACCACCGGCACATCCTATCTCGACTTTTCCATTGGCTGGGGCTCGGTGCTGGTCGGCCACGCGCGCCCGGAAGTGACCGAATCCGTGACCCGGCAAGCGGCACTGGGCGCCAACTTCGCCTACGTAAACGAAAACTCCCTGGCGCTTGGGGAGGAAATCTGCCGACTCAGCCCGGCATGCGAACGCGTGCGCTTCTGTGCTTCGGGCACCGAGGCAACCATGTACTGTCAACGCCTCGCGCGCGCCTATACCGGACGGAACAGGATTCTCAAATTCGAGGGTGCCTATCACGGCGCCAACGAGGTAGGCGTTACGAGTCTGTTTCCTCACCGGCTGCTCGACTTCCCGCAATCCGACCCTTCCAGCGCCGGTATCCCGGCGGCTGCGGCGGACGACATTCTGGTGGCCCCGTACAACGACATCGCCATGGCGGCGCAGATCATTGCCGAGCACGCGCAAGGGCTTGCCGCGGTCATCGTCGAACCGCTGCAGCGCTGCACGCCGCCGCAGGAGGGATTTCTCGAGGGCCTGCGTACGATCTGTGACGAGCATGATGTGCTGTTGATTTTCGACGAGGTGGTAACCGGATTTCGTCTGGCCTACGGAGGGGCGCAGGAATACTACGGAGTGATTCCTGATCTGGTTGCCTACGGTAAAGCACTGGGAGGTGGCTATCCCATCGGCGCCTTCGGCGGCCGCACCAATATCATGGATCGGGTGCGCGAAGACAAGCTTGGTGAACCAGATTACGTGTGGGTCGCCTCGACGCTGGGCGGAAATCCAATTTCCACGGCGGCGGCGCGTGCGGCGCTGGGCATCTTCCAGCAGCCGGACTGCTACCAGCGACTGCACGATCTCGGGCGCTATTTGCGCAAAGGCATGCGAGATGTGCTGGACGACCATCAAGAACATGCGCAGGTAATCGGTGACGGTCCCCTCGCGCAGGTCGTGTTCTCTGCCGATCCTGTCTACGACTACCGGTCGACGAAACGGGGCGACAGCCGCAAAGGACGCTCTCTCATGCTGGCACTCTTTCGGCGAAAGATTTTCTTGAACCCCATGGGTACCAAGCTCTACCTGTCCATTGCCCACACCCAGTCCGTGTGCGATATGTTTCTCGATCGTTTCGCCGAAGCTTTGCAGGCCGTGAATAAGAGCCCTGACAAGTGAGAGTTCAGGAAATCAGCGAACCGCGCTACTCACCGGTTGAGATGATCAAAGCCCTGGTAGCCTTCGACACTACGAGCCGGGATTCCAATCTCGACTTGATCCGCTTCGTCGAAGAATACCTGAACGATCTCGGCGTCAAATCGACCTTGATGTTCAACGACGAAAAGTCCAAGGCCAATCTGGTGGCAACCATCGGGCCTGCTACGAACCGGGGCGGTGTCGTTCTGTCAGGGCACTCCGACGTGGTGCCGGTCGATGGCCAGGTCTGGAGCAGTGACCCGTTCAAGGCTGTAGAGCGCGATGGCCGGTTGTATGGACGTGGCACCTGCGACATGAAGAGCTTTCTGGCCGTCGCTCTGGCACTGGTACCCGAGTTCCAGCAATGTCGCCTGCAGTCCCCCGTCCACATCGTCCTCACCTATGACGAAGAGACGGATTGTTCGGGCGCCACCCGGCTCATGCAGGCGTTGCCGGAAACGGGGCTTGCACCGCGAGCAGTCATCATCGGTGAGCCGACGGAGATGCGAATCGCCAACGCCCACAAAGGCCAGGTTTCGCTCGAAACCATTGTGATCGGGCGCGAAGCCCACTCGAGCGCCACGCATCTGGGCGTTAACGCCATCGACATCGCGGCCCGGCTCATCGCTTATCTGACGACGCTCGCTGAAGAGATAAAATCCCTGCCCCACTTCCTGGACGGTGCCAACCCGCCTTTCAGCACGATTAACGTAGGCACCATCAATGGCGGTCAACAGATCAATATCGTGCCCGCGGAATGCCGATTCGAATGGGAAATCCGTGCAGTGCCTGGCCATGATGCCGACGACATCGTCACACGCTTCAACGACCATGCGAACAGCCTGCTGACCGGCATGCGCGACAAATTTCCTGGGGCGGCCATCAATACCACGATAACGAGCGCGTCCGCGCCCTTCGTCCCCCAGGACGACTCTCCCGCCGAGACGCTGGTCAAGTCCCTGGCCGGCACCAATGAAGCAGGCGCCGTGGCCTTCGGAACGGAGGCTCCCCGCTACCAGCAGGCCGGCATGTCGGTGGTGGTATTCGGCCCGGGAAGCATCGATCAGGCCCACCAGCCTGACGAATACATCGCATTGGATCAGGTCGAAGCCTGCGTGGATTTCATGCGGAAATTGATGAACCGTCTGGGAGAGAGTAAATAAGGAACGTAGGTTGGGCTGAGCTTGCGAAGCCCAACAACCGCCTGCCAGTTGGGCTTCGCAAGCTCAGCCCAACCTACGGTGCTTAAACGTTTTTCTGGCTATTCAGTAGCCGCTCCACCAGTTCCGGGAATCGATCGCCCTCCGCGTTCGCGAACGCGAGACGCAGATAGTCATCCTGGCATGGGCCGAAGAAGCTGCCGGGCAAGCATAAGACATTCTCCTGGTCGGCCAGACGACGCGCCACGTCCACCGCCGGTGTGCCGCGAAAAGGATGGCGCACGTAGGCAAAGTACGCACCGCTTGAAATCAGCTGATAGCTGAGATTCGAGTGCGCGAAGGCACCGCGCAACGCATCCACCCGTTCTTTCATGAGCCGTGCCTTGGTGTCGCGCCACTCGTCCAGATGCTCGAGCGCGAAGAGTGCC
>CAXMNG010000185.1:0-2814 GCA_964194585.1 Salibacteraceae bacterium | reverse complement strand
AAATCCGCCGGGTACGCCACGACGGAAAAGTATGCCAAGTTCGACCCTGACTATCTGGGGAAGGCAGTGGCGGCGATAGACGCCTATTTCTCAGAGCTTCAGGAACACGTCCGCCGCCAGATTGTGCTCCCGTTGCGTGCCACTTGCGTGCCACTCCAATCGGTAGCTGGTACGCAAGTGCCTGATTTGTTGGTAGGCGCGAGTGGGATTGAACCACCGACCCCTACCATGTCAAGGTAGTGCTCTACCACTGAGCTACGCGCCTGGGGGCGTGGATGAAGATACCGATTCGGATCTTCTGTCGCAAGCTCAGCCCGCCTTCAGCTCGAGCCCGAAATCGCGCAGCCGTGCCGCCTCGTCCCTGAGCTTCGCCGCCTCCTCGAACTCGAGATTCTCGGCGTGCTTGAACATGCGATTCTCGAGCTCCCGGATACGCCGGGAAACGTCCTCCGGGGACAGCTCGCCATAGCGGCCGATCTCCTCGGCCACCTGGGCGAATCGCCTGGGTGTGCCCGGCGCACCCGAACGGGCGCCCTCCATGATGTCGCTGACGGCCTTGCGGATGCCGCGCGGGGTGATGCCGTGCTCCTGGTTGAAGCGCTGCTGCTTCTCGCGCCGCCGGCCGGTCTCGTCCAGGGCCCGTTGCATGGATCCGGTCATCCGATCGGCATACAGAATGGCGGCACCGTTGATATTGCGCGCGGCGCGCCCGACGGTCTGGATGAGCGAGCGATCGGAGCGCAGAAAACCTTCCTTGTCGGCGTCCAGGATCGCCACCAACGACACCTCGGGCATGTCCAGCCCCTCGCGCAGAAGATTGATCCCCACCAGCACGTCGAATACGCCCAGGCGCAGATCGCGAATGATCTCCACCCGTTCCACGGTATCGATATCCGAATGCAAATAACGCACCCGCACGCCGTGCTCGGACAGATAGTCGGTGAGATCCTCAGCCATGCGCTTCGTGAGCGTGGTCACCAGCACCCGCTCGGCCACCTCCACGCGCTTGTGGATTTCCGAGAGCAGGTCGTCCACCTGGGTGGACGCGGGCCGTACCTCGACGGGCGGATCCACGAGGCCCGTGGGACGCACCACCTGCTCCACCACCTCGGAGGAGTGCTCATGCTCGTAGGGCCCCGGCGTGGCGGAAACGAAAATGGCCTGGGGAGCCAGGGCCTCGAACTCGTCGAAACGCAGTGGCCGGTTGTCCAGCGCCGACGGCAACCGGAATCCGTACTCCACCAGGGTCTCCTTGCGGGAGCGATCGCCGCGATACATGCCACCGAGCTGGGGCACGGTGACGTGGCTCTCGTCGATGATCAGCAGGGCGTTGTCCGGCAGGTAGTCGAAAAGCGTCGGCGGCGGTTCCCCGGGGGCGCGCCCGGAAAGATAGCGCGAGTAGTTCTCGATCCCCTTGCAGAAGCCCAGCTCCACCATCATCTCGATGTCGAAGCGCGTGCGCTGCTCGAGCCGCTGGGCCTCGAGCAGCTTGTCGTTGTCGCGCTGCCAGGCGAGCCGTTCTTTCAGTTCCTGCTTGATCTGCTCGACGGCGTCGACGATGGTCTGGCGCGGTGTCACGTAGTGGCTCTTGGGATAGATGGTGAGCCGCGGTACCCGCCGCAGGACCTCGCCGGTGAGCGGATCGAAGAAGCTCAAGTGCTCGATCTCGTCATCGAAGAGCTCGACCCGCACCGCCTCCCTGTCGGATTCCGCCGGGAAGATATCGATGACCTCGCCGCGCACGCGATAGCTGCCCCGGCGCAGATCGGTCTCGTTGCGGGTGTACTGGAGCTCGGTGAGACGGCGCAGGATGAAGCGCTGGTCGGCGGTGTCGCCGCGCACCAGATGCAGCACCATGCTGTGAAAGGCTTGCGGGTCGCCAAGACCGTAGATGGCGGACACGGTGGCGACGATGATGGCGTCACCGTGCTCGAGCAACGCCTTGGTGGCCGACAGGCGCATCTGCTCGATGTGCTCGTTGATGGAGGCGTCTTTTTCGATATACGTGTCGGTGCTGGGCACGTAGGCCTCGGGCTGGTAATAATCGTAATAGGAAACGAAGTACTCCACGGCGTTGTCGGGAAAGAACCCGCGCATCTCACCGTAGAGCTGGGCGGCGAGGGTCTTGTTGGGCGCGAGGATCAGGGTCGGGCGCTGCACGGCCTCGATCACTTTTCCAATGGAAAATGTCTTTCCGCTACCCGTGACTCCGAGCAGCGTCTGGTGCGCGAGACCGTCCTCCAGCCCCTCCACCAGACTGCGGATCGCCTGCGGCTGATCTCCGGCGGGCTCGAACTCGGCTTCGATTCGGAAAGGTCGATGGGACATCAAGATTCACTTGTCGCAAGCGCAGGTGCCGGTCGCGTATAGTACCTGCTCGGCCAACGAAACTCTGAGGAATCCTGCATTGGACATCGGATTATCGGACCGCGTTCGGGCCATCAAACCATCGCCGACGCTGGTGGTCGCGTCGCGGGCTGCGGAGCTGCGCGCCGAGGGGCGCGATATCGTCAGCCTCGGCGCCGGCGAGCCGGATTTCGACACGCCGGCGCATATCAAAGAGGCGGCGAAGAAGGCCATCGATCAGGGATTCACCAAGTACACGGTGGTTGACGGCATCCCCGAGCTCAAGGCGGCGATCATCGCAAAGCTCAAGCGGGATAGCGACCTGGAGTACGAGCATAAGCAGATTCTCGTTTCCTGCGGGGCCAAGCATTCCATCTTCAACGCCTTCGAGGCCCTCTTGAGCCCCGGCGACGAAGCCATCATTCCCGCGCCTTATTGGGTTTCCTATCCGGACATGGTGCTGCTGTG
>CAXMNG010000184.1:0-4419 GCA_964194585.1 Salibacteraceae bacterium | reverse complement strand
CCAAGCATGGTATTAGTTCGTCCCGAGGACGCCAAGCGAAGCGGGCTGTTCATCGTAAGTGCTCGATAAGCCTGACCTTTTCTGGTTGAATATGATGAGGCACGGGCGCGCCGCGCGCCTGGCGCCCAGCACCATGGCCAGTCTCGAATCCCAAATCCAACAGTGCATGCTTGCCGACCAGGGGCGCTTCTTACGGCGCCTGCGACGCCTGGAAAAGCGCGCTCGAATCCACAACGGCGGGCGCGCCGGCCTGGCGGCTCTGCGGCTCGAAATCGACCGCTCCCAGCGACGTCGACGCCGGCGCCATGATTCGTTGCCGAGTCCGAACTTTCCGGGCGAGCTTCCCATCAGCGCCAGGGTTGCCGATATCGCACAAGCCATCGATGCCAATCCCGTCGTCATCGTGTGCGGCGAAACCGGCTCGGGAAAAACCACACAGCTTCCGAAGATCTGTATGCAGGCTGGCCGCGGCGCCGCCGGGCTCATCGGACACACACAGCCCAGGCGGGTGGCAGCGCGCAGTACCGCCGCGCGCATCGCCTCCGAGCTCGGCACGAAGCTGGGGGAGAGCGTCGGCTACAAGCTGCGTTTCGATCAGCGGGTCGGAAAGAACTGTTACCTCAAGGTGCTGACCGACGGCATGCTGCTGGCGGAGATACAATCCGATCGGGATCTGCGCGCCTACGACACCATCATCATCGACGAAGCCCACGAGCGCAGTCTCAACATCGATTTTCTGCTGGGCTATATAAAGCTGCTGCTCAATCGGCGCACCGATCTCAAGCTGATTATCAGCTCTGCCACTATCGACACCCAGCGCTTTTCGGCGTTCTTCGCATGCGCGCCGGTCATCGAAGTCTCCGGGCGCGGGTTTCCCGTGGAGCTGCGCTACCAGCCACCGGTGGATACCGGTGATGGCGAGCCGGACCTCCACGACAGCATCGTCACGACGGTGGAGGAGCTCTACGAGCAGGAACCCGGTGACATGCTCGTGTTTCTCCCCGGGGAACGGGACATTCGCGAGCTGCGCCAACGATTGCGCCGGCGCTTGGGCGACGATTGCGAAGTGCTGCCGATCTTCGCGCGCCTGCCCCTGGCCCAGCAACAGCGCCTGTTCCAGGCGCACAGCAAACGCCGCATCGTGCTGGCCACCAATGTCGCCGAGACCTCCATCACGGTCCCGGACGTGCGTTACGTCATCGATTCGGGGCTCGCCCGTATCAGCCGCTACGGCAGGCGCTCCAGCGTGCAGCGCCTGCCCATCGAACCCATATCCCGGGCATCGGCGGATCAGCGCATGGGACGTTGTGGCCGTACCGCGCCCGGCGTGTGCGTACGCCTGTACAGCGAGGAAAACTACCTGGCGCGAGGGGAGTTCACCGAGCCGGAAATTCGGCGCACCAACCTGGCCGCCGTGTTGCTGGAGATGCGCGCCCTGGGGATCCACGATCTCGATGCCTTCCCGTTTCTCGATGCGCCGGATCGCCGGCGGGTCAACGACGGTTATCGGTTGCTGCGCGAGCTCGGTGCCATCGATGCCGACGACAAGCTGACCGACGTGGGGCGGCGCCTGGTGCGCTTGCCGGTGGATCCGCCTATCGGGCGCATGATTCTCGCCGCCGAGGAGCTGGGCTGTCTTGCCCGGGTGCTGGTGGTAGCGAGTGGGTTGAGCGTTGCCGATCCGCGGGAGCGGCCGCCGGATGCGCGAGCCCCGGCGGCAGCCGCCCATCAGCGTTACCAGGACCAACGCTCCGATTTCATGGGGTTGCTGACGCTCTGGGACTTTGTCCACGAGCAAACCCGTGGTCTCAACAGCGCCCGCTTGAAGCGCTTTTGTCGCAAGCAGTTCCTGAGTCTTCCGCGGCTGCGCGAATGGCAGGAAGTGCACCGGCAGCTTCGAGAAATCGTACGCCACATGGGCCTGCGTCCGCGCCGCGAGGAGGCCAGCTACTCGCGCATCCATCGCGCCCTGTTGACGGGCTTGCTACGCAATATCGGGATGCGCAACGCCGAGCACGGCTACACGGGCCTGCACGACGCGACATTTCATGTTTCCGCCCAATCCGGTCAGTCGAATCGCGGCGCGCGCTGGGTGGTGGCCGCGGAGCTGGTGGAAACGAGCCGCCTGTACGCCCATCGGGTGGCGCGCATTCGCCCCGAGTGGATCGAGCGCGCCGGTGGCGATCTGTTGCGGCGCACCTACTTCGACGCCCATTGGGATGCGCACGCAGGCGAGGTCATGGTGTACGAGCAAACCAGCCTTCACGGTTTGACCGTGACGCCACGACGGCGCGTGCGCCTCGCTCCGGTCAGCCGCAAGGACGCCCATGCCATTTTTATCCAGTCGGGGATCCTGGATCGGACTCTGGCATCGCCGGCTGGATTCTTGCGGAGCAACGCCGAGGTGGTGGATGCGCTGCGTGTCTACGAGCACAAGCTGCGGCGTCCCGATGTGCTGGTGGCAGATGACGACGTGTACTCCTTTTATATGGATCTGATCCCCGAGGACGTTTGTGACAGCAAGAGCTTCGAAGCCTGGCGCCGGCGTGCAGAGCGCGAGCACCCGGAGCGCATGCTCATGGATCCCGAGAGCCTGCAGCGGGGCCATCTTCCCGAGACGGCGGATTGGGATTATCCCGACGAAATGCAGTTCGAGGAACAGGCTCTGGCGCTCGCCTACCGCTTCGAACCGGGGCGCGACGATGACGGCGTTACGCTCCAGGTGCCCCTCGCGCTTTTGCCGCGGCTGAAGATCGAGCAGTTCGAGTGGCTGGTGCCGGGACTGCTCCCGGAGAAGGTTCTCGCCATGCTGAAGCTGTTGCCGAAGGCGAGCCGGCGGGAGTTGCTGCCTCTCGCCGAGTGCGCCCGGGGGTTTCTGGCCGAAGGTGCACGGGGAAGCGGATCCCTCGCCAACGCATTGCGCGAGTTTCTGCGCAGCCACCGGGGTATCCATGTGCCGGAAGACGCCTGGCGATTGCAGCGCCTGGAGGCGAAGCTCGAACCCTATCTGCTGATGAATTTCCGGGTCATCGACGAGCACGGTGAGTGCCTGGAGGGAGCCCGCGATCTGTTGCGGCTGCAGGCGCGCTTGATCGGGCGCGCCGCAGATCCGGTCAAGCCCCTGGCCAGCGACGGCTTTACCCGCGAAGGCCTCAGGGACTGGGTGGTGGGCGCGCTGCCCGCGGTGGTGGAGGAGCGCCGAAACGGGCGCTTGATGCGGGGGTTTCCTGCGTTGGCGGACCGTGGGCGGTCGGTGGCGCTGGTCCTGTTTCCCAGTGCCGAATCGGCGGCGGAATCCCATGCGGTTGGGGTGCGGCGTCTATTCGCCATCGGCGCCGCCCGCGAGACGCGTAAGCTCGTGCGTGGGCTTGCGCATCTGGAGGCCATGGAACTCATGCACGCCATGCTGCCCGCGGCACCGGAATACCTGGAGGTGCCGGAATCCGGCGCTGGGCTGGGCGGGGCGATCATGGCGCGTGCTCTCGAGCGGGCCATGCCCGGCGCTGCGGAAATACGCGACGAGGTGGGTTATCGGCGGGCCGCGAAGGAAGCGGTCGCCGGTCTGTGGCCTGCCGCCGAGCGTATCGGCGAGCTGGTGGGCGCAATCCTCGAGGAGCACCGTTCGTTGATGGCCGTGCGCCGGGAACAGGGAGGCACGCTGCCCGCGGCGAGCCTCGCCGATGTGGATGAGCAGTTGGCCCACCTGATGTTCCGCGGCTTCGTGCGTGTTACGCCGGACGAAGCGCTGGACAACTACCCCCGATACCTGGCGGCGCTGCGGGTTCGTCTCGAGAAGCTGCGCCGGGGCGGTGCCGGCGACCGGCGCAAGCTCGCCGGGATTGTGCCGTTGTGGCAACGTTTCACGGCACGTGCCGCGGATCACGCCATGCGCGGGCGCCGGGACCCGGAGCTGGCCCACTACCGGTGGATGCTGGAGGAGTACCGCATATCGCTGTTCGCCCAGGAGCTGGGCACGGCTTTGCGCGTCTCGCCGAAGCGCCTGGAAAGCCAGTGGCGGGAGGTATCTCTGTAGCCCGCCGGGCGATCCCTCGCAAAATGGCCGCAAGAGATTAGTATTAGAGAACGTGCTTAATGGGGACAGGGATTAATGGGGACAGATCTATTTTCCCATTGGGCGGTCTCCGCCCAATGGGAAAATAGATCTGTCCCCATTAATCCCTGTCCCCATTAAGCACGTCCCATTTTTTCGGAGTATGCGTCCATGAAAAACGTCGTCATCGCGGGCTACGCGCGCTCGCCATTTACATTCGCCACCAAGGGTGAAATGAGCAAGGTACGCCCGGGCGATCTCGCCGCGCGGATCGTGAAGTCGCTGATCGAGCGCACCGGGGTGAAGCCCGAGGATATCGAAGATCTCATTGTCGGCTGCGCATTTCCCGAGGGTGAGCAAGGTTATAA
>CAXMNG010000183.1:0-1951 GCA_964194585.1 Salibacteraceae bacterium | reverse complement strand
AAGCCCGGCGGCTGATGGCGGCGCACTGGTAAAGCGCTTTCAGCGATTTGACATCGCGTGCTTGCTCCAGGTCACGGGCGATCTTCTTATTCTCGGACATTCGGAGCCCTCCTCTCCTGTGGGTTGCGCCATGCACGCACGGTGCGCAGCCGGCCGACGCGGCTAAGAATCAACAAGAATCCGCTTCATTGCAACACCCGGTCCCCCCCTCACGACGCCGTCGACGGTTACCGCGATGCGGGGATGAGCACGCGGCCTTCGAACAGCCGGCGCTGGGTGCGGTAGACCGACGCGAGGCGGGCGTGCCAGCCGCTGTCGCCCTCGTCGACGTCCGCCCCTACCACGGTGACCCCGGACGGTTGCAGGATGCGCAATTCGGCGGCGTGCTCTCTGCCGCGGCGGGTGTGCCGGTTCACCACGGTGCCGGTGATGTGGGCCGCCACCCCCAGGCACAGGGCACCGGTAAGGGGCAGGGCACGATGGGTGTTGCCCATGGATACCATGCGCGCTGTGAGGTCGCCGGCGGCCGCGGATGTCGCCCGGCCCCCCAGATCAACGGCGTCGCGCGGCTCCGCCACCAGGCCGATCTTGGGATTGCTCGGGCTTCGATGGCGGATATCGTCGGCGTGATCACCGAATCCCATGGCGACGCCGGCGGCGCAGCGGATGGCCTCCAGCATCTCCATGAGCTCGGCTCGCCCGTCGAGTTCGGTGGGTGATTCGGTACCCGTGATGCCGGCTCGCGCGGCCTTTACGAATACGCAGGCATTGGCAGCATCCACCAGTGACGCTTCCACGCGGCCGACCCCGGGGACGTCCAGCACATCCAGCGTATTGCCGGTTGGCAACAGCTTTCCAGTGCCGGCGCCGCCGGGATCCCGGAACTCGAGGTGTACGGGAGCACCACTGCCGGCCACACCCGAAATCTCCAGCGGACCATCCACCGCCGCGCTGCCGTCATCCAGGGGGAAGGTCGCAGTCACCAGCTTGCCGGTGTTGGTGTTATGGATGACGACGCGGGCCTCGTCACCGCTGGCTTCGACCAGCGATTCGTCCACCGCGAAGGGGCCCACGGCTGAGGACATGTTTCCGCAGTTGCTGTGGTAATCGACATGGGCCTTGCGCACCGATACCTGGGCGAAGGTGAAGTCGATATCGGCCTCGGGATGCGTGGGTGGACCGACAACGCATACCTTGGAAAGCGAAGAGATGCCGCCACCCATGCCGTCCAGCTGGCGCGCGGTGGCGTCCGGGCTGCCCATGACGGCGAGAAAAATGGCGTCCCATTGATCGCGATCTGCCGGCAGATCCTGCTGACGGAAGACGATCCCGTTGCTGGTGCCGCCGCGCATGAAAACGGCGCGTATTCTCTCCTGTCTCACGATTCGGTTGCTGCGCTGCGTCCTGCTATGCGTCCGATGACTGCCCCGGATACGAGTCCCGTGCCGCCGGGATAGTTGTCGTGAAACAATCCCCCGACCATTTCACCGCAGGTGTAAAGACCGGGGAGCGGCCGCCAGTCGGTGCCGATTACCCGGGCTTGCTCATCGATCTTCAATCCTCCGAAGGTGAAGGTAATTCCACCGGTCGCCGAATAAGCGACGAAGGGTGGCCGGTCCAGCTTCAACGCCCAGTTCGTCTTGTTGATGTCCAGGGTTTTCGTGTGCAGTCCGTCCTTCTTCGACGGATCGAAACCCTGCGCGTCGCACGCGGCGTCATTGTATTCCACCAGCGTGCGCAAAGCCTGTGGTCGATCATCGATGTCGAGCTGCTGGAGCAAAGCCTCCAACGTGTCCGCGGTGATGGGCTCGCTGGTCTGATAACGGCCTTCCAGCAGGTGTACCGTCTTCTGATCGAAAATCTGGTACGCCAGGCTTCCAGGTTGCTTGAGGATGATGCCGCCATATTTTGCATAGGTGAAGAATTGCAGATCTTCGCCCTCGTCCACGAA
>CAXMNG010000182.1:0-3022 GCA_964194585.1 Salibacteraceae bacterium | reverse complement strand
CCTGATGCAGGGTCAATATACGACCGGCGCCATCTATTGTGAGGTCAAGGCTGTGTTCACCCATTCCACACCGGTGGACGCGGTGCGCGGTGCCGGTCGTCCCGAGGCCACCTACGTGGTCGAACGGGTGGTGGAAGAGGCGGCCAGGGAGATGAATATCGATTCGGCGGAGCTGCGGCAACGCAATTTCATTCCCGCCGACGCCTTCCCCTATCAAACCCAGGTCGCGCTGGAGTACGACTCGGGCAATTACGCCGGGTCCATGGGCCAGGCCCTGGACCTGGGCGACTATGCGGGCTTCGCCAAGCGGCGTGAGGCGTCCGACGCGGAAGGAAAGCTCCGGGGTATCGGCTTATGCTCTTATATTGAAGCGTGCGGCATCGCGCCGTCTGCCGTGGTCGGCTCCCTGGGTGCCGGCGTCGGCCTCTACGAAGCGGCCCAGGTGCGCTTCAATCCCACCGGCAATGTGTCCGTGTACGTCGGTTCACACTCCCAGGGTCAGGGGCACGAGACGACTTTCGCGCAACTGATCTCTGATCGCCTGGGCGTCCCCATCGAAAATGTCGACGTGGTGCATGGAGATACCGCCAGGATCCCTTTCGGCATGGGTACCTATGGATCGCGTTCCCTGGCCGTGGGTGGTTCGGCAATCAGCAAGGCCATGGACAAGATCATTGCCAAGGGCAGGAAGATCGCGGCGCACACGCTGGAAGCGGCAGTGGAAGATATCGAGTTCAAGGATGGAAACTTCACCGTCGCGGGCACCGACAAGCAGATGGATATCGCTGCCGTCGCCTTCTCGGCTTACGTGCCGCACAATTATCCCGGCGACGAGCTGGAGCCCGGCCTCGACGAGAGCGCATTCTACGATCCCGCGAACTTCACCTTCCCGTTCGGAACCCATGTGTGTGAGGTGGAGGTGGATCCCGAGACCGGTGTTACGGAAATCGTAAAGTGGGTGGCCGCCGACGACTTCGGTAATCTCATCAATCCGATGATCGTCGAGGGCCAGGTGCACGGCGGCATTGCCCACGGTGTTGGTCAGGCGCTGCTGGAATCCGCGTGTTACGACGAATCCGGCCAATTGCTGTCGGGCTCGTACATGGATTACAGCTTACCGCGCGCGGATATCTTTCCCGAGATGCAGGTTGTGACCTCGGAAACGCCGTGCCCGCACAACCCGTTGGGGGTGAAAGGCTGCGGAGAAGCCGGCGCCATCGCGGCGCCGGCCGCCGTCATGAATGCCATCACCAACGCCATCGGCACCAGCGACCTCACCATGCCGGCAACGCCGGAAAAAGTGTGGCGCGCGATTCAAGGCACCCGCTAGGGGGAGAGCGACATGTACGATTTCAAATTTCAACGACCGACGTCCCTGGATGCCGCCATCAAAGCGCTTACCGCGGCCGAGGATGGTAAATACCTGGCTGGCGGCATGACTCTCATTCCGACCATGAAGCAACGTCTCGCGCAGCCGTCGGATTTGATCGATCTGGGTGCCATCCATGCGCTTTCCGGGATCCGCCGGGAGGGCGATGAGCTGGTGATCGGGGCCACCACCACCCACGCGGAGGTGGCCGCTTCCGAGGAAGTGCGCAGCGCCATCCCTGCGCTGGCCGAGCTCGCCAACCATATCGGCGATCCGGCGGTGCGCGCGCGGGGCACCATCGGCGGCTCCATCGCCAATGCCGATCCGGCGGCGGACTATCCTGCCGCGGTGGTGGGACTGGCGGCGACGGTACAGACCAACACGCGTAGCATCGCCGCCGATGATTTCTTTACCGGCCTATTCGAGACGGCGCTGGGCGACGACGAGGTGATAACGGCGGTGCGTTTTCCCATTCCGGCCCGCGCCGGCTATGCGAAGTTCCCCAACCCGGCGTCCCGCTACGCCGTCGTCGGCGTGCTGGTCGCGGAAGGTCCCGGCGGCACGCGCGTGGCGGTCACCGGCGCAGGCGCCAGCGTGTTCCGGGTAGCCGACATGGAGAAGGCACTGACCGGCGACTTTTCGCCCCAAGCCGTGGCAGGCATGTCGGTGCCGGCGTCCGGGCTCAACTCCGACATCCACGCCAGCGACGAATACCGCGCGCACCTGGTCACCGTGATGGCCAAACGCGCGGTGGCAGCGGCTACCGCCTGAGTGGAAGCCGCACCCCCTCGGTGTGAGGGGGTGCGGCCGTCGGGTTATCATGGAAGCATGACGCTTCCCGGCAACGTCGACGACACCCACGCCCTGCTGAAGGCAGGCGACTACCTGGCGGATCGCAGTCTCGCGACGGCCGTCTTCCTTTCCCTTGCGCTGCACCGGCCGCTTTTTCTGGAAGGCGAGGCCGGCGTCGGCAAGACCGAGATCGCCAAGGTTCTGGCCGAGACCCTTGGCCGCCGCCTGGTGCGCCTGCAGTGCTATGAAGGCCTCGATGTGGCCTCTGCCGTCTACGAATGGAACTACCCGCGCCAGATGATCGAGATCCGCCTGGCGGAAGCCGCCGGCACACACGACCAGGACGACCTGGCCAAGAGCATCTTCGATGAAAGCTTTCTCATCGAGCGGCCGCTTCTGCAGGCCCTGCGCAAGGATTCGCGGGGCCCGGCCGTCTTGTTGATCGACGAACTCGACCGCACGGACGAGCCCTTCGAAGCCTTCCTCCTGGAAATGCTCTCTGATTTTCAGATCACCATCCCGGAAATCGGCACTATGCGCGCCGATCAGCCGCCGATCGTGGTGATCACCTCGAACCGCACCCGCGAAATCCACGACGCGCTCAAACGGCGCTGCTTCTACTATTGGGTCGACTACCCCGACGCCGAGCGGGAATTGGAAATTCTTAAATTGAAAGCGCCCCAGGTCGACCTGACCCTGAGCCGGCAGGTGGTCGAGTTCGTGCAACGTCTGCGCGAGATGGATCTGTTCAAACTGCCGGGCATCGCCGAGACCATCGACTGGGCGTCCGCGTTGAACCAGCTCGACGTGATTGAATTGACGCCCGAGGCGATCGACGACACCCTCGGCGTGTTGCTGAAA
>CAXMNG010000181.1:0-2028 GCA_964194585.1 Salibacteraceae bacterium | reverse complement strand
GGCTGTCCACAGCAGCTCTGGAGCTCAGGTACCTCCACCCGGCAACCGGCGTCCTCGAGAAGCTTCACGGCGGCGAATCCCACATTGGGGCGCATCAGATCCACCAGGCAGGTGACGAACAGACCGACGCGGATGGAAGGGCCGTCGTTGCGGGAGGGCGAAGTGGCGTCGCTAGTCACGGGATTACCGCTGATTCTCAAGCTGCGCAGCGCGCTATCCTATACCACACCGGGGCGGATCACATGCCCGCGGGTAGTTTATGCGCGCGTCGGATACCGGTATCCTACACGCCCTTCGCAAACCAGCTTCGAGGCACGGAATGTCGGCACGACAAGCATCCGTCAAACGCGACACGCGGGAAACGCGGATTTCCGTGTCGCTGGATCTCGACGGCACCGGCAAGGGGAGCTTCCAGACCGGGGTGCCCTTTCTCGAGCACATGCTCGACCAGGTGGCGCGTCACGGGCTCTTCGATATCCAAGTGCAGGCGAGCGGCGATCTGGACATCGACGCCCACCACACGGTGGAGGACATCGGTATCGTCCTCGGCCAGGCCTTCGCCGACGCACTCGGCGACAAGCAGGGTATCACCCGTTACGGTCACGCCTACGTACCCCTGGACGAGGCTCTGTCGCGGGTGGTGATCGACTTCTCGGGCCGTCCCGGTCTCGAGTACCGGGTCAAGTATCCCCGTGCCCGTATCGGCGGCTTCGACGTGGATCTGGTGCACGAGTTCTTCCAGGGCTTCGTCAACGCCGCCCACGTGACGCTGCACATCGATAACCTGCACGGCATCAACGCCCACCACATTGCCGAGACGGTTTTCAAGGCCTTCGGCCGGGCGGCGCGCATGGCGGTGTCCCTCGACGCGCGCGTGGGCGACAGCGTGCCGTCCACGAAAGGCCGTCTCTGAGCGGGATCCTGGCGATGCAACGAATCGCCGTGGTGGACTACGGCATGGGAAACCTGCGTTCGGTCGCCAAGGCGCTGGATCGGGTCTCGGGGGACAACCAGGAAGTCATCGTCACCGGGGACGCCGGCATCATCGCCGCCTCGGAGCGCGTGGTTTTCCCGGGTCAGGGCGCCATTCGCGACTGCATGCGGGAACTCCAGCGCCTGGACCTGGAGCCGGTATTGCGCCGGTCGATTGGCGAGAAGCCCTTCCTCGGTATCTGCTTAGGGCTGCAGGCACTGATGGACTCCAGCCAGGAGCACGCCGAGACCCGCGGCCTCGGCATTCTTGCCGGTGACGTGCGGCGATTTCCCGGCGACGCCAGGGACCCGGTCAGCGGCGAGCGCCTGAAAGTACCGCACATGGGATGGAACACGGTGGTGCCGGTGGGCGATCACCCGCTCTGGTACGGCATCGCCCCCGACGAGCGTTTCTATTTCGTGCACAGCTACTATGTGGTGCCGGAGGACCAGGATGTGGTGGCGGCGCGCACGCGCTACGGCGTCGAGTTCTGTTGCGCCGCCGCATTCGGCAGCACCTTTGCCATGCAGTTTCATCCGGAGAAGAGTCAGCGCCCGGGCCTGGCGCTGCTATCGAACTTCTGTGCCTGGAATGGAAATTAAATGGGGACAGATCTATTTTCTGAATTTCAATGGGGTCAGACTCGATTGATTCACGCTGTGAATCAATCGAGTCTGACCCCATTGAAATTGCCTTTCTCCCTGGCAACCGCCCGGTATCCGATGTCCGATCGGCAGTAGGCATTGTTCCAGCTGATACCACACGCCCGTGCATAGGCGGCCGACTGTGCTTGCGCGGTGGTCGCGCCCAGCGCACAGACACACAGAACGCGACCACCGGCGGTCACCACGTCGCCATCGATCTCCGCGGTACCGGCATGGAACACCTTGGTATCCGGAGGCTCCTCGTCGAGACCGCGGATGACGTCGCCCCTGCCGTAGGCGTCCGGATAGCCACCCGCGGTCATCACTACGCCGAGAGCCACTCTCGGGTCCCAGTCAGTGCGCATGTCACCCAGGCTCCCGTCCAGGGCCGCAGCACACAGGGCCACCAGA
>CAXMNG010000180.1:0-6306 GCA_964194585.1 Salibacteraceae bacterium | reverse complement strand
TGGATCGGTGGCGGGAAAATTGGTCGGGGCGAGAGGATTTGAACCTCCGACCGCTCGGCCCCCAGCCGAGTGCGCTACCAGACTGCGCTACGCCCCGAGGGGGAAGAATGATACCGGAATTAATTCAGGGCGCGATTATTTTTGGCGATCAGCGTTTGAGGATGAGGAGCACGTCCTCGAGCTCGGTGCGCAGCTGACGGATGATCTGCTGGCTCTGGTTCACGTCCACCCTGGCCTCTTCGCCGGACAGCCGCTGGCGGGCACCGCCGATGGTAAATCCGTGCTCGTAGAGAAGGCTGCGGATCTGGCGGATGAGGATCACGTCCTGACGCTGGTAATAGCGGCGGTTGCCGCGGCGCTTGAGCGGCTTGAGGTGCGGAAACTCCTGCTCCCAGTAGCGCAGCACGTGCGGCTTGACGCCGCACAGCTCGCTCACTTCACCGATGGTGAAATAACGCTTGCCGGGGATGGCCGGCAGGTCACTGCTGTGACTGGACGGATCCAGCATAGGCTTCTACACGTGCCTTGAGCTTCTGGCCGGGTCGAAAAGTGACGACGCGGCGCGCGGTGATGGGGATCTCTTCCCCGGTCTTGGGATTTCGTCCTGGACGCTCGTTTTTACTGCGTAAATCAAAGTTTCCGAATCCCGATAACTTGACATGGTCGCCGGACTCCAGGGCCGCGCGGACCTCCTCGAAAAATGCTTCAACGAGCTCTTTGGCCTCGCGCTTGTTGAGGCCCAGCTCCTCGTACAGTTTCTCCGCCATATAGGCCTTGGTTAACGCCATTTCACCCCCTTAAAATGGCATCGAGATTTGTCCGCAGCGAGGTCACGATCTGGTCGACGCTCTGGTCGACTTCCGCGTCTGTCAGGGTCCTCGACGAGTCCTGAAAAGTCAGTCCCAGCGAGAGACTTTTTTTCCCTGAATCAATACCTTCGCCGCGATAAACGTCAAATAACTCTAAGTTTTCTAGCACAGGAATCCCCACCTGTCCAACACAATCCCTGACCGCCTCGGCGGTGACGGATTCGTCGACCACCACGGATACATCCCTGCGTACGGTGGGGTACTTCGATAATGCCCTAAATTCGGCTGGATGTCCCGCCTGGACCGCGTCCAGATCCAATTCGAAGAGGTACACGGGGAGCGCCAGTTTTCGCTCCCTGGACAGGGCCGGATGCAGGGCTCCCAGGTAGCCCACCAAGGCCCCGGAACGGGTGATCCGGGCACTCTGGCCAGGATGCAGTGCCGCGTGCTCAGCAGGCGCGTAGCGCGCATCTACGCAGTCCCCGGCGAGACTTAGCAGCGCTTCTACGTCGGATTTGAGGTCGTAAAAATCCCCGTCCCTGGCCGTGACTCCCCACTGCTCAGGTGTCACCGGGCCGGCCGCGACGCCGGCAATCATCGGCTGCTGGTGCAGCTGCCCGTCGAGCACGCGGAAGCGCAGGCCCATCTCGAACAGTCGTACGCGCGGCTGCTGGCGGTTCAGATTGTGCGCAAGAGCCTGCAGCAGCCCGGGCCACAGGGTGGTGCGCATGACCGCCATGTCGGAGCTGATGGGATTCGCCAACGGCAGCGGCGGGTGCTCGGGATCCAGGCGCTGCTGGTCGGCGGCGTCAACGAAGCTGTAAGTAATCGCCTCCTGATAGCCGCGCTGCACCAGCACCGCGCGCACCGCGGCGTCGGATACCCGCGCTTCCTCGCGGGTAACCATCAGCAGATCCGCGGTTGGCGCGTGGGCCGGGATGGCATCGTAGCCGATGATGCGGGCCAATTCCTCGATGAGATCGGTCTCCATGCGGATGTCGGCCCGGAACGCTGGCGGGGTCACGTGCCATTGCCCGCCACCCGCCTGCACGGCCATGCCCAGACGCTCGAGGATGTCGGTGACGGCATCGTCGGCCACCGGCATGCCCAGCACCCGTTCGATGCGGGCGCTCCTCAGGGTAATCTGCGGCGCCGACGGCAGGGCACGATCGTCGAGCGTGTCCACCAGAGGACCCGGACGGCCGCCCACCACTTCCATGAGCAACTGCGTGGCCCGCTCCACGGCCGCCATCTGTCCCACCGGCGAGACGTGGCGCTCGAAACGATGGGAGGCGTCGGTATGCAGCCCCAGGCGGCGCGCCTCCAGAGCGATGGTCTTGGGCGTGAACCAGGCGCACTCCAGGAAGATGTTGCGGCTCTTTTCCGTGACGCCGGTATCCAGACCGCCCATGATCCCGGCCAGCGCCACGGCACGACTTTCATCGGCGATGACCAGGGAATCGCCAACCAGGGTGATCGCGTTACCATCGAGCATGCTCAGTCGCTCGCCCTCCACCGCCAGGCGCACGTGGATCGCCTTGTCGAGACTATCCAGGTCGAAGGCGTGCATGGGCTGGCCCAGCTCCAGCATCACGTAGTTGCTGATGTCCACCACCGGGCTGATGGGGCGCACGCCGCATCGGCGCAGGCGCTCCTGCATCCAAACAGGCGTGCGTGCCGACCCGTCGATGTCGCGGATCACGCGCCCCACGTAGCGCGGACAATGCTCCGGCGTATCCAGATGCACCGGGAAGCTCTCATCGATGACTGCTGCCACGGTCTGCATGGACGGCCCGCCCAGGGGGATCCTGTTGGCGACGGCTATCTCCCGGGCCACCCCCGAGATGCCCAGGCAATCGCCGCGGTTCGGTGTCAGCTCGATGTCGATGATGACGTCGTCCAGACCCAGGTGCTCGGACAACGGCTGACCGATGGGGGCGCCAGGGTCCAGGCTCATGATGCCGTCCGCGTCCTCACCCAGACCCAGCTCACTGGCCGAGCACAACATGCCCTGGGACTCGACGCCGCGGATTTTGCTGCGCCTGATTTTGTGCCCGTCGGGAAGCCGCGCCCCCACCAGCGCCATGGGTGCGCGCATGCCCGCATGCACGTTGTCCGCGCCGCACACGACGGCCAGGGTTTCGCCGGTGCCGGCGTCCACCGTGCACAAGCTCAGGCGATCGGCTTGCCCGTGCGGGGCAACCTCGAGCACCTCCGCCACCACGACATTGTCCATGGGCGGCGACAGCGCTGCGGTACTGTCCACCTCGAGACCCGCGGCGGTGAGCTGCTCCACCAGGGTGTCGGTACCGACGGGTGGGTCGGCCCATTCGCGTAGCCACTGCTCGCTGACTTTCATCGGCGGAACTGCTCCAGGAAGCGCAGATCGTTGTCGAAGAACAGGCGCAGATCATTGATGCCGTAGCGCAGCTGCGCCAGACGTTCCGCCCCCATGCCGAAGGCGAAGCCGATGTAGCGTTCCGAGTCGATGTTGACGTTTTCCAGCACCCGGGGATGGACCATCCCGCAGCCCATGACCTCCAGCCAGCCGGATTGGCCGCGGATATCCACCTCCGCCGACGGCTCGGTGAAGGGGAAATAGGACGGGCGGAAACGCACGTCCAGATCTTCTTCGAAGAAATGGCGCAGGAAATCCATGACCATGCCCTTCAAGTGGGCGAAGCTCACGTCCTCTCCCACCATCAGCCCCTCCACCTGATGGAACATGGGCGCGTGGGTCATGTCCGGCGTGTCGCACCGGTAAACGCGCCCCGGGGCGATGATGCGGATGGGCGGTTGACTGTCGGTCATGACGCGGATCTGCACCGGCGACGTATGCGTGCGCAGCAACATGCCGTCGTCGAAGTAGAAGGTATCCTGCATGGCCCGGGCCGGGTGGTGGCCGGGGATATTGAGGGCCTCGAAGTTGTGGTAATCGGTCTCCACCTCCGGTCCGGTGGCGATCTCGAAGCCCACCTGGCCGAAAAATTCTTCGATGCGTTCCAGGGTGCGGGTAATGGGGTGCAGGCCGCCGGCGTGCTGGCCGCGCCCGGGCAGGGTCACGTCCAGGCGCTCGTCGCGCAGGCGCGCATCCAGCTGCGCGGCCGCAATCGCCCCGCGCCGGACTTCCAGGGCCTGCTGCACGCTCTCCAGCGCCTCGTTGATGCGCCTGCCGGCTTCCGGGCGCTCGGCCACGGGCAGCTTGCCGAGCTGCTTGCGTTCACGGGTGAGCAGACCCTGCTTGCCCAGGTAGCGCACACGCACCTCGTCGAGCGCCACCGCGTCGGCGGCGGCGGAGAGCTCGTCCCGGGCTCGCCCTACGATGTCAGTCAGTTCCGGCATATCTCAATGCAGCACAAAAAAGGGGAAAGGACATCAGGCCTTTCCCCATCCGTTCGAACTTCGCTGTGTCTGGCACCGCCTCAGCCGGCGGCCGTCGGAGGATCAGAGACTGGCCTTGGCCCTTTCTGCAATCTCCGCAAAAGCGGCCTTGTCGAAGACCGCAATATCCGCGAGCACCTTGCGATCGATGCTCACGTGCGCCTTGTTCAAGCCGTCGATGAGCCTGCTGTATGACAGGCCGCACTCGCGGGCGGCGGCATTGATGCGCGCGATCCACAAGGCCCTGAACTGGCGCTTCCTCTGGCGGCGGTCGCGATAGGCGGTGGCACCGGCACGGATGACCGCCTGCTTGGCGACCCGGAACACGTTCTTGCGCCGGCCCTGGTAGCCCTTGGCCTGAGCGATGATTTTCTTGTGCCGTGCGCGTGCCGTGACGCCACGTTTAACCCTGGGCATTCTCGCGCCTCCTCAAGTACCGGGGATCATGCGGCGCACGGCTCGCGTGTCCGCAGCTTTGATCACGTCCATGGCGCGCAAGTGACGCTTCCGCTTCGTGGACTTCTTGGTAAGAATGTGTCGCCGGTGCGATTGCGCGCGCTTGAAGCGGCCGTTGGCGCGTTGCTTGAAACGCTTCGCGGCACCGCGATTGGTCTTAATCTTAGGCATGTCGTCTTTCCGTCGTCTCCAGTGTCGCCGGCGCTATTTGCGCGGCGTCAAAACCATCGATAGTCGTCGGCCTTCCATTTTCGGGAACTGCTCGACCTTGGCAAGCTCGTCCAGGTCGGCCTCGACCCGTCGCAGCAATTTCATTCCCAGCTCCTGGTGGCGCATCTCGCGGCCGCGGAACCACAGGGTCACCTTGGTCTTGTCGCCGTGGTTCAGGAATCGTTTCAGATTCCTGAGCTTGGTCTGGTAGTCCGCTTCTTCCGTGCCTGGCCGGAACTTGACCTCCTTGAGGTGAATGACCTGCTGGCGCTTCTTCGATGCCTGGCGTTTCTTGTTCTGCTGGAACAAGAATTTGCCATAGTCCATCAAGCGGCAAACCGGTGGCTCGGCGTTCGGAGAAATCTCCACCAGGTCAAAGCCCGTTTCTTGTGCGGATTCCAAAGCTTCTGCCAGGGGCACAACGCCCACCTGGCCGCCCACGGCGTCGATGAGACGCACGGACCCGCTTTTGATGTCTTGGTTGACCCGGTTCTTCCTAGGTGCTGCGATACCTGTATTCCTCCAGAAATAGCGAGGCCGCGGCTCGCGATCGCCCGTTACAGCCCCGCTCCGGAGATAAGGCATCCGGGCCCTGACTGTGTCGACGGGTGCGCGTGCGCACGGCCACCGGACTCTGCTGTGCGCCCCCGGACGGCCTCCCCGACCCGCGGACCACGCACAGACAGGCGTATCGACGGATCTTAGGTCCGATGGCGGGGATTCTCAACCCCTGTAGAAGGGTAAATTGGTAGGCGCGAGTGGGTTCGAACCACCGACCCCTACCATGTCAATTTCGTTGCGTTACATCTCAACGCACTACACCCCATAACAAAATGAAGGCCCTTTTCGATTCAAAGGGTTACCCATTGACCACTTTCCTTGCGTTCACCTATAACGCAGCGTAACATCGCAATACAGATTCGGTTTCACCTACAGGGTTCACCTACAGGGGTCACCTAGACGGGCCCCGGAGTGCACGAACACCCCGAGGCCCTGACCACAAGCAGCATATGAGGTGCTGATCATGGCTAACACCAATCCTACCAAAGGGCTCGCCGCCAAGGCCCTGACGAATGAAACCCTCAAGAGCCTGAAGGCTCCCACCGACCGCCCCTATTACGACGTTCGCGACCTCGGCTGTCGCGGGTTGATTGTCCGCGTGCACGCGTCGGGCGTGAAGTCGTTCCGATGGCACTACCGCACGGATGGAAAGACCAAAGTCGAGACCTTCGGACGCTTCGGGAAAGCGAACGGGCATATCTCACTCAAGAACGCCCGCGACACGCTGGAGAGGGCCAAGGCAAAGCACCAGGCCGGCGAACGTGTCGGCCACGCGGAGGACGATCCCGAGACCGTCGCGGAACTCGCGGAGATCCTCTACCGAGGTCGCATCCTCCCGCACCGCAAGCGACCGGAAGTGGTCCGGTACATCCTCGACCACGACATCCTG
>CAXMNG010000179.1:0-5294 GCA_964194585.1 Salibacteraceae bacterium | reverse complement strand
GACGGCTTGATGCGGCCGCTGGAGCATCGCTTACGGGACCGGGTGTGCAACGCCGACTTTACAGGCGGTATGTCTGTAACGAATGCACGCAAAGACTCCTTACTCGCGCTGGAAACGGCGCAGGATCTCGGTGTGCCCCTTTTCGCGACAGCGGCCGCGCACACGCCGTATGAAATTGCGGAGCAACTGGGTTACGGTGGACTCGATTACGCTGCCCTGGCGAAGCTTTGGGAGTCGTGGTGTGACCTGCGGTTTGCATGAGCTCACCCGTAGCGTGATGATGGATTTCATATCTGCTTTGAGGGCGGCAACATGGGCAAGCGTATAGTCATCGTGGGTGCGGGGGCCGTGGGCGCCTACGTGGGTGGTCATCTGGCGCGAGCCGGCGAGGACGTGACCTTGATCGACCCCTGGCCGGCGCACGTGGAGAAGATGCGCGCCGAAGGTCTCTCGCTCGAGGGGCTCAGCGAGGAGGAATGTTTCAGCACGCCGGTGCAGACCATGCACATCACCGATGTCCAGGAGCTCGCGCGCACGGGCCCGGTCGACATCGCTTTCGTGTGCACGAAATCCTACGACACCGAGTGGGCCACCACGCTGATCCGCGACTACCTGGCCCCGGCCGGCTATGTGGTGTCACTGCAGAATTGCATCAACGAGCACCGTATCGCCGCGATCGTCGGATGGGGTAAGACCATCGGCTGTATCGCCAGCCAGATCGCCGTCGACCTGGTGGGCCCCGGTGAGGTGCGCCGGGGAGTTCCACGCGGCGGTAACGACTATACGGTTTTCCGGGTCGGGGAAGCCCATGGCGGTATCACCTCCCGGGTCGAAGAAGTTGCACGGCTCCTGTCTCTCATCGACAGCACCAAGACCACCAGCAATCTATGGGGAGAACGATGGTCCAAGCTGGTCGCTAACGCCACGCGAAACGGCCTTTCAGCGGCCACCGGTATGAGTAACAACGCGTGTGATCGCGAGCCCATCACGCGCTGGCTGTGCATCCGCACCGCCGCCGAGGCGGTGAGTGTCGGCCTCGCCCAGGGCTACCAGCTGGAGCTCATATACAAGGTGGCGCCCGAACGCTGGCTAGCCGCCGCCAACGACGGTGGCGCTGTTCGCAGCGAGATCGAGGCGGAAATGGAAGCGTCGGCGGCAAAGCGGGCGGAGACCATGCGCCCCTCCATGGGTCAGGATATTCTGAAGGGCCGGCGCACGGAGATCGATTACATCAATGGGCTGGTGGCCGAGAAAGGCGCGGAGTTCGGTATCCCGACCCCGGTCAACCTGGCCATGGTGGACGCGGTCAAACGCGTCGAGCACGGTCGGGTCGACGCCAGCCTGGACAACGTGCGTGACATTTAGCTAGCGCCAGGCCGCGACTATCATGTCGGAGGCTTTCTCGCCGATCATGATGATCGGTCCGTTGGTGTTGCCGGACATCAACGTCGGCATTATCGATCCATCCGCGACCCGCAGCCCCTCGATGCCGCGTACCTTCAGCTCCGGGTCGACTACGGCCATCTCGTCCGCGCCCATCTTGCACGTGCCCACCGGATGGTAGGCAGTCTGCGCGGTCGTGCGAATGTAGTCGAGGATCGCGTCATCGCTCTGCACATCGGCACCGGGACTGACCTCGGTGCCGCGAAAATCATCCATGGCCTTTGTCTCCACGATGCGGCGTGTCTCACGTACGCCGGCCACCAGGGTCTCACGGTCGATGGTGGCGGAAAGAAAGTTGAATATTATTTCCGGCGCACTTGTCGGATCGGGAGAGATGATGTGAATCGATCCTTTGCTCTCCGGGCGAAGCTGACACATGGCGATGGTTATGCCAGGCTCTCTGGCCAGCCTGCGCTTCTTGAAGTTTTCGATGGCGAATGGAATGAAGTGAAGCTGCACGTCCGGCGCTTCCAGCTCCGCGCGGGTGCGCAGGAAGACGAGCACCGGCGAGGAAGGTAAAGCCAGGAAGCCACGGCGCGTGAGAGCGTAACGCAGAATCTGCCATGCGAGCCCGAAACCGCGCGCGCGATCGTTGAAGGTCACTCCCCGCTGTGTAATGTTCCAGCGCAACCGGGGGACGTAGTGATCGCGAAGATTTTCACCGACGCCGGGAAGCGCGTGCTGCACGGTAAGGCCCTGGGCTCGAAGTACCTCGGGCCGACCTATACCGGAGAGTTCGAGAATTTGCGGTGAATTGATGGAGCCGGCGCACAGCACCACCTCGCAGCGCGCGTGCGTCTCGCGGCTCTCACCGCCGATTCGGTAACGAAGCCCCGTGCAACGTTTTCCATCCAGCAACAGAGATTCCACATGGGCATCGCACTGGATATCGAGATTGGCGCGCCGCCGGGCCGGATCGATATAACAACGGGACGTGCTCATTCGCCATCCATGGTGAATAGTGGTCTGCGTCCTGCAAATACCTTCCTGGCTGGCGCCGTTGTAATCGGGATTGCGCACGAGTCCGATTTCCTCGCCAGCCGCAAACCATGCGTCATAAAGAGTACTTTCGTCGTATGCTTCGGTCAATCGCAGGGGGCCGTTTCTTCCGCGAAATGCGTCTTCGCCGCCATCGAAGGCTTCCAGGCGCTTGAAGATTGGCAACACATCATCGTAACTCCAGCCGCGGTTTCCCATCTGCGCCCAGGTGTCGTAGTCGAGTGCCTGGCCGCGCACGTAGACCAGGCCGTTGATGGCGCTCGAACCGCCGAGTAAGCGACCGCGGGGAACCGGAATCGGGCGCCCGGCGGTGCTCTCCTCCGGTTTCGACATGAAGCACCAGTTGACCGCCGGGTTGTCGATGAACTTCGAATAACTGATGGGGATGCGCTCGAGGGGGTGAGAGCGCGGGCCCGCTTCGAGCAGGAGAATCCGGTGGCGTCCGCCCTCGCTCAGCCTGTTGGCAAGCACGCAGCCCGCCGATCCACCGCCCACCACGATGAAATCGTAGCTCCGATCCGCCATCCGTTCCCCCCTTTGCTTCACGCGCCGACGGGGAGTGTGCAACAACACGGCTTTCCGGTCCAAGAGAGTTCTCGTCTGGACGGGAATTTTCCAGACTTTCGATCAACCAAGGGGGGTCACAACAGGACCGTTTGCCTCTACTCTATGGGCGAGGAAGAGGGGAGAGGCCCATGAAGGAAAAAGCCGCCGCCGGCCGGCGCCGGCGTAAAGACGGGCCGGCACGGCGCAGGGAGCGGGGCGAGCGTCCTAGTGCTCCCGCATATGTGAAGCGCCAGATCCCCTACTTCCCCTTCGCCGACGAGGAAGCCCTAGTCAGACTCGAGGACCAGGCCGACTGGTTGATCCAGGAGATTGGGCTCGAGTTCCGCGACGATGAAGAGGCACTGCGTATCTGGCGCGAGGCCGGTGCCGATGTCGAAGGCACGCGCATAAAGGCTCCCCGCGGCATGATCCGGGAGCTGTGCAGAACGGCGCCTTCGGAGTTTACACAGCTCGCCCGCAATCCCGAGCGCAGCGTTCGGATCGGCGGCACCAATCAGGTGTTCGCGCCCATCTATGGGGCACCCTTCGTGCGCGACCTGGAGAACGGTCGCCGCTACGGCAACATCGACAACCTGATCGAGCTCGTCAAGCTCACCTACATGCTTCCCAGTCTGCATCACGGCGGACTCGTTATTTGCGAACCCTGCGATGTGCCGGTTTCCAAGCGCCACCTGGATATGGTTTACGCTCACATGCGCTGGTCCGACAAGCCGCATCTGGGCGCCATCACCGAGATGAGCCGCGCCGAAGATTCGGTCGCCATGGCACGCATTCTCCATGGTGAGGACACCGTGGCGGAAAGCTGCGTCATCATGGCTAACGTCAATACCAATTCGCCACTGCTGGTGGACAAGGTCGTCACCGAGTCCATCCGTGTCTATTCGAGCGCGAACCAGGGCATCATCGTGGTGCCGTTCATTCTCGGCGGCGCCATGGGCCCGGTCACCACCGCCGCCTCCATCGCGCAAGCGCTTGCCGAAGCGATGATGTGTTGTGCATTCACGCAAATAGTGCAGCCCGGCGCGCCGTTCATTCTCGGCAACTTTCTCTCCTCCATGAGCCTCAAGTCGGGCGCCCCTACTTTCGGCATGCCCGAGCCTGTCATGTCGAATTTCATCATCGCGCAGCTTGCACGGAGACTGGGCGTGCCGTTGCGCTGCGGCGGCGCGCTGACGGCATCGAAAGTCGCCGATGCCCAGGCTGCGTACGAAAGTGCCGACTCGATGCTGTCGACGGTGCTCGGGGGCGCGAACTACGTGCTGCACGCCGCCGGATGGCTGGAAGGCGGACTCTGCACCGGCTACGAGAAGCTCATACTGGACGCGGATCGCCTGGGAGCGTACCAGGTCCTGCTGTCGGGTATGCCGCTGGACGACAATGCGTTCGCCCGGGACGCCTATGAAGAGGTGGAACCATCGGGCCATTTTCTCGGCTGCGCGCACACATTGCGCAACTACGAGACCGCCTACTACGATGCCGTCATGTCCGACAGCGAGAACGTGGAGAGCTGGGAAGAGCGCGGCGCTAAGGACGCGCAAATGCGTGCCCTGGAATGTTGGCAGCAGATGTTGCGGGATTACGAAGCGCCGCCCATCGACCCGGCGGTGGACGAGGCACTCAAAGACTTCGTCGCGCGGCGCAAGCACGAGCTGCCCGACGCCTGGTATTGACGGAGTACGATCATGGAGTCACACGCGAAGGTAGTCATCATCGGCGGCGGTGTCGTCGGCTGCTCGATTCTCTTTCACCTGGCGAAATTCGGCTGGAAGGACGTCGTGCTTCTCGAGCGCTCCGAGCTCACATCGGGCTCGAGCTGGCACGCCGCCGGTCAGATCCACACCATCAGCTCCGATCCCAATATCTCCAGGCTCCAGGGCTACACCATCAGGCTGTACAAGGAGATCGAGGAGACATCGGGTCAGTCGGTGGGCATGCACGCGACCGGGGGCTTTTATCTGGCGTCCAACCAGGATTGGTACGACTATCTGAAACGTGAGCGATCGAAGGCACGCTACATGGGTCTCGATCAGGAGTTCATCTCGGTGGAGGAGGCCGCCCGCCGCCATCCGCTGATCGATCCCTCCCACTACATCGCCGCGTTGTGGGATCCCCTGGACGGCGACATCGATCCTTCCGGTGTCACCTATGCGTATGCGAAGTCCGCGCGCCTGCACGGCGCTAGCTACCACACCAACACGCCGGTGCTGGAAACCAATCAGCGTGCCGACGGCAGCTGGGATGTGGTGACGCCCGAGGGCATCATCAACGCCGAGATGATCGTCAAC
>CAXMNG010000178.1:0-2964 GCA_964194585.1 Salibacteraceae bacterium | reverse complement strand
GAGCGGCAGCAGGAGGCGCTGGCAGACGAGATCGCGCGCTGGGCTCTTGCCGGTGCCGTCAAGATGGAGCTCTTGAGAAGCGGGTTGCAGATTGTCCTGCCGAACGACGTTCTGTTTACCGCCGGTTCGGCCAACCTCAAGCCCGAGGGGCAATCGCTTCTCAAGGAACTGGTAGGTGCGCTGGAAGGAGTCCCCTATCAGATTGTTGTCATCGGCCATACCGACAACGTCCCCATCGGTCCGGGGCTGGCGAAACGCTATCCGTCGAACTGGGAGCTGGCGGGCGCGCGAGCCGCTGGCGTCGTCCGCATGATGGCAGGGGAGGGCATTCCCCCGCAGCAGTTGCTGGCAATTTCCATGGGTGACACTCGCCCGATCGCAGCCAACGACACGCCGGATGGACGCAAGGTTAACCGTCGAATCGAGGTGCGCTTACGGCCCGTGATTGTTCAATAACTCGCCGCATCTCGTGCGGTCCGAATAACGAAAGGCACTGATCTCGACGCGTCAGCGCTGTTGTGCTTGCAAAGCCTCGAGAAGCTGCCGGGGCTCGGGATCATCGGGCGATAGTTTGACCAGGGCTCTCGCATAGTGCACCGCTGCCTTGAAATCACCTCTGCCGCGGCTCAATGTCGCCAGGGCAAACAGGATGTCGCGATTGTTGGGATGCCGATCATTGGCATCGATCAGGACGGTGGAGGCCCTTCTCGTGTTCCCGATTTTCTGCAAGGCGAGGGCATAGGCATAACTGTAACGCGCGTTGTCTGGGCGTAATCCGGCGGCATCGCCCAGGTGCTTTACCGCCTCGGCGTAGCGCTGATGCCGAACCAGGAGGAGGCCGTAGGCATGGAGTATGTCGGCCTGCTCAGGCACCGTTCGAAGAGCGCCGCGCAGTACTTCTTCTCCCCGCTTGTCCTGCCCCAGGGACCGATAGAGATCGGCAAGATTCACGAATGCCGGCCCGAACGATGGGTGGCGGGACACCGCTTCCTGGTAGGTCGCTTCCGCCTGCTCCGTATCGCCGCGGTCCCGGTAGAAATTCGCCAGGGTCATCAGCGATTCGGGTCGCTCGGCGATGGTCCTGTGTGTATGTTCGTATTCGGCGAAGGCGGCCGCGAGGGTCTCGCGCGGCTCCACCGGCAGCGCCTCGAGCGGCACCGGTGCCAGGAGTCGCGTCGCTTCCAGGCGCACGGCGCGCACGGGATCCTCTACGAGGGGAAAGACCACTCGAAAGCGCTCGCGGGGGGCGAGGCGCTCCAGCGTGCCAAGCGCGGTCAGACGGACGAGGGGGTCTTCGGCACGCAGTCCCCGGTCAATCGCCGGGAAGCTATTCTGGTTGAGATCCCGCCCGAGCGTATCGAGGATGGTGGCACGCACGATGGCGGGCTTACTGTCGTCGAATGCTATCCGGATCAGTTGCCGCTCGGCTGCGGGCACGTCTTCGCGGGCGGCGGCGAGCGCCTCGCCGAAATGGGGCGATTGCTTTCGGGTTGGGCCATACCACGCGGCTACGCTATCGGCCGCCCATGCGGCGGTCTTGTCGTCGTGGCAGCCCGAGCAGGCGTTCGGGACTCCGATCGTCACCGAGAGATCCGGCCGTGGAACACGGAAGCTGTGATCCCGGCGTGGATCGACGACCATGTACGTGGTTGCCGGGGCGTGACAGTCGACGCACTGGCTGCCGGCCGCTCCGGCGGTGTGAAAGTGATGAGCCGGCGAATCGAAGGCCTCGGAGAGATGACACCGTGTGCAGAGGGCGTTGCCCTCGGCTCTCAGCTTAAGGCTGTGCGGGTTGTGGCAATCGCTGCACGTGACTCCGGCCCGGTACATCTTGCTCTGCAGGAACGAGCCATAGACGTAGACCTCATCCTTGATCTGACCGTCGGCGTGATAGAGATCCTCGGTCAGCAGCGCGACCCGATAGTTGTCGAGGATCGGCTTACCGTTCTCGACGACATCGCCAAGCGGCGAGCGGCGGGAGTGGCAGCGTCCGCAGCTTTCGACTTCCGCGCGGAAGGTCGCGGGCGGTGTCGAGCGCGCCGCAATGACGGCGCCATCCTTCAGCGTCCATTGGATGTGCCTTCGATCACTGAATGCAGACTCGAGGCCATTCGATGCGCCCTGTGATGCGCCCGCCGTATTTCCGCCCCTTGCCCAGGCCACGTGTCTGGAGCCCGGACCGTGGCAGGCCTCGCACGACACGTCGATCTCCGACCACGTCGTTTCGAAGCGATCTTTCTCGAGGTCGAAGTTGCGGCGCAGATTGGTCGAATGGCAATCGGCGCACATGTAGTTCCAGTTCTGATTGATCCGGGTCCAGTGCAGCACGTCATCCGGCCGGATGTGCTCGTCCGGGTAGAGATGGAACCAGCGTTGGCCGCCCTTTGCCTGCGGCCGGGCGTCCCAGGCCAGGCCCAGGACCTGAAGGCGTCCACCCGGAAAAGCGATGAGGTACTGCTGCAGGGGATGCACACCAAAGGTGTAATCAATCCTGTAGTCCTGCAGCTTTCCGTCCGGACCCTCGGTATTGACGTAATAGTCTCCGTCTTTCGTGAAAAAATGAGATGTGATGCCGTGGGCTGTGAATGCGGCATCGTCGAAGTCGCCGAGGACCGTAGTCTTCGTCGCCTCCTGCATGGCCAGATCGTGATGGGAACCGGACCAGTCCTGATAGGCGCGCTGGTGGCAGACGGCGCAGGATTGGCCGCCGACGAACGACGGGTCGTTCGCCGTTGCAATCGGGCCTGCAGCCACCATCGTCGCACCAGTCATCGCATAGCAGGCGATGAGGATGGAAACTGATCGAATCGCGCTCAGAGTGTCTTGCCTCGCGGGTCGGGTTGCAGACCGTCGAAGGGTCTGTCATCCACGACTTTGGGTCAACCAGGCACCTCTATCAGCCTACTGGACGACTGGGCAAGAGTCGTACCACCGTGCCGCCGCAGACTTGGGGCTAGATTGCCA
>CAXMNG010000177.1:0-5011 GCA_964194585.1 Salibacteraceae bacterium | reverse complement strand
GGATAGATAGATGGCAGCCAGGTTCACCTGAGCATCCGTGAATCCGGGATCGACCGCGAGGGTTTCTTCGTACTGCTGCTTCGCCTCGTCGAGCCTGTTGGCCTGCTGATAGGCCACGCCGAGATTGAAATGCGCATCGGTGGATTCGGGATCGAGCCTGACCGCGTTCTGGAAGCTCTCCAATGCCTCGGTTGTTCGCCCCAAGGCCAGGTATACCGTGCCGAGGTTCTGATGGGTGTTGCTGTTTTCCGGATCGATGGCCACGGAGCTCTTCATGAGTTCGACCGCCTCGTGGGGGCGATCACTCATGAATCGAGTCGTGCCCAGCAGCCGCAGTGCTCTGGCCTCGGTGGGGTCCGCCTGCAGCGCGGCCTCGAGAAGGTTCGACGCCTCCGTCCATTGCGATTGATGCATGTGAGCGATGGCGCGATCCAAAAGGGACTGGGACATGGCTGGTAACCCGAAGCTCGTGAATCAAAGGGCCGGGGCATCGGCCCGCAACGAGCGTACAGAGACAGGCGCGGGTCCGTCAATTGTCCGCCCGCATCGCACGTTGACAGATCGGAATATCCTGTGTCTTACTGCGCCACCGGGCGTGGGCCCGATTGGGCACCAAGCCTCGAGGACAATGGGGTCGGATTTGATTTTCGGAGAAGAATAGTTCCGCCCCTATTTCCAGGCTGATTCATCACCCACCATCGAGGATAAGCCGGTGGCCGCAACACAAGCGCCGAGTGTCGACTCTACGGAGATCGTGCCGCTGTTCCCGACCCTCGTCTGGAAGATACAGCTTTCCCGGGACACCTACGAACCCCTCAATGCGAAAATCAAAGCCAAGCTGACGGAGCTGGCGCAGGCGACTCCGGGGCTTGCGCCGGGCGGCAAGCTGCAAACCGATCAGACGCTGCACCGACTGCCGGAGTTCCAGGAGCTCAAAGACATTATCAATACCGCCGCGACAGGCGTGCTCGACTTTCAGAAAATCGTCTATGAGTCCCTCGAGCTCACGGGGTGCTGGGCCAATATCAGCCCTCCGGGTGACAGCCACAGACCGCACACTCACCCGAATAATTACTTGAGCGGTGTTTACTACGTACAGACCCAGGGGGGCGCCAACACCATCAGCTTCGATGATCCCAGGCCACAGACGAACATCATCTCGCCGGTCACCTCGGAAATCACCGACGAGAATGCCGGCCAGATCCACATCGCCACCAGGGAGGGCTTACTGGTACTGTTCCCCTCGTGGCTTCAGCATCAGGTTCCGCGCAACAAGAGTCAGCGGGCCCGCATCAGCATCGCGTTCAACATCATGTTCTCTCAATTCGGCGAGACCATGAGCCAGCCGAAGTGGGAAGGCAACATAAAGCCGAATTAACCCGCATTTTGCAGGGGACGCGAAGACGGGTCGGTAGCGTCATCTGATCTCATGTGCAGATCTTCAAGCGGCCAAGTTCAGTTTGATCGCTATCGTATACCGAACCACGGGACAAACGCGGTTCGGTTCCCTTGCCACGTGGGGAATGCGGCCGTCAAAGGACACAATGCGTCCCGGCTTTGGATAAACCGCGCGTATTATTTCGTCTTGGGCTTCGTTGTAAAAAACCGTCTCACCGGACCAGTTGTGATTCCATTCGTAGTTCGCGTAGTAGAGCACGGTGAAACTTCCTTCGCGGGAATCGTCCAAATGCACCGTAGGGCAGTCACCATAGGTGTAGGCGTTGACGTACATGCGCTCGATGTCGCAGCTGCCATTGGCGATTTCCTTGTCAACAATTTCCCACAGTGCCCGCAACGCCGGCATGTTGTTGCGGGTCTGATCGTCGATTGTGGCGATCCAGAAACCAAATTCGTCGCCGACGTTGGACTTCTGACCGAATTTGTACACCGGCTGGTGAATGCTTTCGAACAGCGCATTCACCAGCTCATCGGAAATCAGCCCATCATGAACGTCGATGCTATTCGCAGTGAGCATGCAACCCTCCAGTGAAATTCAAGGGATCTCCCACGGAAGTCTTCAACACCGTTTCTGACACCAGAATACGTAAAGGGCGGCGAAAAGCTCCGGGCGGCTGTCTTCGAAACGCTCCCAGCCGGACAGGTCTGTCATGTGGGCATCGGCCGGATTGAATTTCCCGTAATCGTGCAGCACCCCGGGGATCGGCGGATCGAATCCGATGAATTCCAGCTCCAGCTCGGCCAGGGCCGCTGCGATACCGGGAATCGTGAAGCGGTGCTCTTTCGTATGAAACAGCAGGTCCCGGCAGGCACTCATCGTATATAGATCTTCGCTGTCGGCGAGTCCAGCCAGCGGTGCGTCGGCCGGGGCGGACAGCGCTTGCGCCCGAAAAGCGCGAATATCCGCATCCACCGGCGCCAGGGACGCGGCGCGGATTTGCTCCCGTGCCAGTACCACATCGCCGCGGGCGCGCTCGCTGTAGAGCCCGATTTTCATAAGACCTCCGGGTTCGAGGCAACCGCTGAGAGCCCGCCAGCCGGCGATAGGGTCGGCCATGTGATGGAGAACCCCGGTGGATTCGACCACATGAAAGCGCTGCTGGAGCTGCTCGGCATTCAGAATATCGCCCTGTACGAAACGCACGTTTTCGACGCCGAGCTTGGCCGCCATGCGTCGGGCGTAGGCCAGGGAGCGGCCGCTCAGATCGAGACCCAGCACCCGAGTTTCCGAGCGTGCGGCGGCGATGGCAACCGCTTCCTGGCCGGTGCCACAGCCCGCTGCCAGGACCTGCACCGGATAGGACAGAAACTCCGGTGGCGTGAAGTGGCGAAAGCGATTCGTCAGATAATCACGGTAGCTCACGGGCGCGCACCGGGGTAATTCCAGCCAGCGAGGATACGGATGCTGCTCGTACTGCTTGCGAACGGCCATGGAGGTGGCGTCCTCGATATCACCGATGCTGCCGACGTCCGCTGCCAGCGCGCGCTCCTCGAGGGGCTCGCACACGCTACGTTCGATGAGCGGCCAAAGTGCTTCGCCCCAGGTATCGCTGCCCCATTGGCCGAGGCCGGCGCCGCCTTCGATGTCCAGCAGTGGCTCAGCCATGGCCAGCAAAGCACAGCGGATACGCAGAGCGTCGTCCGGCGTCGAGAGCTCGACTAGATCCTGCTCCACCCGGGCGCGCAGACGGGTTGCCGCTTGGCTCTCCTCCATGGAGATCGAGAAGACGAACTCGTTGATGAAGCATTGGGCGGCGATGGCTGTCGCCAGCCGCAACGCCGGCGGCGACGCGAGACCTTCCTCGCCGCCTAGAATAAGGTGGGCACGGGCCAGGCTTAGAAAACGCTCCAGCTTCGGATCGACGTTGATGGTCCTGGTCAGCAGCTGCCGCAGCAGGGGATCGTCGCCGACCCGGATCACCAGGGAGCCGATATCCATGGCGTGGTCGTCGAGAGCGTACTTGTCCCGCAGCTGGGCGGCGGTCACCGCCGCCAGATCCTGCGCCGGAACCTCGGGCGCATCGAAGCAGCTCTTGATACAGGCACAGAGCTCCGGCCGATAACCGGCGACGGGTACGAATCGCAACACCGACGCCAGCCCGACCTTGGCAGCGGTGTTCTCCGGATTGCGCCGCAGCAGCGCCTCGAAAGTCGCCAGGGCCGCATCGAATCTTCCCAGAGCACGCTGGACGCCGCCCAGGATCAGGCGTGCGTCATCGAGGGTCGGATCCAGGGACAACGCCTTGGTGTAGCTCGCAGCCGCCGCGTCGAGCTCCGATTGCTCCCTCTGCACGTTGGCGAGATTGACATGCGTCGTCGCATGGTTCGGCCGGATTTCCATGGCGCCACCGTAGGCGCGCACGGCCTCGTCCAGCCGCCCCAGCGCCTGCAGCGTGTTACCGAGATTGTTGCGTGCATCCGCCAATTCCGGCTCGCGTTCGATGGCTTGTTCATAATGGCTCGCGGCTTCTTCGAGACGACCCTGGGCCTTGAGCAGATTGGCGAGATCGTAGTGGAAGCCGCCGTCGCCGGGCGCGAGATCGATGGCCTTGCGGTATGCCGCCTCCGCTTCCCGGTGGCGGCCCAGCCGGTTCAGCACGACACCCGTATTGAACGATCGCTCGGCGTCGTCGCCGGCGAGCCGCGCCGCCTCCCGGTAGGCCTGCAACGCCTCCTCCAGCGCGCCCCTGGACTCGAGCACGGTTCCCAGATTGTCGTGGTAGGGGGCCACTTGTGGCTTCTGGCCGATGGCGCGGCGTATGAGCTCCAGGGCACGGTCCCCGTCACCGACCTGGAAGCAGGCCAGCCCCAGAAAATGCAGGGCATCCGCATGCCCGGGATCCTGCTCGATAATCTGCTCGTAGAAGCCCCGGGCGCGCGCCAGTTCACCTGCCTGGTGCAGCCCGACGGCCATCTCCAGAAGCTGTGTCGTGTCTTCGGCGGCGGACACGCGCACCTGGCGTCCGACGCCGGCCTGGGTCCTGCCCTTTCTTCCTGATCTACCGGTCATTGTGATCGATGTCCGCTGGTATCCCGCTGTTGTCGAGAAATTCGCGCCCGCAGGCTAGCACCGGGCCGCAGCTTGCGACTTGATCCGCGACCGTTCCGTGTGTGGCAAAAATCATTTCACCGCCCATCGAAGCCACCGGCGACGAAGTGGTCACGGCAAGGGGCCCGAGCTTAACCGACCGTGGGCGAGCTCGCTCCTACGCATCCTCCACGTATCCCAGGTCCGCCTTGAGCTGGGTGAGATGATTCTCATAGTTCTTCCAGCGATTTCGCGCAGTCTTGTATATGGGTTGCCGCACCTGCCAGTTGCTGGCGGTGCGCACGGCGCGCTTGGTCTCGTGAAACGCGAGGCAGCGATCATCCCAGTCCAATCCGATGTAGTCGACAAGCTCACGGCTGATGCGTTCCTGGTCTTCGACCAACTCTTCGTACTGCACTTCGTACATCCGGATGGGCAACACCTCTCTCCAGTGCGACATGATCTGCTCGTAGCCTCGGTAATAGACCGCGATGTCCGACAGGTCATAGGAGAAGTCATGTCCGT
>CAXMNG010000176.1:0-7888 GCA_964194585.1 Salibacteraceae bacterium | reverse complement strand
AAGCGCGCTTCTACTTGTTTCCGGTTTGACTGCGAACGCTGAAAAAGCGCTCATCGTCCAGACGCAGCGCCGTGAGTCGTCCGCCCCACACGCAGCCGGTGTCAAGATGAAAGACACGGTGCACGGGATCGACTTTCTGTGCCAGCTGCAGGGTGGCCCAGTGTCCGAAGATAATGGGCTCGCCGTAACTGTGGCGTTTTTCTGATGCGAACCAGGGCACCAGCGCATCGGGCTGACTGCCCGGTGGGCCGCTCTCCTCCAGTTCCAATCGCCCGTCTGAATCGACGTAGCGGATGCGCGTGAGCGCGTTGGTGATGAAGCGCAGGCGTTGCCGGCTCGCGAGTTTCTTGTTCCAGCGATCGGGTTGATTACCGTACATATGGGCGAGAAAACCCGAGGGATCGTCGCTGGTCAGCGCGGCTTCCACCTCGCGGGCGAGGGAAGCGGCTTGCGCGATGTCCCATGGCGGCGCAAGCCCTGCGTGAACCATGGTATAGGGAATGCCGGGTTCGCGTACCAGCAACGGCTGCTCGGTGAGCCAGTCGATGAGCTCACCGCCGTCCGGAGCGTCGAGAACGTCCTGCACCGTGTCCTGAGAGCGTATTTCGCGTACGCCCTCGGCGATCGCGATGAGGTTCAAGTCGTGATTACCCAGCACCATGCGGGCGTCGCGTCCCAGCTCTGAGACGAATCGAAGAACCTCGAGTGATTTTGGACCGCGATTGACGAGATCGCCGACGAACCATAGCTGGTCCTTTGCGCGTTGGAAGCGAACGTGGCGCAGGAGTTCCTGGAGTTCGTCGAAACAACCCTGAATGTCGCCTATCGCATAGATGGCCACGGACAGGGTCCTCGAAAGATCATTGCAGTGGATTTCCGGGGAGAGGGTGCTCGCCCGGCGTGTGCGCGGCTCTCAGTGAAGTATATTCGGAATCGACAACCGGAAAAGCGGGATCTCCGCGTCGAATGACACGCCATCGTCCGCCACCATCTGATAGCTTCCTCCCATGGTCCCAACCGGTGTCCCGATGAGCGCGGCACTGGTGTATTGAAAGCCTTCACCCGGCACGAGTCTCGGCTGCTCGCCGACTACGCCTTCGCCGCGCACTTCCTGAACCTTTCCGTCGGCATCGGTGATGGTCCAGTGACGCGTGAGAAGCTGGGCCGGGACCGTGCCCACGTTGCGGATTGTGACCGTGTAGGCGAACACGTACTTGTTGTCGTCCGGCTCGGACTCGTCGTCTATGTACACGCTCTGAACTGCGATTTCGATTCTGTAGTCAGGAGTCTGTTCCATCATGCCGCGCATTTGAACTGAATCGTGTAACCCTTGCAAGCGAGTTACGGTCATGTAACGGATTCTTGTGCGGAAACCCCGCGTCTTCCCCCTTTGCGTCCCGTTCCGCTCAGAAAGTGAACAATCTCTCACTATTGCGATGCTGTAGCGCCTCGTTCAGATGCGTGGTCCCGATGTCGTCTATATCCGCCAGATCGGCGATCGTCCGCGCTACGCGCAGCACCCGATGCCGGGCGCGAGCCGAAAGACGCAGGCGCTCGATGGCCGTTGCTAGCAGGCGCCGGTCGGCGGGCCGGAGGCGACAGTGGCGCTCCACATCTCTCGCCACCAGGTGTTGATTGGGGCAGCCGCTACGATTCAGCTGCCGATCCCGGGCGTGCGCCACGCGGACGCGCACCAGCGCGCTTTCCTGCTTCCCGGGCTGTTGTGCCGAGACCATATCGTCATACGGCACCGGCGGCACCTCAATCTGCATGTCGATACGGTCGAGCAAGGCTCCGGAAACGCGATTGCGGTAACGTCGCACTTGCTCCCAGGTGCACTGGCAGCGCTCACTGCCGTCGCCCAGATGCCCGCAGGGGCACGGGTTCATAGCGGCTACCAGCTGGAATCGTGCCGGGAATACGCAATGGTGTGCGGCACGTGCGATGTTCACAATGCCCGACTCCAGCGGCTCGCGCAGTACTTCCAGCACCCGGCGGTCGAACTCGGGCAGCTCGTCCAGAAACAGCACCCCATGATGCGCCAGCGAAATCTCGCCCGGGCGTGGACGGCTGCCGCCGCCTACCAGCGCGACGCCGGACGCGGTGTGATGCGGGGCGCGAAATGCGCGCTTGCCCCACTGGTCAAGCCGGAAGGGCCGGTCGCTGACCGATAAGACGGTTGCGCATTCCAGGGCTTCGCTCTCGGACATGGGTGGCAGAATGCCGGCAAGGCGCGTCGCCAGCATGGTCTTGCCAGTACCGGGTGGGCCCACCAGCAGCAGATTGTGTGCGCCGGCGGCGGCGATCTCCAGGACCCGCTTGGCGTGGTACTGACCTGCGATGTCGCTGAGATCCGTGTCCGGCGTGTCGGATCCCATGGCGATGCTCGAAACGTGGGTATCGATGTTCTTGCCAATACCCAAATGCCCGCAGACTTCGCGCAGGCTTTCCGCCGGCAGCACCCGGGCATTGCGGGCCAGCGCGGCTTCGTCGGCGTCGGCACGCGCCACGACCAGCGTGCGCCCGGCGTCCCTGACCGCGAGCGATGCCGGCAACACACCACCGGTCTCCCGCATTGCGCCGGTGAGCGCCAGCTCGCCGACGAATTCGTGGTCGGCGAGAATCAGGCTTGGGGTTTGCGCGCTGGCGGCGAGTATGCCGATGGCGATAGGCAGATCGAAACGCCCGCCTTCCTTGGGAAGATCCGCGGGCGCAAGGTTGACCGTGATACGGCCGGTCGGAAATTCGAAGCCGCTGTTCATCAATGCGCCGCGCACGCGGTCCCGGCTTTCCCTGACGGTGGCTGCCGGGAGTCCCACGATGGCCCAGCGCGGCAGCCCGCCCGTGAGATGAACTTCCACGGTCACGAGTGGCGCCTCGACGCCGAGGCGCGCACGTCCGAACACGACTGCGAGAGACTTGTCCCGGGGGCCGGTTTCCATGCCAGCACGCTAACGCCGGGCGGCGTTCAGGCCCAGGGTCAACCGGCGCGGGTTTGTGCAGACTTCAGCCTGGTGGCCTGGGGCCGGGGGGCCCTTGATCCACGTCAGCGGTGCCCTCGAGCTCGGCGACCTTCGCTTCCAGCGCCGTCAGCTTCTCCCGCGTGCGTGCCAGAACCGCCGATTGCACGTCGAATTCTTCCCGGGTCACGAGATCCATGCGCGCCAATGCCGCCGACAGGGCAGCGCGGAGATTGTTGCGCAGGTCTTCGTGGACCTGACCGAAACCGGCCGGCAGGCCTTCTGCAATCCTGCCAACCAGCGCATCGAGGCTTTTAGGATCGATCATGGTGGGCATCGCCCCATTGGCACGCGTTCGGTGCCGGTAGCCATCATTTAGCCCCAGTGCGGGCAATGGCACAAGCGCACCCCACGAGACCGTGGTCCGCGAAGCTGCGGAACGACATTCCTGCCGGCTATCCCGAAAATGCCAAGTATTTCCAATTTGCACGCGATTAATGTCTTGCATCGCCCTTCAGTCGTCATCGCCACCCCTATCCAAAGTGGCGGGGGATACCTAAAATACGGGATTGACCGGCAAGCTGGCGGCCGGAACCGTTGAACTCGCCCGCAGACGAGGTTCGAGATGCCCGAGAAACTCCTCGACAAGGCAGTCCTGAAGACCTTGGTTCCGCCCCAATCGCTGAACCACGACAACTTTTTGGAGCTGGCGCAGAAGGCGGTCATTGAAAACGTGCCTGCGGGCCGTGACGTCTTCAAGAAGGGCGATATGGACCGCAAAACGGTATACCTGCTGGAAGGCGAGCTGGAACTTCGCAACGACACCGGAATAGCCGGTGTTCTACGCGGCGGTAGCAAGGAATCCAAGCACCCGATTGCCAATCAACAGCCGCGCCAGGTGACCGCCAGAGCCAAGAGCAAGGTCACGGTGGTTCGATTCGATACCGACCTGCTGGATATTCTGCTCACCTGGGATCAGCTCTCCGGCATCGAGGTGAGCGATATTTCCATGGACGGTGGCTCCTCAGGCGCCAACTCCGTGGACGCCGGCACCAGCGGTGACTGGATGACGCGCATTCTGCAATCCAAGGCATTCCTGCGAATTCCTCCCGCAAACATCCAGCACATGTTCATGCGTCTTCATGAGATGCCCGTAAAGGCCAACCAGGAAATCGTGAAACAGGGCAGCGAGGGTGACTATTACTACATCATCTGCCACGGCAAGTGTAACGTCACGCGAGCGTCTTCCTCCGGGTCGCGGGTGACGCTTGCGCAGCTGGGCGATGGCGATGCGTTCGGGGAAGAGGCACTGCTTTCTGAGGGCAAACGCAATGCCACCGTGATCATGGAAAGCGACGGGCTGCTCATGCGGTTGTCGAAGACCGACTTCAATGAACTGCTCAAGGAGCCGATGCTCAAGGAGGTGGATCTCGAGCAGGCCAAGGCCATGGTCAAGCAGGGCGCGATCCTCATCGACGTGCGCATGGAGAGCGAGCACAAGGCCGGCAGTATCAAGGGAAGCGTCAACATACCTCTGTTCATGCTGCGTCTGAAATCCGAGGGCTTCGATTCCAGCAAGAGATACATCTGTTACTGTGAGACCGGCCGGCGCAGCCAAGCCGCAGCCTACATAATGAGCGAGGCGGGTTTCGACAGCCATGTGCTCAAGGGTGGCCTGCAGGCCATCACCCAGTCTCAAGGCGGTTAGCCGAAATCGATCCCGGAACATCCGAGCCCGACGATCGCTACGCGGTCATGGGCCATCCCATCGCCCACAGCAAGTCACCATTCATTCACGCCGCGTTTGCCGCGCAGACCGGCGAGCGGCTCCGCTACGAGGCAATTTGCGTTGAACCCGGCACCTTTGCCGAAGCGGTGACGGCGTTTCAGGACGCCGGTGGCCGGGGACTCAACGTGACGCTGCCGTTCAAGGAAGAGGCGTTCGCCATCGCCGACACGGCGAGTGAACGGGCCCGGCTGGCCGGCGCTGCCAACACTTTGTGCTTCGATGCGGCCGGCAAGCGGCAGGCCGACAACACCGATGGTATCGGTCTGGTGCGCGATCTTCGCGACAATCACGGCATCGTGCTCCATGGGTTGCGGGTGCTGCTGCTCGGCGCCGGCGGCGCGGCGCGCGGCGTCGTCGCGCCGTTGCTGGCAGCCAATCCGCGATCGCTGGTGATTGCGAATCGTACCCACGAGCGTGCCGTCGCGCTCGCGCGCCGCTTTCAACCCGTCGGTCCCGTGTCGGCGCTTGCCTTGGGCGCGGTCGAGGGCCATGAGTTCGATCTGCTGATCAACGCGACATCCGCCAGTCTGCAAGACCAGGTTCCCGACATTTCGGTCTCGGCGGTGGCGGAAGGCGGGTGCTGCTACGATTTGATGTATGCCGCCGGGCCGACGCCCTTCATGCGCTGGGCGCGCGACTCGGCCGGTGATCGCAACGTGGACGGCGCCGGCATGCTCGTCGAGCAGGCCGCCGAGGCGTTCTTCCTGTGGCGCGGTGTGCGTCCACGGACCGGCGAGGTGATCACGGCGTTACGCGAGCAGCTCGCGGGCTCCTGATGGGGAGGGGTGTTAAATGGGGACAGATCTATTTTCTCGTCGGACGGACCCCGTCCGACGGGAAAATAGATCTGTCCCCATTTAACACCCCTCCCCATTAAGCTTCTCCCCATCAGGAGCAATCGGCGAAAGTGTCGATCCGACAGGTAGATAGGCGCTTCGTATTCATCCAGTTCGTGAGCTTATGCACATAAGTGAGGCTCGTCCCGGGAGCGCTACGACGGTGCTCGGCGGAGCCCGGCCGCGGGCCACCGGTCCACGGGTAAGTCATTGTTTTATCGCCAGATAGGTCGAATCGGCTAAATTGTGACCAATTCGTCACATAACCTAGATGGATAAGCTCCGGGAGCCATTTGTCGCAAATTTTCCACAACCTTATCCACAGAAACTGTGCACAAGTTGATGCGGATGTGGTCGCCCGGTGCGGCCCCTCTCAATCACGCATTCCAGCGCCGTGAACCGCGTTGGCGAGCGCTGCGAAAGCGGTGATATCCAACGTCTCGGGCCGTGCATTCGGATCGATACCCAGGCTCTCGAGCTCGGCTTCGCTCAATTGTCCGCGCAAGCTGTTGCGCAGGGTCTTGCGGCGCCGGGAGAACAGATGCGACACGAGGCGCTGGAAGGTGGGTAGATCCGCCAGCTGTACCTCGGGTTTGTGGCGCACGCGCAGGCGCACCATCGCCGATGTTACTCGCGGCGCCGGGCGAAAGGCTCCGGCGCCCACATCGAAGAGCTTCTCACTCTCGCACGCGAGTCGCACCATTACGGTGAGCCGGCCGTAGTCTCCACCGCCGGGCGGGGCGATCAGCCGCTCCACCACCTCCCGCTGCAGTAAGAAATGCATGTCGGCAATAATCGGTGCCTGGTCCAGCAGGTGAAACAGCAGGGGCGTCGACACGTTGTAGGGGAGATTACCCACCACCCGCAGCTGCTCACCGGGAGCCACCAGCTGCCGGAAATCGAAGCGCAGGGCATCACCGGTATGAACCCTGAGTCGCTGGTCGCCCTGGTACTCGGCTCTCAACCCTGCCGCCAGGTCCCGGTCCAGCTCGATGACATCGAGGCTTTCGCAGCATTCCAACAGCCCAACCGTAAGAGCCCCCAGGCCGGGGCCGATTTCTACCACCCGCTCGCCGGGCTTCGCGCCGATGGCGCGCACGATGCGCGCCGCCACGAAATTGTCGTGGAGGAAGTGCTGACCGAAGCGTTTGCGCGGTCGATGGGTGCGCACCGGGCTTGTTCTCACTCGTCGAGACGATACTCGATGTACGCCTCGTCGCGAATTTGCCGAAACCAGTTTTGCAGCTCCTCGTCGACTTTCCGATTGCGCAGCGCCTCCGCGGCCTCGGCACGCTGTACTTCCTTGGTGCTATCGCGATCACGGCGACCGAGCACCTGTACGATGTGCCATCCGAACTGGGTTTCGAAGGGCTTGCTGATTTCATCGACGGCAAGCGCGTCCATGGCCTTCTCGAATGGCGGTATCGTGTCACCGGAACTCAGCCACCCAAGATCTCCGCCCTTGACGGCGGATCCCGCATCGTCGGAGTTGGCTCGGGCGAGCTCGTCGAAATCGGTACCGTTCACGATTCGCGAGCGAAGCACGACCAACCGGGAACGCGCTTGATCGTTGCTGATGATTTCGTTGGTCTTGACGAGAATGTGCCGGGCGTGCGTTTGGTTGATGACGAGACGTTCGGCGCCGCGCGTATCCATCAGCTTGACGATGTGAAAGCCGCTGGAGCTGCGCACGATTTCGGAGAGCTCGCCCTTGTCCAGCTTCGGCACGATGTTCTCGAACAGCGTCGGCAACTCCTCGGCCTTGCGCCAGCCAAGATCCCCGCCTTCCAGTGCCTGCCTGCCGTCGGACTCGGCGGCCGCGGTGCGGCCGAAATTGGCACCGGCGTTCAGTCGGGCGACGATGTCCTCGGCCTCGTCCCTGGCGTCGGCCAGCTCTTCCGGCGAGGCACCGTCGGGAACCGCGATCAGAATATGCCCGACGCGATACTCGGGATTGTTGCCGCCCTGCTTCTCTCGGGTCGCGAGGTAATTGTCGATGTCCCGATCGGTGACCTGGACGCGATCCTGGACCTGACGTTGCTGAACCCGGCTCTTGATGAGCTCGCTGCGAATTTCTTCGCGGAAAGCGGCGAAGTTGTAGCCGTCGCGCGCGAGAATGTCACGGAATTCACGCAGGCTCAGATTGTTTTGCCGGGCGATATCCGCGATCTGTCGATTGAGGGCCTCGTCGTCGACACGAATTCCCGTGGCAGATCCGATCTGCAACTGCAGACGATCGAGAATCAGCTGCTCGAGCACCTGTTTCTCCAGAACGTCCTTCGGAGGCGCGGGCACGCCGGCCT
>CAXMNG010000175.1:0-2159 GCA_964194585.1 Salibacteraceae bacterium | reverse complement strand
AGTGGGCACAAACCGCCGAGGATGTCCTATGGCGCCGCACCAAGTCGGGGTTGCACCTGGACCCGGCGGCCACGAAGACCGTGAGCGACTATTTGGACAATTAAATGGGGACAGGGATAAAATGGGGACAGATCTATTTTCCCGGCCGGCCCGAACGGGCCCGCCGGAAAAATAGATCTGTCCCCATTTAATTGTCGCTGACCCAATCCTCGAAACTGTCGCGGGTAATTTCCGCGAGGGCGTCAAGATTGCCTTGCCGGCGAATCACCCGCCCGTCCGCCACATCCACCAGATACACCTGAATGTCGGCGCCGGCGCCGGACTTGGGCTCGTAGCCGTACACCAGCACCCCGTCGGCACCCAGCGTGCGCCCGAGTTCGCGGATTGCCCCCATGCGCGGCGCCTTGCTTACCGCGTCGCCGCTCCACAGATCGCCAGCCTCGTTCACCGGTGCGTGGTCGAAGCTGGGCTGGTAATAAGAGTAAATCATGTCCAACGACGAGCGGTTGCGCAGAAAATTGTGCACGAACTCACTGATTTCCACGCTCGCGTCCGCGCCCTCCTGGGCTGCGGACACGCTCTGGCGGCCCCAGAAGGGCAATACCGCCACGCGCCGTGGCGCCACCACCGCGGGGGCCACGGACGCCGCCGGGGCCGAGCCCGCCACGGATCGCGGAGACGCCGCAGCCGCCTTCAACATCTTGCGCGCCAGCGCGACTCCCTTGTCTTCGGGCAAGACCCCACCGGCACTGTCGAGATAGTGCTTCGCCTTGTCGAGCTCGCCATTGCTCAACGCCGTATTGGCAAGCGTCACGTAACGTATGACGATGACCTCCAGTCCGCGCACCGCATCCTCGTTGTCGGGCTCCACGGCCAACACCTTCTGGTAACGCTCGAAGGCGTTGTCGCCGGCCGGCGTCGTCAAGCGCAGCGCGTCGACATCCGCCGCGGCGGTGCGAAGCAACTCCCCGATTTCGTCATCGCGGACCGAGGTCGGCGGAGACACCACGATGCGGGCGATGGGAGGCCGCTCGGGCGCGCCCGGCGCCTTCGCGAGATACCACACGCCGATTCCGGCGACCACAATCGCCGCAGCCGCGGCCAGCCACGCAAAGCGGGGCACGGGCGGGCGCCGGGTTTTGGCGTCACCTCGCAGACCGGTCAGTTGGCTCGGTGACTTTGCGCTCTGACGCGATTCCCATTCGGCCCAGGCGAGATTCGCATTGGAGACGCCCTGCATGTCAGGCAGCTGCCCGCCGTCGGGAAACATGCCGCGCCAGGCCGCGACGTCCTGGGGTCGATCCAGGACATCGAAGCGCATGGCCGCATCGATGGCCTCGAGGAATTGCTCGGAGTACTGCCCGGCGCCCACTTCGGCGGCAGGCTTCAGCGGATCCGGGCTCTTGTCCAGTACCGAATTGACGCGAGTCAGCGCATCCACCGGCTCTTCACCGTTGATAATCCTGTAGAGGGTCGCGCCCAGAGCATATATGTCGGTCCACGGCCCCTGCTTGGCGCCGTGCCGCTCGTCCTGGTACTGCTCGAAGGGTGCGAAGCCCGGCGTCACCAGGGTAGTGAGTGTCGGCGACTCGCCTGTCAGTGACTCGCGGGCCGAGCCAAAATCCAGGAGCACGGGTGATCCGTTTTTGCGCAGAAGAACGTTCTCCGGCTTGATATCGCGGTGAATGAACCCTCCTGCGTGCACCATCTCGAGCCCGTCCAGTAACGGATGGACGATGCCCAGCAACTGCGCTTCGCCGAGCACAAGCCCCGCATCGATGGCCTGTTCGAGATTCACACCGCGTTCGTACTCCATGACCATGTAGGCCGTGCCGTTGGCCTCGAACACGCTGTAAACGGTGACGATGTTGGGGTGCTTGAACTTTGCCAGCGTGCGGGCCTCACGCACGAAGCGCTCCAGCCCCCAGTCGAATACGGAGGAGCGGCCTTCGGAAACCGGACGCACGGTACTTTCACCGGAGCGAACCGCCAGATTCGTGGGCAGGTACTCCTTGATGGCGACCAGATGGTCCAGATTGGCGTCTTTGGCCAGATAGGTAATACCAAAGCCGCCCTGCCCCACCACGGCACGGATCTCGTACCAGTGGACCTGGTATCCCATCGGCAGCGCAATCTGGGTGCGGTCGGTGACGGTCAAG
>CAXMNG010000174.1:0-8220 GCA_964194585.1 Salibacteraceae bacterium | reverse complement strand
GGCGATCCCATCAACATCGTCGCCGCGCCGGGGACAAATAGCGCTTAATGTAGAAAGAGTGCGCTGGGGTCATACGTCAAGCCCGAGCTCACTGCGCAAGCGTGAGAAATCGAACTGTTGCTCCTCAGGCATTCGCGCCTCATGGTTCTCGCAGTCCTTGAGCAACAGATCGACCTGATCCCGCCCGGTCTTTGTCTGCACTGCCTGGCGCGGCGTTCGGCCCTGGAGGGCCGGCATAGGTTGGTCGGCCCAGTCGGCATAGTGCTTGTCTTTGAACTCGCGAATCAACCTTTTCGGATCGGCGGGCGGGATATCGACAGGCGGCCCGCCTCTATCGGTAGATTCCCCCTCCTGCCGAAGCTGGAAAGTGGGATCCGAGTGCTCGCGTGCACGATGGCGAATCAGATCAGCGCACACAATCTCGATGCGCTCACGCAGCGAGTCCGCGCGTGCGACGGAGTTGGTCTCCAACCTCAACTTGCCACCAGAGACCTCGGCCCTGCCGACGACCGTGTTCTCCCCGGCTCCATGCATGACATTTCCAGGGCGCATGAATACGTAACTCTGGTCAGGCGCACCGCGCTCGGGGGGCTCGACGCCCTCAAGCGCGGCGAGACACTTCTCGACTTCGCCGCGAAGTGTAGGCTCGAACGCGAACAGGTCGACTGTCAGCAGCAGGTCCTCTCCATCCGTATTCTGGAGCCTGGGCGGGATGCTGCTTCTGACATCGACCCCCTCGACCGCATCCTCCCAGCGGGCGATCAAATAGCGGCCTGTCTTGTCGTCGCGAAGGCGATCCACGGGAATCGCCCGCTTGCGACGCAGCCGGCCACGGATGCGCCGGACGACCTCGGCGACATCGCCGGGCGGCAACGCCCGCGGATGGACCCCGCAGAGCACGGACAACCCATCGTGGTCGACGACGCGACCGAGAATGGCATCTCGTTTGACGAGTGGCTGCGACGCGCTGGCCTCCTCGACGGTACGCTCCTCGCCCGTCAGCAGATCCTTGAGGGTCATGCTGTGGCCCGACTCGACGGCGATAACCTCCCACGCGGAGAGCCAGGAGGCTTGCTGCGCCTGGAGCCATTTCAGCTCGGAGTTCGAAAGGCGGCGTTCCCGTGCCTCGACAAACCACGCGACGACCGGCTTTCCCTCGACGGCGAACTGGTAGACCGCCCAGGGCCCGAAGAGTTGAACCGCTGTTTCCGGATCGCCGAAATCTTCAGCCGCCCGTGACCAGGCATCGCCGAAACGCTGCGCCGCAAAACGCATCATCTCACCTACCAAGCGCCGATCGGTGTCATGGAGGGCCGCGGGTGCTCGCGCCGATTCCCGCGCCGCCCGGTCCTTGCCCATACAGCATTTTTTGTACTTCTTGCCGCTGCCGCACGGGCAGGGTGCATTGCGCCCCACCTTGTGTGGCGGCGAATGCATTGGCTCCGACGGCAGCGGGTCGTTCACTGGGAATTGGGCGGCTGCCTCGTAGGGAGCAGTGAAGCGAACTTCGAGATCATTCTCGTCAGTGAAAGACTCGCAAACGGGCTCGAAGGCCTCGTGCTCGAAAATCGTGCCGTGCTTCAAGAAAAACGTGCTGAGCGACGTTGCGCAGGCAGACACGATCTGGACGTCGCGCGCGCTGAGCGGGCGTAACACTCCGTCCCGGTCACGGTGCTGGACCCACGGGTAGGCGGTGGCATCGGCCACTGGCCAACCGTGCTTGGCCGCCTCGCGGCGCATCGAGGCAGGGAGGTCTGCGCCGCGCTCGAAGTTGAGAGACAGGGTGGAGGTACCCAGATCCACGGCTCCGTCGAAGTCGAACCTCGCCTCTGCGGCGTCCAGAAACTGCTCGTAGGCCGCCAGCGAGGGGAAGACGATGAAGCCCAGGCTTTCGCCCAGCGCACCGATAATCGATACGCATGCGCCCTCGACCTCGAACGCAGGGATGTCCAGGCGAAGTAGCTGGGAGTCGTCGGCCACCACCTTCCAGGGGGCAATCCGGAAGAGCAATTCGGCGGCACGGAAAAGCGACGCGATGGTCTGTGTCGGGACGCTCCCACCTTCGAAATAACTCCGGTCAATCTCGTCCTCGAGGGCCGAGGATTCGGCCATGAGCTGGAGGATCCGGTCGAGCTCCGGCGTTGGGGCCACCACGACCTCGACGTCCGGCACCGCCTCTCGCACCTCGGCAGCCAGCCGGGCATCGGATACCCGGAGGCGCGCGGGTCGCCGCGGCAGGCCGGCCAGCGGCGACGCCATCGCATCGAGAAGCGTTTCGCCGAAAGAGACGGAGGGTCCTTCGGGGTCGAGCAGCGTGCTGGCGACGATCAGGTCCTCGGGCAGCTCCAGCCACAGAATCATTTCCGGCCGGTAGGATTCCGGTTCGGTGATGGTGAAAGGAGCCGTGACTCGGCCGCCGACCCACTCGCGCGTTCCTGCCATCTTGCGTATCCGGCGTCGCCCCTCGCCCGGCTCGCGCTGCTTTCTCTTCTTTCTCCCCATTGCGCGCACACTACGACCTTCCGGCCGCTCGGTTCAAGAGCTGCGGGCATTCGCCGCGGCTTGGCCTGAGAAACCTACACAACGATATCAAACCTGAACCCGTCATAGACAAAAGCACGCTCGACAAAGCCGCAATCTTGTTCTGATACGCCTTCGGAACGAGCAACTTCATACCAGGTGCTCGCGACGCGACCTTCCATTTCAGAAATGATTGCCTCGGCTTCATCTCGTTCCAGAAGGAATCGGGCGCTTTGTGAGAGCAAGTTCTCCGCATGCGCGTAACGTCCCATGTCGCCGCAAGTCAGGGCCAGATCCCGTCGCTCAATGCTTACTGGTGTGGTGGGCGTGAGGTCGTAGGCAGGTGAGAGCTTCCAATCTGACTCCCTGGCAATGATCGCGTGATTGCGCGGATGATCGTCCGTGTTTGAAATGAGCGCATTGAAGCACATACGCTGAAACAGCTCGCGCGCATCCCTCTTCGGCTGAGCGCACACGCGGCGTAATTCTTCGGCAAGAAAAACGTATGACCATCTGTCGCGGTCGTGGTGTGTATCCTCTGCCTTCAAAAGTGTCAGCCCGCTAATCATGCGTGAGCGAAGGTAGCCGTTTTTCGTTTTCTCCCGATCAAATCTCTTTACCAGCAAGACATCGCGGCCTGCCACCGTGACGACTTTGCTCTCTGAGCTCTGCAAACCACAGTTGCGCGCCAGTACCAGCATGGCGCGCTCAACTCGTGCACTGTTCCACCGGTCTTGCGCCGTGTTGAATTTCGCAATCCAAAGACCTTCTTCGTCTTCAACAACGGCCTTGGGTCGCGCGCCGCCCATGGATGTTCCGATCAACATCAAATCTTGGACCTGGTCCGCACCTGCCCCTTCATTGAGCTCTTCGTCAGCGACAATCGCATCCGCAAGGGCCTGGAGCTTGTCGAGCGCCAACGTTTTGTTGAATTCCCGCCGTGGAGCGGGAGGGCTCCGGTTCAGACCGAACCCCAGCGCCCCGGCGCGATCATCAGGGGATTGAAGAAGATACTCGAGCTCCCCGAGCTGCGCTTTGCCGACATGCTTTTCAATGATGCGGCGACCCCAGTAGTCCGGGCCGGAGTCCCGGAGCGCACCAAATACACCTTTGAGCGCTGTCGTTTGGTATGTCCGCTTGGCAAGCTTCAGCTCGATCGGGTCAATCGAGACCGCCTCTGCCCGCTCCAGGTAGCTTCTCCCGTAAACGAAGCGTCCAACCGGCGTGCCGGCCCGATTGGTGGTGAGCACGAACCTGCCCGCTGTCACCGCCTCGGTTTGACCGGGTAAGGTGATATAGACGTAGCATTCCCGGGGGCTGAGTTCAGAAATCACTGTCCAGCTTCTCGGTTGCACTGGCGCGCATTCGCTCACGCGACAGCGCCTGGCCCTCTTCATCCTGGGCCGGGTTTGCAACCTCTTCCAGAGGACCCAGGAGATCGTACGCCCAGAGCAGGGCGACATAGGCAACGATTCCGGTCGACCCCTTGCCATTCTCCGCATCGGAGACAGCCCGGGGCCCCGTGCCAATCTTTTGCGCCACGTCCGCAATCGTCAGGTTGCGGCGTAGCCTGGCTGTACGTAGGTTTGCGCCGAGCCGCTTGATTGCTTGCTCAACGGGATACGGTGGGGCCATCATAAGTGCGTTTTTTGCTGTCATCTGCTCTTAAGAGTGCTTTAAGTAAATTTATAGGCTCTTAAGAGCATACACAGCAATGGAAGCAGGATCAAGGAACCTGCCCTTGGGAGTAGATTGTTGGCCTTAAAATGCTCTCGGAGGATGCCAGGATACGCACGGCGTCTGCAGGTGCGACCATGAGCGCGAAAGCCAACGAGTTCGTGACCCATGTGCTCGATCTGCTGGAGCCCTTGGGGCCGGTAAGCGCGAGACGCATGTTCGGCGGTTACGGAATCTATCTGGACCGGTTGATGTTCGCACTGGTGGCAAGCGACACGCTGTACCTCAAAGTGGATGACGAAAGCCGCGGTGAGTTCGAAGCGGCGGACCTCGACGCCTTCCGCTACACCAAGAAGGGAAAGACCTACCAGATGTCCTATCATGCGGCTCCAGAAGATGCACTGGAGGACGCGGAGCTGCTGCGCGACTGGGCACGCAAGGCTGTGGATGCCGCGATGCGTGCGGCACACGGAAAACGGCAAAAGGACAAGCGGATTAAGCGGGAGGATCGAGCATGAGCAGCGGCGAAGCGATTCGCGCCGACGGAGACAGGCTCTGGGCGAACCTGATGGAAATGGGCCGCATCGGCGCGACCCCCGGTGGCGGCGTCGGACGCATCGCCCTCACGGAACTCGACAAGCGGGCGCGGGATTTGTTCGTGGGCTGGTGCGAGGAATCCGGATGCATCGTTCGCATCGATCGCATGGGCAATATTTTCGCGCGCCGCCCGGGCAGCGAGGCGACCCTGGCGCCGGTGATGACCGGCAGCCATCTGGACACGCAACCCCTGGGCGGCAAGTTCGATGGCATTTACGGCGTGCTTGCCGGGCTCGAGGCGGTACGCGCAATGAACGACGCCGGCGTCACGACCCGGGCGCCCATCGACGTGGTGGTGTGGACGGACGAGGAAGGCGTGCGCTTCTCCGGCATGCTGGCGTCGGGGGTTTTCTCCGGCGTGTACACGCTGGAGGAGGCCCTGGCACGCACGGATCCCGACGGCGTGACCATGGCCGCGGCCCTGGAAGCCATCGGCTACGCGGGAAGCGAGCCGATTGGCGGCAACCCGCCCCGGGCCTTCTTCGAGGCCCACATCGAGCAGGGACCGATTCTCGAGGCGGAAGGCAAAACCGTGGGCGTGGTCATGGGCGCCCAGGGACAACGCTGCTTCCAGGTGACGGTAACGGGGGAGGAAGGGCACGCTGGAACACTGCCCATGGGGCTGCGCCGGGACGCTCTTCTCGGCGCCGCGCGCATGGTGGACGGCGTCAACGCCGTTGCCTTCAAGCACCAGCCACATCCGGTAATCACCGTCGGCTCTCTCAGCGTACGGCCGAACTCACCCAACACCATCCCCGGACAGACGCAGTTCAGCATCGACAGCCGCCACCCGGACGATGCCGTCCTGGCAACGGTGGAAAAGCAGATGCGGGAAGTTTGCGGTGCCATTGCCGCGAACAGCAAGCTCGACATCGCCTTCGAGCTGGTCAGTGAGCGGGCATCCGTCGGCTTCGACGAGAGCTGCGTACGCAGCATCCGCGAAACCGCTGAGCGGCTCTCCATACCTCACCGGGATATTTACTCCGGCGCCGGACACGATGCCTGCAATCTGGCCCTGGCGGCACCGACCGGTATGATTTTCGTGCCCTGCGAGCGGGGCATCAGCCACAACGAGCAGGAGAATGCCAAACCCGAAGATCTCGCCGACGGTTGCTCGGTGCTGATGCACGTACTCATGAAAAGCGCGAGCTGAATGGAGATGGACGATGAGCACCCATGATGACAGCACTGAGGCTGCGATTACGACGTCGCTAAGTGGCAACGAGTTGCTCGAGAATCCGCTCCTCAACAAGGGAACTGCATTCACGCAGCGCGAACGCCTCGAGCTCGGTCTTCTCGGTCTGCTGCCGCCGCATATCGAAAGCTTGCAAGAGCAGGTCGAGCGCGCCTACGAAGCGTTGCAGCAAAAATCCACCGATATCGAGAGGCACATTTACCTGCGTGCGCTCCAGGATACCAACGAATCGCTGTTCTACGCGCTGCTGCACGCACACCTTCCGGAGACCATGCCAATCATCTATACGCCGGTCGTCGGTACAGCCTGCCAGCAGTTCAGCGAAATCTTCCGACGCCCGCGGGGATTGTTCATCTCCTACCCTGAAAGGGATTCCATCGATGCGATCTTCGACAACTCCATGGTGCAGGACGTGCAGGTAATCGTGGTCACCGACGGCGAGCGTATTCTGGGACTGGGAGACCAGGGCGCCGGCGGCATGGGTATCCCCGTCGGCAAGCTCTCGCTGTATACCGCCTGCGGCGGCATCGACCCCGCTACCACCTTGCCCATCATGCTGGACGTCGGCACCAACAACGATGAGCGATTGGCCGATCCCCGTTATATCGGTTGGCATCACGAACGCATAACGGGACAGGACTATGACGACTTCGTAGACTTGTTCGTGCAGGCGGTAAAGCGCAATTGGCCCGACGTACTGCTGCAGTTCGAAGACTTCGCCCAGACCCACGCGAGTCCGCTGCTGGAGCGATACCGCGACGAACTATGCACCTTCAACGACGATATCCAGGGCACGGCAGCGGTAACCGTCGGAACCTTGTTGGCCGCCACCAAAGTCGCCGACATGCGTCTGAGTGATCAAACCGTGGTGTTTCTTGGCGCTGGTTCGGCCGGCTGTGGCATCGCGGAACAGATGATCAGAACCATGGTCAAGCAGGGCCTGTCCGAGACCGATGCGCGGGCGCGCATTTTCATGGTCGATCGTAGCGGACTTCTTCACGACCAGATGGAGGGTTTGCTGGCATTCCAACAGAAACTGGCGCAACCCCGGGATCGGATCGGCGGATGGGCGTCGCATCCCGCCGACGGCGTCAGCCTGCTGGATGTCGTGCAGCAGGCGAGGCCCACCGTTCTGGTGGGTGTGTCCGGTCAACCGAAACTGTTCACCGAGGAAATCGTGCGTAGCATGGCGAGCGCCACCGAGCGGCCCATCATCTTTCCGCTGTCGAATCCAACCAGCAGAATCGAGGCGACGCCTTCCGATTTGATCGACTGGACCGACGGCCGCGCGCTGATTGCAACGGGAAGTCCCTTCGACCCCGTCAGTTACGGCGGGCGGAGCCATCCAGTCGCCCAGTGCAACAACAGCTACATCTTCCCGGGCATGGGCCTGGGCATTCTCGCCGCCGGCGCCCGGCGGGTCAGCGATCAGATGTTCATGGCCGCATCCGAAGCCCTGGCGGCCTGCTCCCCGGCAAACACCGATGCCAGCGCCCCGCTCCTCGCGCCGCTCGCTCAGGTTCGCGAGGTGAGCAAAGAGATCGCATTCAGCGTCGCCACCCAGGCGCAGCGTGAAGGGCTCGCGAAGACTACGACGGCCGAAGTGCTGCGAAATCGCATCGATAGCAATTTCTGGATACCCGCGTATCGTCCGATAGTGCCAGCCGGCAAAGGAGCTGATAAATGAGCCAGGACATCACGACCTTCGAGCCACTGGGCGACAAGAAGAACTCGGATTTCTTCAACGAGTACCGTTTGAAAATTTACGAGCGCAGACGACGCAGCGGGCTCGAAGAACTTCTCGACAAGATTTGCGCCCTGGTAGTTCAGGTGGAGACGGGAGACGCACTCTCTTATCTGGAAGAACTCTATCTCATGACGCCATATCGACTCCTGGCCACCTATCGGAACGAAACTCACAAGATATTCTTTTTGGAATCTCAACCGGAATTTCCACACTACATCGTTGTAGAGCCCCTCGACCGCCACTTCACCGACGACCTGACGCGCCTGAACAAGCTGTATCCCCTGGCGCGCAAGAAGCCCAACGCAAGATACGTAGGTGAAGTCTTCTCCGTCGACGACCTGGCGGAAACGCGCAAGGTGCTCGAATCCCACAATATCCGCTTCCACTATCCGGATGAAACAGAGAACAAGTTCTTTTCAAATCCCCATTTCTATTTCACCTTTCCGTCAGCCATCACAGGCAATCGCGTTGGTTATACGCCGCG
>CAXMNG010000173.1:0-2512 GCA_964194585.1 Salibacteraceae bacterium | reverse complement strand
GCGAGCTACCCCATGTATCGGTGGATGCAGGTCAAGCTGGGTGGGCGCGGTAAACTGGCAGCGACGGTGTTCACCCTGGTGGCACTCGCCCTGCTGATCACGCCCACCGTGATGCTCATGGGCACCGTCGCCGACACGACGCAAGCACTGTCCCAGGATCTGCAGGACGGCAGCCTGATCATCCCGCCGCCGCCCGCGAGCGTGCGGGAATGGCCGCTCATCGGCGAGGAACTGTCGGCATTCTGGAGCGGTGCTTCCGAGAATCTCGGAGCCACGTTGACTTCCATCGCGCCGCAGCTCAAAGAGGCCGCCGGCTGGTTGCTGTCCACGGCCGCAGGCGCCGGGGTCGGCGTTCTACAATTCGTCATCTCGATAATCATCGCCGGCGTGATTCTTGCGAACGCCGTCGGTTTCGGCGGATTCCTGAAGGCGCTGGCAACAAGGCTGACAGGCGATCGCGGGGAAGAGTTCGCGACACTCGCAACCAAGACCGTGCGCAGCGTCGCGCAGGGTGTTCTGGGGGTAGCGCTGATCCAATCGCTGCTCGCCGGGGTCGGGTTGCTCGCGGCCGGTGTGCCCGGGGCTGGGCTCTGGGCTCTGCTTGTTCTGCTGGTCGCCATCGTCCAGCTTCCCCCGATTTTGATTCTCGCGCCGATTATCCTTTACGTATTCTCCACATCCAGCACCACCGTTGCGGTCATATTCATGATCTGGAGCATCCTGGTGGGCTCGAGCGATACATTCTTGAAACCCCTTCTCCTGGGTCGCGGCGTCGAAGTTCCCATGCCCATCATTCTCGTCGGCGCCATCGGAGGAATGATTTCTTCCGGAATCATCGGACTCTTCACCGGCGCGGTGGTTCTCGCGCTCGGCTATGAGCTGTTCAGAGTGTGGCTGAAAGAAGGGCAGCGGGCGACGGAGCAATAAACCTGCATTGCCGGAAAATCATGAGAGCAACACGACTTTGCGTCTTACTTACCGTCAGATCAGCGATTCCGGCGCGAAACTACTGAAAAACAGCTTGATGCTTTCCAATATACCGACACCGGGCTCACTGGTATACCGAATGGTCTCGCCGTCGACCCGCTCCAACCACTCGATGTCCCACGTGTAGGTCGTATACTCGCCCTTACTCTCCGCCGGCGACCTTACCAGCTGAAGCTCATAGACGTGCTCCAAGCCGTCCTTGTCGAGTCCACGCGCCATCTTCCCGGCCATCTCCGGTGAATGGAACACGATACCCATTTCCGTGTTGATGTCGATGGAACGTGGGTCGAGATTGAGTGAACCGATAAATATCGTTTCTCGATCGAGAATGAACACCTTGGTGTGCAGGCTCGCCGCGGATTTGAATGCCACGCGACCCGCCGCGCGATCCTTCCTCGAGGTGGGCTTCAGCTCAAAAATCTGAACGCCACCTGCAAGCAGCGGCTCTCGATACCTGGAATAGCCGGCGTGAACGACCCCCGAATCCGTGGAGGCGTACGAGTTCGTTAGCACGTCTACGGCAACTCCTCGCTCGACTGCATCAACCGCCCCCTCCACACCGCGGTCCCCGGGGACATAATAGGGTGAAATCAGGATTATCTCGCGCTCGACGCCTTTGAAATATGGTCTCATGAGATCTTTCATGGTCGTGATCTCTTCCGGCGGTTTCCCAAGACCCTTGTCCGGATCGTCATAGACCACGTCCGCGACCCCGGTGTAAGCGGGGTACGTCTCTCCCCTGAGAGCGTGAGCGATATCGGCGGACCTCACGTCATCGGCATACTCGGATTCCAACGCGAACTCCCAGTGCCGTGTCAGGTCGTTTCGTACCCGCTCCAGGTCGCTGGCCGTGGCGGTGTTCTGCTTGAACGCATAGACCGGCACGGCGGTTTCGTGGTTCCAATATATGTCGAATTGCTCGGAAACCTCATGGCCGGCAGGTCCGGTGACCAGCACATCGAAGTCGTAGTAGTTCGTGTCCTCTTGTGCATCGAAGTACTCGTCGCCGATGTTCCGGCCACCTACTATCGTGTACTGATTGTCCGCCGTCAGCGATTTGTTGTGCATGCGTCGGTTGACGCGGGCGGTGTCTGCGAAGAAATCAATATACTTGAAGCCTCTTGTGGCAAACGGGTTGAAAAGGCGTATGGAGATATTCGGGTGCGTGTCCAGAGCGTAAAACTCCGGGTCCAGCGCCTGGTTGTCGAGGTCGTCCAGCAGCATTCTCACCCGCACACCCCGATCGGCCGCGTCCAGCACATGCTTCAACAGGACTTGACCGGTAAGATCCTTGTGCCAGAGAAAATACTGAAGATCCAGAGAACGCTCTGCGCTCTTGACCAGAACCGCACGGACATAGAATGCATCGACGCCGTCTATCAGTGGAATCACCCGTGATTCGTCCATGTGACCTTGACGGTCGGCGATGGACCTCAGGCCGAGGGCGGTAGCTTCAGTGCCGGTGATGGCGGTGGTCTTTTCGGCGTGGTAGTCCTTTGGCAGCTGCGCGCAGGAGCACAGGACC
>CAXMNG010000172.1:0-9376 GCA_964194585.1 Salibacteraceae bacterium | reverse complement strand
GGCCAGGCGGATACCGCCAAGATTGAAGGCCTTGGTGGCCGAGTGAAAGGTCACCGTGCGTGCGGCGATTTCCGGGCCGAGGCTTGCGAAAGGGATGTAGCGATGCCCCTCGAACACGACGTCGGCGAAGATCTCGTCGGCGATGACCACGAGATCGTGGCGCAGGGCCACCTCCGCGAGGGCCTCGAGCTCTTCGCGCAGGAATACCCGACCGGTGGGGTTGTGGGGATTGCAGACCATGAGTACCCGGGTGCCGTCATCGATGCATGCCTCCAGGGCATCGAAGTCGATGACGAAGCGTGCACCGTCCGAAACCAGGGGGTTGGCGATGGCGCGCCGGTCGTTTTCTTCGGCGGCGGTCAGAAAGTAAGGATAAATGGGCGTCGGGACGATGGCTCCCTCTCCGGGCGCGCAATAAATGTCGAGCCCCACATAGAGCCCCTGGACCACGTCGATGATGAGCTCGACCCGCTCGGTGTCGACGCGCCAGCCGTAACGCTGCATGGCGCGCTCGGCGAAGATCGCCTGCAAGGGCTCCGGACCTCCCGCGAAGGGGTAACCCAGATCGCCCGTGGCGCCGGCGTGGGCGACGAAGTCGCGGATGGGTGCCGCCTGGAGGAAATCCATGTCCGCCACCCAGGCGGGCCGAACCTCATCCCCGTAGCGCCGCCACTTGTTGCCGGCGAGCCCGCGCAGGCGCGCCATGTCCAGAGTATCGAAGTCCATTGCTCGTGCGTCCTCCCCAGTCAGGACGGCCCGTCCGCTCCCGGGTCGTCAAAATGGCGCAATTGTACGCGTAAATTGGGATTGTCGGTTTTTCGACAGCCTGACCAGCCGCCGACACCGCTCCACGACGGGCTTCACACTATCCGGGTGGTGGTGTGGGCCGCGGATGCCCGGGCAGCCGCGAAGTGGCTATTGCGTTTGCAGCAGTTCACGATTTTTCGCTCGGCCAGCGATTTCCTGTGATGGGTCTCACATTCCGGACCAAGTTGGCACGGCTTGCGCATAGGTAAAGGGCAGATTTGCAACCGTCATCGCAACTTTTAACAGGGGAATGGAAACATGAACACAGTTATACGTTGGACCGAAGATCAGCTGGTCGAGGAAATCTCGGGCCTGGATGCCAGGCTCGACGACGCGCCTAACGGCCCTGAGCAGGGCACCAAGGTCGCCAAGTCCTACCTGCGCCAGCTGCTGAAAGACCGAAAAGACACCCTGCGCCTGCTGCAGTTTCGCAAAGCCCAGGGAATGACCTCTTTTCAGGCCCAGGCAGGCTACTGAGAACGGCGCGAGAAACGGGGCACTAAACCCCCACTGCCAGGGCCCTGGCCGGCCGCCGGATTCCGGCGCCGGCCACCGGAACCGGGTGGTGGGTCAGCCCCGGCGCCGCCGAATTCCCGCCTACTGACTGACTGACACTACCCCGCCCCGCTCCCACCGGACTTCCGGTCTCCACTCAGGAGCAGCACTTCCGACCCGCGCCCAGCGCTTCCAGCGCGGCGTTCTCTTCACCGAAATGGGCTGCTTCGCCGTGGGTGTGAAAGGTCTCCCAGCGCATCCGGTCCGGGTCCAGAACCCAGGCCTTGTCCGAGTGGTGGTAGCAGCACTCGGCTTCCGGTTCGGCCAGCAGCTCCCGGCCGGCCCGCTCTAGGCGCCCGGCCACTTCCTCCAGCTCCTCCGCACTCTCCACCTGGATGCCGAAATGCACGTCGCGCTCGGATTTGTAGCGTGAAGTGATGGAGAAGTTCACCCGCGGGTCCTCGAGCATCCACTTGGCGTAATCGGATTTCTCCAAGGTGGGGGGTGCTCCGAACAGATCGGTGTAGAAGCGCACCGACTGTGCCAGATCCTGTACGTCGAGGCCGATGTGTATGCGTTTCATCCGTATATCTCTATCGCTGGATAATTCGATATTTCGAAAATTACCGAATTATAGTCCGGCAGTCAAGTAAGTCACCCACAAAGAACACGCCGCCCCGAAGGGCGGCGTGTGGCTTACGTCCGAGGGGAAGCGAATCGGACGAAAGGTAACGACGTTCCGAATCCAGACCATGACGGCCGAACCAGCGGATTCGAAGACGCCAGGCCCATCCTCCCATCGGCAACTTACCGTTCCGCGGTGTCACCGGTGGGCAATGGCCCGACAGTCTCCGTGCAACTGCCATGCCATTTGTGAGAAGGTCTTGAATTCAACGGCTTAGGCGGCTGGGGAAGTGCCTTCCCAGCGCCATGTAAGGTTTCCCGACGGGACTTCGGGAAATGCCGGTGCAAATCAGCGCCACGAGTTGATAATCGACATTAAGAAATGCACTAAAATCGTTTTTTATCAACGCATTAAAAGAATTATCAAGAATCAGTCTCGATTGTTAAAAAGCCCGACGCCACACATCATCATGTCGAAGCTGTTCCCCCATCTTTTCGCGCCTCTGAGCCTGCGCCACAAGACCCTTCGGCACCGGCTCAATTTCGGCGCCCACACGGCCAACATGGCCGAAGACGGGTTGCCGGGTGAACGCCACCTGGGTTACTACAGCGAGCGTGCCCGGGGCGGTGCGGCGATGATCGTGTGCGAGCCGATCCCCGTTCACGCCACCGGCGTTCTCACCCGCGGCAACTTCCGCCACGGGGACGATGCGGTGATCCCGCATTTTCGACGCATCACTGATGCCTGCCACGAATACGGCACCGTGATGATTCATCAGATCTATCACGTGGGGCAGCACGGCGACTTCGACAATTCTTTCGAGCCGGCCTGGTCGCCGTCCGGCCTGCCCTCCTACCACGACTCCGACGGCAGCCACGCCATGGGCGAGGCGCAGATCGAGGAGCTCATCGAATGCTTCGCGCAGGCAGCGGGCCGTGCTCAAGCCGCCGGTTTCGACGGTGTCGAGCTGTTCGCCGCCTACCATGCGCTCATCGACCAGTTCTGGACGCCCTGGTCCAATCGGCGCGACGACCGCTGGGGGGGCAGTCTCGAGAACCGCGTGCGTTTTTCGTCCGAAATCACTGCGCGCATTCGCAAGTACACCGGCGACGACTTCATCATCGGCATGGCCGTCAGCTGCGATCCCGATACCAGCGTGGCGCTGTCGCTGGAATCCTTGGCTGAGATCGTCGCCTGGCACGACCAGCGCGGTCTCATCGATTACGTCACCTGCGGCACCGGAAGCTACTTCGACTTCTACAAGCTGATACCGACCTTTTTATATGAGGACAAGCTGGGCGCACCCTTCGCCGAAGCGCTGAAGAGTGTTGTTACCTACGCGCGCGTCCAGGCCGAAAGCCACATCCGCACGCCGGAAAACGCCGACTACGTCATCGCATCGGGCCAGGCGGACATGGTGAGTATCGTACGCGGCCAGATCGCCGACCCGCACATGGCCAGCAAGGCGCGGCAGGACCGTCCCGGCGACATCCGTCCGTGCATCTCCTGCAACCAGATGTGCTGGGGACGGCGCTCGCGAGACTACTGGATCTCCTGTCTGGTCAATCCTTCCGCGGGGCGCGAGTTCCAGTGGGGAGGGGATCGCTTTACGCCGTCGCCAGCGGCGCGGCGGGTGCTGGTCGTCGGCGGTGGGCCGGGCGGCATGGAAACGGCGCGGGCCGCCGCCGCGCGCGGACATCGGGTGACCCTGGCCGAGGCTTCCCATCAGCTTGGCGGGCAGTTCCGGCTCGCAGGCATGCAGCCGCGTCGGGCACAGATCCTCGATCTGTTGGCGTGGTACGAGGGCCAGCTCCAGCGCCATCAGGTCGACCTGCGCCTGAATACGCCCATGGAAGCGGACGACGTGAAAGCCTTCGGTGCCGACGCGGTGGTCATCGCCACCGGCTCGCTTCCCGATGACAGCGGCTTTCAGCGCTTCGGTCCGACGCCGGGCCACATCGAAGGCATGCACAACGCCAACGTCTGGTCCGTGGAAGACGTGATGTCGCGGGCGTGCCGGCCCGGCAAGCGGATTCTTCTCCTCGACGACGGCGGTAACTGGCGCGGCTGTGGCACCGCCTGGCATCTGGCGGAGCAGGACTACCAGGTCACGCTTCTTACCCCCGAGGGCATGGTCGGCAAGGAGCTTGTCCGCAGTGCCGCGGACTTTCCGTTGCGCAGCACCTTGAAGCAACTCGGTGTCGCGTTCATCACCGACGCCGCGATCAGGGAATGGCACGGCGACGGCGCTACCATCGTCGACCTGCTCGATGGGAGCGAACGGCGCGAGGAGTACGATGCGCTGATCCTGGCGACGCCCAATGTTGCCGACACCACGCTTTTCGACGCGCTCGCCGGCAGCGCCCTGGAATTGCACGCCGTGGGGGACTGCGTCGCGCCGCGATGGGCCGTGCATGCTATCTACGAAGGCCGGAAGCTGGGAATGTCGCTCTGAGGGGCTTGCGTGCTCGAATGGGCTAATTGTGGTATAGTGTTTGGTTCATCGGCCATCACTCGTTAAAGGAATCGGTGTCTTGTCTGAAGGGGCCGTGGAGTCTCGAGCGTCCGGTGCCACGCAACAATCGCCTTCAGGAGGCATCAAAATGCAGCAGAATAAGCTCTACGTGGGCAATCTCGCCTTCACCGCCACGCAATCCGACGTCGAGGCGGCTTTTTCGAGTTATGGGGAACTCGACGAGGTGCGACTGATCACCGATCGGGACACGGGTCGCTCACGTGGTTTTGCCTTTGTCACCTTTTCCGCTCAGCACGACGCCGAGGCGGCTCTGGAAATGAACGGCAAATCTCTGGATGGACGCAATCTCATCGTCAACATCGCAAAAGAAAAGACCACCGGAGGCCGCGGCGGTAAGCGCTACTGATCGTTTATTGCTTATTCTTCAAAGCCAGCCCGACTTGAACAATTCACGGTAGCAAATGGATAGATATGTATTTAACCCGTCACAAGACTTCTAACTCTGATGAAACCGAGATCACGTTTCCCATGCTCGAGTGCTGGAATCCGATGACCAAGGTGGCGAGCATCGCCGCTCAGGTCGATCAGAGAAGGGTTCTGTGCAAGATCACCATGGAAGTTCTGCAGAAGAGATTTCAAGCTTCCGTGGACGCGCCGATGCGTGCAGTCGCGGAAAATCGTGCGTTGCTTCAGGCCAGGGCGAAAATATTGATCGAGGCCGAAGCCTTCGAGGAAGACGGCTCGATCCTTCTTCGGTCCAAGGATCTCTGAACCGACCGAGTGCTCCGGGAGAGCCTTTGAGACACGGCGGCTGTGCCGACCGGCACAGCCGCCTCTTTAACCGGCGATAGCTCGCGCTAGTCGGCGAGCTTCAAGTTTTCCGCAGATGATCGGCCATCGCGTCCGGCAGCGAGTTCATACTCGACCTTCTGGCCTTCCGTGACGGACGAGATGCCGGCACGCTCCAGCGCGGAGATGTGTACGAAAACATCCTTGCCGCCGTCTTCGGGCTGAATGAATCCAAAACCCTTGGCAGGGTTGAACCACTTTACGGTTCCAGTAGCCATAATATTTACCTTTAGATAGAAATAAGTACCCGGCGATGCGCAAGCACCGGCCTGGCGTAGTGAAAACGCGGCCCGACAGGACAAGCCTGCGCCGTTTCAAGCGATGTTATTTCGTGTGGAGGGATAACTGCTGAGAACATGCCGCGAGTGCCGTTTGCCCAATAGACTTCCGAGCACGCGGCCGGCGCACTATACGTCCATTGACTGGAGAATAATAGCCTTTAATTGCTGTCCGTGCGCTGGCGGGGCCGCCCGAACGCGGCTTTTCTAGACTCGTTCTAATTGTCGCCTGCCAGCGCCTCCAACTGCGCCCAGCGCGCATAGTACGCCTGCAGCTCCGACTGCACCTGGTCAAGCGCGCCCCGCGTGCCGACGATCTCGGGTCCTGCCTCCTTGTAAAAGGCCGGATCGGCCAGCCGTGCCTGCAGCCGGGCGAGCTCTACCTCGAGAGCTTCGATGCGCTCGGGCAGGGATTCGAGCTCACGCTTCTGCTTGTAGCCCAGACGTGGACGCGCCTGCGGCGGTTTTTCGTGTTTGACGCGGGCGAGACGCGCCGGCTTTTCTCGTGACTCGGGACCCGGTGCGCGCTGGCGCAGCCAGTCGCTGTAGCCGCCCACGTATTCCCCGACGCGACCCTGGCCTTCGAGCACCAGTGTCGAGGTGACGACGTTGTCGAGAAATGCCCGATCGTGGCTCACCAGAAGCAAGCTGCCCGGGTAATCCATGAGGCGCTCTTCGAGCATTTCCAATGTCTCCACGTCCAGATCGTTAGTCGGCTCGTCCAGGACGAGAACATTCGAGGGTTTCGCGAACAATCGCGCCAACAGCAACCGCGCGCGCTCCCCGCCGGACAGCACGCTGACCGGCGACCGCGCGCGCTCGGGCGTGAACAGGAAGTCCTGCAGATAGCTGATGACATGTCTCTCGCCATCGTTTACGGCGACGTGCTCTGCGCCGTCGGCGACACTGTCGACCACCGTAGCAGCCTCATCGAGCCGCGCGCGGTGCTGGTCGAAGTACGCCACCTGCACGCGCGCCCCGGTGTCCATTTCACCGGAAACGGGTTGTAGCTCGCCCACCAGCAGCCGCAGCAAGGTGGTCTTGCCCGACCCGTTGGGCCCGATGATCCCGACGCGGTCGCCGCGCGCGATGGTCGTATTCAAGCTCTCGATGACGGGCTGGTCGTCGAAGCTGAAAGAGACCGAGCGCGCCTCGAATACGCGCTTGCCCGAGGCCTCGGCTGACTGCACGGTGATTCGGGCCGTGCCGACATCCCTGCGCCGCCGGGCGCGTACTTCGCGCATTTCCTCGAGCCGGCGCACCCGGCCCTCGTTTCTGGTGCGCCGCGCCTTGATGCCCTGGCGGATCCAGGTCTCCTCTCTGGCCAGCTTCTTCTCGAAGCGCTCGCGCTCTTTCGACTCGGCCGCCTGGCGTTCGTCGCGCCGGCGCAGGTAGTTTGCATAGTCACCGGGCCAGGAGGTCAAGCGCCCCTGCTCCAACTCGACAATGCGTGTCGCCACGCGCGCCAGCAGCTGTCGATCGTGGGTCGTGAACAGCACACCACCACGCCAGCCAGCGAGCAGATCCTCCAGCCATTCGATGGCTTCCACGTCCAGGTGATTGGTGGGTTCGTCCAGCAACAGCAAGTCCGGCTCCGAGACCAGGGCCCGAGCCAGCAACACCCGCCGTTGCAGGCCGCCGGAAAGATCCTCGAAAGGCGCTTCCGGGTCGAGTGCAAGGCGAGTCAGGGTGCGCTCGATGCGTTGCTCGAGATCCCAGGCGCCGGCAGCCTCGATGCGTTCATGGGCTGCTTCGAGGGCGGCCAGGTCACCGCCCTCCCCCGGGTGCGCGCTGAGCCGCAGATGGGCCTCGATGAGCGCACCCAGCTCGCCCAGGCCGGTGGAAACCACCGATCGCGTGCTGCCGCTGATGCCCTCCGGCACGCTTTGCGGCAGGTCGGCGATGCGAATCGCCGGATCCCGGATGATCTCGCCGCCGTCGGCTTGCAGCTCACCCGTCACCAGTTTCAGCAGGGTCGTCTTGCCACATCCGTTGCGTCCCACGAGACACACGCGCTCCCCGCTGACCACTCGCAGAGAGAGCCCCTCCAGCAGCGCATCGCCGCCGAAGCCGAGGTCGATATCGCGAAGGGTGATCAGATCCATGGGATCGCAGCCGGCGTGAAGGCCCGACATGAGATGGGACGGCGCATCCCGTGTCAATAGCTACCCCGGGCCAGGTCGCTGTGTGGACATTCCACCGGCGGTTGCAGTCTTCGTCGGTTCCGCGGATCCATGGAGGTGGATCTATTATTTGCCTGTAACGTGGCGCGCCGCGGATCCAATCAGTCTTTTCAGCCCCTGATTGTGCTCCCCAAGAGCCCATCTGCCCGCCCGGGAACCGACCAATTATCAATATGTTGTGGTTTTCCCTGCATGCCGACTACAATATCTGGTGATCCGATGGATCGACTGGATAATTTGTATCGGTCAGAGGAGATCCTCACCATGGCACTAAGCACTAGTACTGGAAACGGCGGGAGCCACGGCGCCATCGCGTCGAAGCAGACGAAGGCACAGGTTCTCGAGAGCCTGGCGGAGGAGACGGGCCTGCCCCGCTCTCAAATTCGCTCCGTGCTCGCGGCTCTCAGTGATCTCGCCAAACGGCACATGATGGCAAGCGGTTCGGGCGAGTTCGTGGTCCCCGATGTGGGGGTGAAGATTCGCCGCGTGCAGCGCAAAGCGCGGATGGCACGCAACCCCATCACGGGCGAACCAATTGCCGTGCCCGCGAAGACGGCGGTAAAGGTCACTGTTCTGAAGGCGCTGAAAGACGCGGTGAACTGACCCGCGGCGTATCCCGCGGCCAGGGAAGCCGGGGATACGGATATTGGCCACAGGTGCCGCACCGGCGCGTGAAAGTGCCGGTGCGGCCAGCATTAGCCCGTTCCGGCCGGTCGGGAAGACTGAATGGGCCGTCTCTCGGCTCGCGGGCCTAGTCCGGAAAGGTCTCCACCAGCTCCTTGACCCTGGCCTTGGCGTCCCGGAGGATGGCCTCGCCATCGCCGACGAGAAGGGTGTCGAAGTCCAGATCCAAGAAAGCGCGCACGCTGGTCCTGAGGCGCGCCGGATCGTCCATGACTCGCTCCGGCAAGAGTCCGCACTGGCCCGGCGGATTGCCGATGATGGCATCGCCGACGATCAGGATCCCCCGGTCACGCCACAACAACGCCACCTCGCCCGGAGATTTTCCCGAAGCGTCGATGACCTCCAACGGCCCGATGGTGGCGCCGACTTCCAATGTGTCGTCGAGTGCCGTCTCCTGGCTGCGGGCGTGGTCCGCGTCGTCGGCGTGGATGACCGTCCGCGCGCCAGTGTTCGCCCGCACCCGGTTCGCCGCGCGCGAATGATTGCGGTTGGTCAGGACGATCCAGGCCACGCCCTCGCGGACGAGGGCGGCCAAGTCGTCCTCGGTTGGCTCGACGGGGTCGATACAGACGTTGCCGCCGGGATCGCGAACCAGATGGCCGTTGAAGTTGTAACCGTGGGGTTCGGAAAACCACGGCCATGTGAGGATATCGCTGACGATGTTCCGCATGGTCCGCTCCATTTCTCTCCTCAGCCTCGGCTAAAACTATCGTATTATACCGGACGACGTAAGATGGGCCCCTCGAGCCGGCGATCGGACCGGCGCCGGCACGGAGCTTGGCACGGGCGCGCGGGCCTGCCAACAGACTGGAGCCGAGATGCCCAAGCTGATCGACCTTGTCCAGGTGAACCGCCTGCTGGACCAGCTGGCGGCGGTCGAGGAGAAGTTGACGCCCAACGAGCGCGAGCTGTTTCATAAGCTCAAGGCCAAGTACCGCGAGCCGGGCGCGACCAGCTTCGACGACAAGACCTGCCTGGA
>CAXMNG010000171.1:0-9561 GCA_964194585.1 Salibacteraceae bacterium | reverse complement strand
TGGGACTCGTGACCTTGAACTCCTGGTAGCCGTCGGGCTCGGGCTCGTCCTTCTTGGCGGTCGAGTCCTCCAGCGGCGGCGGGCGGGGCAGGCTGAAGCCCTGCAACGGCTCGAGCGTGACCTCTTCACCCTGGTCCGCGGGGGGCGGCTTGTCGGAGTACCCCACATCGCCGTTGGGCAGCGTGTACTTGTAGACCTTCCCCGCCTGGGCGACGCCCACGGCCAGCATCAAACACAGGAAAAAAGCGAGCTTTGGCATTTTCTGAGCATAGACAACGCTCGGGCGCGCGACAACAAATGCCCCCGGAAACCGGGGCTTAGGTCGCATTTAGCGATACCCAGGGCGGCCAACGCGGCAGAGTTGCGGGCAACCGGCGGCCGAGCCGCGGGGCCGGAAACCGGATAGCGCGGTTGCCTCAGAACGGTGCCGGCCGCGGCCGGCGTTGGGGCGAAAGTTGTGAGCTGCGCTGCACAGTGAAAGTAACCGTGTTGCTTCGCGCGATCACCTTGCCTGCCGAACTTTTCACAACCGCCTGAAGGTTGTGGGTGCCCCGGTCCATCTCGGTCAGGGTAATGGCGGTGGACTTACCGCCACCGACCGACTGGCCATCGAGCAGGAGTTCGATTTTGTCGCCGGCCCGAAGTGTCGGCTCGAGGCTGAGATCCACATTCACGTTGCCGGCAGTATCCCAGAAAGACGTGTCGTTCTCGGGGCTCGTGATGCGGAATTCGCTGTACCCCACTTCGGCCTCAACGGCCGCAGAATCATCGAACGCGTCCGTTGGCGATGCCAGGGCCGGGGTCGCGTTAAGCGGTCGGACGTCGACCTGCTCCGCGTCGTCGCCCGGAGACGGCGAGTCGGTGAATAAAATCGTGCCGTCGGGTCGCACCACTTTGTAGACCTTCTGGGCTTGGGCGGCGCCGGTCGCCAGAACCAGGAAAAGAGTCAGGAGAAGATGTTTCATGTCGCACAGAATAGCCAACGGATCCTGTCTCAACAACAAAAAAGCCCCCGGAATCGGGGGCTTGGGAAAGTAAGGTCGATCCACCCCGTTACCGGAGCGGATTCCGCGTCAAAGGCTGTAGTACATATCGAACTCCACCGGATGGGTGGTCATGCGGAAGCGCGTGAGCTCCTCCATCTTGAGTTCGGTGTACGCGTCGATGACGTCGTTGGTGAATACGTCGCCGGCCAGCAGGAACTCGCGATCGTTGTCGAGCGCCTCGAGGGCCTGCTCCAGCGACGAGCACACGGTGGCGATCCCTTTCTCTTCCTCGGGAGGCAAATCGTAGAGATCCTTGTCGAGTGGCACGCCCGGGTCGATCTTGTTAAGGACGCCGTCGAGTCCCGCCATCATCATTGCGGTGAACATGAAGTACGGGTTGCCGTTGGAGTCCGGGAAACGGACTTCCAGCCGGCGCCCCTTGGGATTCGGCACGTGGGGGATGCGCACCGCCGCGGAGCGGTTTACGGCCGAGTAAGCCAGCAACACCGGCGCCTCGAAGCCGGGCACCAGGCGCTTGTAGCTGTTGGTGCCGGGATTGGTAAAGGCGTTCAATGCCCGGGCGTGCTTGAAGATGCCGCCGATGTAGTGCAGCGCCATTTCTGAGAGTCCGGCGTATTTTTCGCCTGCGAACACGTTCTCGCCGCCCTTGGCCAACGACTGGTGCACGTGCATGCCGTTGCCGTTATCACCCACCACCGGTTTCGGCATGAAGGTGGCCGTCTTGCCGTAGGCGTGGGCGACGTTGTGCACGCAATACTTGAGGATCTGCAGCTCGTCGGCCTTGCGCACCAGGGTGTTGAAAGCGGTTCCGATCTCGGCCTGGCCGGCGGTGGCCACCTCGTGGTGGTGCACTTCCACCGTGAGTCCCATCTCCTCCATGGCGAGGCACATGGCGGAACGAATGTCGTGCTGTGCATCCACCGGCGGCACCGGGAAGTAGCCGCCTTTGGGGCCGGGCCGGTGGCCCATGTTGCCGTCCTCGTAGGCGCGATCGGAGTTCCATGCGGCTTCTTCGGAATCGATGCGGTACATGGCGCCCGCCGATGTGGCAGACCAGCGCACGTCGTCGAAAATGAAGAACTCGGGCTCGGGACCGAAATAGGCAGTGTCGGCTACCCCGGTAGAGCGCAGATACGCCTCGGCACGCTTGGCGATGGATCGTGGATCGCGCTCGTAGCCCTGCATGGTGCTGGGTTCGACGACGTCGCAACGCAGGTTCAGCGTCGGCTCGTCGGTGAAGGGATCGAGGATGGCGCTGTCGGGATCGGGCATGAGGATCATGTCCGACTCCTGGATGCCCTTCCATCCGGCGATGGAGGAGCCGTCGAACATCTTGCCGTCCTCGAAAAAATCGGCGTCCACCATGGATGCCGGCAGAGACATGTGCATCTCCTTGCCGCGGGTATCGGTGAAGCGCAGATCGACGAACTTCACCCCTTTATCCTGAATCGATTTCAGCACGTCATCTGCGGACATGGCTGCTTCCTCCCGAAAATTGCCAAAATTAAAAATAGGGGGCTGACCGACACCTCCCGGTGCCGTTCGACTGACAGATTACTGAATAGCAGGAAGCGTGCCAGGCACAGGGGGCAACCAGCGGTTGCCGGCACCGCTACAGCGCCCGGCGAGGATGGCGCGGACCGGTGAGCCGAGATCCGAGGATTTTCAGGTGCTTGGGCTGAACGGCGCGGCAATAGGAGCCGTCCCACGGCGGCCGTCGGGGCTGGCGCGAAAGGAGCCCCACACAGCATTCGCGAATGCCTGACCATATGACGCACTATATTAGTGCGCCTTAACATCCTATGCACCAATACAGTGCCATTACGAGTAGAGCACCCGGATCTCGGCGATGTCCGGAACACCCGCTGCCGCCTCATTGAACGCGGCGACATTGCCGGCGGCCTGCTCGGGATCCGCGCCCAGGGCCAGGGGCAGTTCCACCTCCACGTGAACCCTGCCGTTCAAATAGTGCAGGTGGACGCGGCGGATCTGGCGCGCCGCCGGTAGATGCTGCCAGCACGCCTGCAGCCGGCCGAGGATCTGGCCGCGCAGGCCCAGATGTTTTCCCGGGGCCGCGTGCTCGTCGTCTTCCGGGTCGATGTGCACGGTCACGTCGGCGATGTTCTCGAAGCGTCCCATGAGCGCGTTGCGCACAGTCTCGCTGATCTGCTGGACCTCGGAAACGCTCACCCTTGGGTCGCTCAAGATGAGATGCACGTCCACCAGCACCCGGTGGGCCATGCGCCGGGTGCGCAGCAGATGCAGGTTCTCGACGCCGTCCACCGACTGAATGGTGTTGCGGATGCCGTCCAGGTAGGTGGCATCCAGGCCCGTATCGATGAGCTCGCTCATGCCGCTCTTGGCCACGTCGAAGCCGATCTTGCCGATCATGACGGCCACTACCAGCGCCGCGGCCGCATCCAGGTAGGTGAGTCCCAGCAACGCGCCGCCCACGCCGATCATGACGACCACCGAGGAAATGGCGTCGCTGCGTGAATGCCAGGCATTGGCGCGCAGCAACTCCGAGCCGAGGCGGCGCGAGTAGCGCATGGTGTAACGGTATACCGCCTCCTTGCTGACCACCGAGAGCGCCGCCAGGGCGATGGCCCAGGCCTCCGGCACCACCGGCGCGTCAGGATTCAGCAACGCGCTAACGCTGTCGTAGGCGATGCCGATACCGACGAGCACCAAAACGACGCCAAGGCCTACGGCGGCCGCGGTCTCGATGCGGGCATGGCCGTAGGGGTGATCGTCATCGGCCTCTACGTGGGCGTGCTTGGCGGCGTACAGCACCAGCACATCCGTCGCCAGATCGGAAAGCGAATGCACACCGTCGGCGACCAGGGCTTGAGAATGACTGAACCAACCGCCGATGATCTTCATCAGACCGAGCGCGAGATCCACCGCGGATCCCACCAGGGTCACGCGGCGCATCTGACGATAGCGCTCGTTCAAAGTTATGCCTGCCGTGGCTTCAATCATAAGGGGAACCGGGAACTTTGTTCTCGCCGACCTCGAGCGTCAGCGTAAGCTCGCCGTCACTCTCGGTGATGTCCAGAAGCCGGTGACCGTTGATCCGGCACCAGGCTGGTATGTCGCTGCGCGTGCCGGGATCGGTGCACCACACTTCCAGCACGTCGCCGGGCGACAAGCCGGAAACCTTTTCCTGCACTCTGATCACCGGCATCGGGCACAACAGCCGCCGCGCATCCAGAGTGTGCTTGTCTCCCATCCGCCGTTACCTGTTGTTGACCGCCAGCTTTGCGGGGCCGGTGGTCGTCAGATGTACCACGCTTTGGGAATGTCGTCAGCAGGAAAGGGCGTAACGCTCATGAGGCGCGGCTCGCCGCCGCGCACCGTCACTTCCACCTCGACCTCGTCGGCATCGCGCCCCTGACTGTAGCGCGCCGTCAAACGAGCGGCCAGCAGCAAATCATCCTCGCAGACGTCGCCGTCCACAAGCGTCAACGGCCCGCCGTGACTCGCGGGACGCATGTGGGTGAATTGCCGCCGGTAACCGGAGAGAAAGTGATTCTCGCCGTCCTCGCGCGCGATGATGAGCTTGAAGTGCGGACGCGGCCGCAAATGACGGCCTACCTTGAGAAGCATGATGTCATCGAGTTCGTAGTCGCGGGCGCCGCGGGACTGCCACAGATCCTTGAGCTTCACCGTGTACTGGCGGTTGGTGAGAAAACAGCAGCCGCCCGCCGGTTGCGCATAATCGCTGAAACCGAAGCGCGCCGCCAGCGCCATCTGCGGCTTACGCGAACGGCCGTGGAAATCGAACATCGCTTCGCGACTCACCCAACCTTCACGCTCTGGAAGCGTCTCCGGCAGACGTTTCGCGCACAAGGGGCGCAGTAGACGATCACCGGCGCCCGACTCACGGGCAACCACCGGCATGGTGTCTTTGCGTTGGGACATCGGCCGTTGCCCGACAACCTCACCGGTTATGACGAAATCGAACCCGTGTTCTTGCATCCATTGGTAGCCCTTGCCGACCATGAATCCCTTGCAGTCCAGGCAGGGGTTGAGGTTGGCGCCGTATCCGTGCCGGGGATTGATGACGATGTTCTTGTATTCCTCGACTACGTCGACGAAATGCAGCCGGATCCCCAGCTGCTCCGCCACCCACAGAGCATTGTTGCGCTTCGGACGCGCACGATCTTTGTTGCGGATCGCGTGGGTATGGCCCTCGACGCAAAAGCCGGTGAAGAAGTTGAGCCCTTCCACGTGGATGCCCTGCTCCATCATCACACGCGCGGCGAGCATGGAATCGAGGCCGCCGGAGATGAGCGCCACCGCCTTTGGCTGCGCCTGGCCTGCCGTCGCCGTCGTGTGTGCATTCTTCAGGATCGCGGTTGTCAACATGGAAGGTAGCCCTCCTGGAGGCCCGTGACCGTGGACACCATATTATATCCTGCGGGGACCAATCCCGGGCCCGGTGCAATATTCGATCTGGCGTCAATCCGGCAACCGGGATTCCCCGGCAAACAGACTCTCGACCTGCTCACGGACCCGCACCAGATGCACGGCGTCACGGTCCACCATGACCTCGGCCGCCCGCGGGCGGGTATTGTAGTTGGAGCTCATAACGAAACCGTAGGCGCCCGCCGAGGCAACCGCAATCAAATCACCGGCACCGAGCGCCAGGCGCCGGTCCCTACCGAGAAAATCCGCAGATTCGCATACCGGGCCGACAACATCGAAAAGCGGCGCTGCGCCCTCGCCCTTGACCGTGCGGATCACGGGAAGGATCTCCTGCCAGGCGCCATAGAGCGCCGGGCGCAACAGATCATTCATCGCGGCATCGACCACCGCGAAGTTGCGCTCACCGCCGAGCTTCAGATACTCGACCCGGGCGAGCAGCAGGCCCGCAGCGGCGGCGATAGCGCGCCCGGGCTCCACCAGGAGCTCCAGATCGCGTCCCTCGATGCGCTCAGCGATAGCGGCCCCATAATCCGCTACCGAGGGCGGCGTCTCCTCGCCATAGCGCACGCCCAGACCGCCACCCACATTGAGATGGGTAACGGTGATATTGGATGCCGTCAGCGTATCGATGAGCGTCAGCACGCGCTCCAGCGCGTCGATGAAGGGCGCGAGGGAAGTGAGCTGGGATCCGATATGAAAGTCGACGCCCTTGACGACGACGTTGGCGAGACTCGCCGCCTCGGCAAAGAGCGCCGGCGCATCTTTGATGGGCACACCGAACTTGTTCTCCTTGAGACCGGTGGCGATGTAAGGGTGGGTACCGGCGTCGACATCGGGATTCACGCGCACCGAGATCGGCGCGGTCGCGCCCAGGGTGGCGGCCACCCGGTCGAGCCGCGCGAGCTCGCCCTGGGATTCGATGTTGAAGCAGTAGACCCCGACTTCCAGGGCGCGTCGCATTTCCGCCTCACCCTTGCCGACCCCGGAGAAGACAACCTTCGCGGCATCACCGCCCGCCGCCAGCACCCGCTCCAGCTCGCCCACGGACACGATGTCGAATCCCGATCCGAGACGCGCGAGGACATCCAGCACGCCAAGGTTGGAATTGGCCTTCACCGAGTAGCAGATACGATGCTCGAGCTCCGCGAGAGCGTCATCGAAAGCACGCCATTGCGTCTCGAGAGCCGCCCGCGAGTATACGTAACAGGGCGTGCCGTGGCGTTCAGCGATAGTCGTCAACGGCACCTGCTCGGCCAGCAGGCTGTTGTCCTGGTAGTGAAAAAACTGCACGGGCTGCTCGATGGAAATCGGATGGGACTGTTGCCAGCGCCGCGTCGTCAACTATTGCGTGGGCGTACCGGCGCCGGCTTGTGCAGCGAGGTTTTCTCCTCGTCCTTTTCCTTTTCCTTTTCCTTTTCCGACTCCGTGTCCTCAGGCAGATAAAGCGGCCCCTTGACACCGCATGCCACGCCAAACCCACTCACCGCCACCACCAGGGCGAGGCTGAAGAACGACCGGCGATTGCACGCGATCTTCAATGGCAGTTTCTCCCGTCGGCCCGGGAGTATAGCAGCACCGGGGCCTTGATCTGGCCCGGCCGTGGCGTACACTGCCGCGGCGCAATCCTGTCGAACAGGCCGAGAAATGTGAAGGACGATCCACCACTCGTTATCGAGCCACCCGAGCCCGCCACCGCCAGCATCATCTGGCTGCATGGCCTGGGGGCCGACGGTCACGACTTCGAGCCCATCGTCGCCGAGCTCGGCGACAACGTAACGCGTAACGTGCGCTACGTGTTTCCCCACGCGCCGCGCATTCCGGTAACTATCAACGGGGGCGCGGTGATGCGCGCCTGGTACGACATTGCCGATACCGACCTGTCTAACCGCGCCGACGAATCGGGTGTGCGCGCCTCGGCGGGAATCTTGGAAGGACTCATCGAAGGGGAGCTGACCAAGGGTCTACCGTCGACGCGCATCCTGCTGGCGGGATTCTCCCAGGGTGGCGCCATCGCCCTGCACACGGGACTACGCTTTCGCATGCCCCTGGCGGGGATATTGGCCCTGTCGACCTATCTTCCGTTGCAGGAAGCGGCACGTGACGAGCGCCAGGAAGCCAATCACAACATCCCCATCTTCCTGGCCCACGGAAGTCAGGATCCCGTCATTCCACTGGCGCTCTCCGAGCACACGCGACAGTTTCTCGCCTCACTGAATTATCGCCTGCAATGCCACACCTACCCCATGCCACACTCGGTCTGCCCGGAGGAGATCCGGGATATCGCCATTTGGCTGGAGCGGGTTATTGGGGACATTCCTTAATAGGTAAGTCCCCAATAACCCGCTCCTGCATTATCGCGAGTGCGCGCGTTTCGGCGAGCCGCGGGGGCGGCCCCGTCCGGAGCGTGGCGGTGGCCCGCTGCGGCGGCGTTCGCGTCGTGCGGGCGGCTTGGGTTTTACCAACAGTCCATCGGTGATCGGGGCGGTGGGGATCTTGCTGCCGATGAACTCCTCGATATCCATCAGCGAAAATACGTAGCTCTCGCAGGCGAAGCTCACGGCGTCGCCGCTGGCGCCGAGGCGCGCCGTGCGCCCGACCCTGTGCACGTAGTCCTCCGCGTCCTGGGGCAAGTCGAAGTTCACGATGTGGCTGACATCCGGGATATGCAGACCCCGTGAGGCGACGTCGGTGGCGACCAGGACCGGCACCTTGCCGGTGGTGAACTTCTCCAGCAATGCGAGCCGTTTGCGTTGCGGCACGTCGCCGGTCAGCATGCCCGCGTGTATGTCGTTGCCCTCGAGATAGGCCTCGACCTTCTCCGCGGCGCGTTTGGTATTGACGAAGATCATGGTCCGCGTCGGCTCGATACGTTGCAGTATGCCGATGAGCAGCGAGATCTTGTCTTCGTTGGATACGTGGTAGAGCACCTGACTCACGTTGGATACCGTCACCTGATCCGGATTGGCGTTGATAAGGGTCGGTGAGTTCATGTGCTCGTAGGCGAGCTCTGAGACGCGCATGGAGAGGGTCGCCGAAAACAGCATGTTCAGGCGTTCCTCCGGCGGTGGCATACGCCGTAGAACGTAGCGGATGTCCTTGATGAAACCCAGGTCGAACATGCGATCGGCCTCGTCCATGACCACCACCTGAATGTCGTCGAGGCTGTATATCCGCTGCTTCAGATAGTCGATGGCACGCCCCGGCGTGCCGATGAGAATGTCGAGCCCGGCCTGCAACATCTCGCGCTGCTGCTCATACCCCGTGCCGCCGAAAACGACGCCAATCCGTAGACTCGTGTACTTGCCGAGCACCACCGCATCCTTGTGGATCTGCACTGCGAGCTCGCGCGTGGGTGCGAATATGAGGGCCCGCGGATTGCCATCCCTGTGATCCTTGCGGCGGGGGTGGCGCAGCAGATGATTCATGGTCGCGAGCAGAAACGCGGCGGACTTGCCGGTCCCGGTCTGGGCCTGGCCTTCCACATCGTGGCCGTCTAACGCGATAGGCAGGGCTTCCGCCTGGATACGGGTGCAGAATTCGAACCCCGCGTCGTCGACCCCCCGCAGGAGCTCTGGAGGCATCCCCAGACTCGCGAAGGTAACCGTTGTCAGTAGATGTTCACTCATACGTATGATCCGCTTTACTTTCTGTTATCGGGGCGCGCTCGGTGCCTCGTTGATTTTCGAGACCTTGATATGGTGTCGCGTTGCCCATATATCAATCACATCGGGTGGCCGCTGTGCTCCGGTTTTCGGTCGTGTTCACCGATTGCAGCAGACAGCGGGTTTATGCCAAATCAACCTGTTTCCAATGATCTTCGAATAAGTGCCTGAGTTAACGGCTTTTATGTCGAAGGCGCTCTGTACGACCCTGTTCGGGCGCCAACAACCGCCGCGAACAGGATGGGAATGGTTGGCGTCGAGCGGGTTGCAATACATTTGCGATTCGGCTCAAATGGCGCGCAACGGCACTTGGAGAGGCTCCTGATGAGCGATAAGATTGTCCACATCACGGATGAAAGTTTTGAAGACGACGTGCTCAAGGCAGAGCACCCGGTGCTGGTGGACTATTGGGCTGAATGGTGTGGTCCGTGTAAGGTCATTGCGCCGATTCTGGGCGAGAT
>CAXMNG010000170.1:0-6535 GCA_964194585.1 Salibacteraceae bacterium | reverse complement strand
ATCTGGTTACCGCTGCGGGAGTGGCCGAGCAGCACGACGCGCTCGGCGCCCCGGGTCTCGAGCCAGTCCAACCACAGGCCGATCTCGTCCAGCGCATCGCTATCACGGTGCGCGTGGGGTGTCTCGCAGGCGAATGTGCCGTGGCGATCGTCGACGCTGAGGCTCAAGTTGATGGCCACGGCGCTCATCCCCGCATCCACGAGCAGCTCCTGAATGGTGGCCATGATTTCCATCTGATTGTGGGCGAAGGTGCCGTGGATCATGAGAACCACCGGTCCCCGGGGCCAGCCCTTGGTGTGCGCCAGCCGGGCGTTCAGTGTGATCCCCTGGTGCTCGATCGTCACCTCCTCCACCGGCGCGGCCTCGACCGCGTAACTGAAAAACACCCCCAGAAGCGGTGCGAGAAGGAGCCGTTGCATTCTCATCATGGTGCCCCCATGGGGGCGCCGTCAGGCAGCGAGGAGCCGTTCACCCAGAGCGACATCGAACATGGTCGCGTCGCCGACGCTTTCCCGGGCGCGATTATAGTCCGCATTGGACGGCAGGAGCTGAAACGGCAAGGGTTCGTCGAGATCCGCGTTGGCGGTGGTGACGGTGAATGCGATGACGGCGGCGTACAGGAGTTTCTTCATTGTCGTGGGCTTCTTCTGGTGAGCTAAATGGGGACATTCCTCAATAGGTAAGTACTTGATGTTGGCCGGTCTCCGGCCAACATCAAGTACTTACCTATTGAGGAATGTCCCCATTTAGCTTACGCGGAATAATCTGCGATACCGGGATTGCCCGCCACGTTGACCAGCTTCGGGGTGTTGAGCTTGGTGATTTTTGCCACCTTTTGATCGCGCAGATACTCCGCTACCACATCCCAGATGGGAGGCCCCAGCGACTGCGAGCCCACGGTTGCCCAACCGGCCACCTTGTAGCTCTTGCCGGCTTCCACGCTGTCGCCGTTGTCGAGGGTCATGTTGGAGACGCGGGATCCGATTTCCCTGGTCGGGTCACACACGTAATCGAGCCCGGCCAGGCGAACCATGTCACCACCCTGCTGGTAGTAGGGGTCGACATTGAACAGGTTATCGAGCACGTCTTCCAGAATGAGCCTGAGATCCTCGCCGGTCATTTCCCGCACGTAGGTTTCGGGATAGGTGATGGCCGTCTGATCCATGACGTGCTCCATGGTGATGGTCTGTCCCGGCAACACGGCCGTGCCCCAGCGAAATCCCGGCGACAACGCGATCTGGGCATCGCCGACAACCCGTTGCGCATCGCAGATGAGTTGATCGAAGGTGCCGTTGAAGTTGCCGCGGCGATAGAGCAGCGTATCCGCCACCGCCAGCTCCTCGGCGAGCTGCGTTGCGTAAGGCGTGCGCACCTTCTCGATGTACGCGGCCATCTCCACATCCGCTTCCAGCAAATTCGAGAAAATCGGCAGCAGCCGGTAACGATAGTCGCGTAGCCCGCCATCGCCGATATCCAGGTCCATAACCACGAGAAACTTGCCGTTGGAACCGGCGTTACCCACCAGTGTTTTGCCGCCGGAGTTCTCGACGATGGTTGGCGCCGGCATGCCGTCGTGGGTGTGGCCACCGAGGACGGCGTCGATGCCGCGCACCACCGACGCCATCTTGAGATCCACGTCCATGCCGTTGTGGGAGAGAACGATGACGGCGTCAGGCCGCTCGTCGGCGCGAACCTTGTCCACCATCGCCTGCATCTCGTCGTCGCGGACGCCGAAGCTCCAGTTGGGAATGAAGCGCTTTGGATTCGCGATGGGAGTGTAAGGAAAGGCCTGGCCGATGATGACGATGCGCTTGCCGCCGGCATCCTTCACCGTATACGGCTTCAAGGCATGGCCGGTATCCTCATCGTAGGACGGTGCGCCGTCGAACAGGGCTTCTTCCGAGACTTTCACGTTCTGCGCCACGAACTCGCCGTCGAAGGCTTTGATATTCGCGAAGACTTCTTCTTCCCGGTAGGTGAACTCCCAGTGCCCGGTCATGACATCGACCCCGAGCAGGTTGGTGGCGCCGACCATGTCGCGCCCGCGGGTCCAGACCGATGTGCCGGATCCCTGCCAGGTGTCGCCGCTGTCCAGCAACAGGGTCCTGTCGTTGCCGTATTCGGCACGCATGCGTTTGACGAGCGTGCTCAGGTGCGCGAAGCCGCCGACCTTGCCGTACCTGGCGGCAGCCTCGCTGAAGTCGAGAAAGGTAAAGGCGTGCGCCTCGATACCACCGGGATCGATACCGAATTCCTCGAGCAGTCGCTCACCGACCACGTGCGGCACTTTGCCCACGCGGGGGCCGATACCGATATTCACATTCGGCTCGCGGAAATAAATCGGTAGCAGCTGCGCGTGGCAGTCGGCGAAGTGAAGCACTCGGACATTGCCGAATGCGGGGACCTCGTAGAGCTCGCCCGGCGCCTTTCTGGCCGCGAACACGGAGCCAGGAAACATGCCGGCCGCGCCGGCAAGCCCGAGCATGCGGGAAAACTCACGACGGTTCATGGTCATTGGAAGCGCTCTTCCCGATGGCGGGTGGCATGAACACACATTTTTTTTACTGTCTGCAGGATGGTGCCTATGCGCTTTCGCTCCGGCCCGGTACGACCAGATCGGCCAGCGCCATCGCGAGGGCCTGAGCGAAACTCATTTCGTCCAACAGGTAGTACTCCACCTTCATGGTCAACGCGCTGCCGAACACGATTGCGACGGTGGCGAGCAGCGAGCCCATGGCCAGGCTCGAGATCCCCGTTACACCCTGGCCAATGGTGCACCCCACCGACACAACGCCGCCAAAGCCCATCAGCGCACCCCCGACGAGGTGGCGCACCATCTCGGAACGGTTGCTGAAGGTCTCGACGCGAAGACTGCCGGAGATCACCGCGTAGACGAAGGAGCCGGCGATCATTCCCACTACTATCGCGATGCCGAAGTTGACGGTCGAGCCGGTGAAGCTCATGAGGTAGTTGACGGTATTACCCGTGGAGGAGATGAAACTCATGCTCTCCACAGGCACCGGGTCGAAATCGTCCACACCCAGGAATCCGGTGACGTACCAGCCAGCAATCACGCACGCACCGACGACGACACCGGCGAGGATATTATTCATGCTCGCCCTCAGGGTGCGCTGTTTGAGCGCATAAGCGAGCAGCCCCCCTCCTATGAGCGCCGTCAGCAAACCACGTATCTGATCAGCGTTGTCCATACCCGTCCAGGACTGAACGGCGGACACCATGCTCTGATTGGCGAGGCCGTGCTCGGCGAGGTCGACGCTCGCCGCGTCGAGGAGATTGACGCGCACGATCCCGAACAAGCCGCGCAAAGTCATATAGGCGCTCACCCCCATCACCAGGAGCACGACGAAAGCTTTCAAGTCACCAGCGCCGAAGCGCACCAGATTGCGCTGCCCGCAGCCCGCCGCCAGGGTCATGCCGATACCGAACAGCAATCCGCCTACGAGATAGCTCAACCACAGGAAGCTCGGGCCCAGGTAGCGTGACTCACCGACGTCGATGACACCGGCGAGCTGCAGAGCCTGGGTACCGAGCACGGCGATGCCAATGGCCAGCAGCCACGCGCCGAGCCGGCCCTTTGAGCCCATGTGGATGACGTCACTGATGGCGCCCATGACGCAGAAGTGCGTCTTGTTGGCGACGAAGCCGAAAAGCGCCGCGATGCCGAAGCCCCACAGGGCCACGTAGTGAACGTTCGTAAACTCTTCCATCTGTGGCTTCTTTAGATTGCCCGCCAGTTGGTCGAAGGCGTAATCCGTTGCGCAGTACGCGGGAAGGCCTTCAGAGATCATATATCTCCGATGGAATAGGCATGCAGCCCACGCGGGTGCGGATCCCGTCGTGAATTGACCGGATGTGGCTTTCCCAGTGGCGAATTGTACCGAGAGACGGCTGCCTGGGAACAGCCGCTCGTAGACCGCGGGATTGAATACAGACAGAATGGTATCCGCGTTTTCGGCGAACACGGCGATATGGCACTGTTTCATCCGCACGGGCCCTGACTGATAATCTCACCGTAACCACGGAAATTCGGAGGCACCATGGACACCATAAGAAAGCTACTCGACGACAAGGGAACAGACATCTGGTCCGTCGGCCCGGACGCATCCATATACGACGCGGTCAAGATAATGGCGCTTCAGGACGTGGGCGCCCTCGCCGTGGTGGTGGACGGGCGCCTGGTGGGCGTGATCTCCGAGCGGGACTGCGCCCGCAATATCGTGCGTGGCGAGAAATCCGCAAAGGAAACAAAGGTCCGGGAGATCATGACTTTCGAGGTCATTTATGCACGACCCCAGCAGGACATGGAGGAGTGTATGGCCATCATGAACGAGTACAAGATCAGGCACCTGCCAGTCCTGGAAGGCGACACGCTGATCGCCATGATTTCCCTGCGGGATCTCGTCAACGTGATCGTGAAGCAGCAGGACATGAAGATTAAGGAGCTCGAAACGCTGTCCTACTATCACGGCGCTTGAAAATCGTGCCTCCCTTGAAACTCGCTATCGACGACGAGCACGAGCAGAACCATGAGCAATTTGACTGAACAGCAGCTCGCGCTGCGCGAGCATGCCCGCGAGCTGGCCACGAAAAAGATTGCGCCGCGTGCGGCGGATATCGATCGCAGCGAGGAGTATCCCTGGGACAACGTCGAGGCCCTGACCGAAGCCGGCTACATGGGTATGACCATTCCGACCGAGTACGGTGGACTCGGACTCACTTACCTGGACGCCACCCTGGTGGTGGAGGAGATGGCCAAAGTCTGTGGCGTCACCGGGCGCATCGTCGTCGAGGGCAACATGGGCGCCATCGGCGCCATCATGAAGTACGGCTCCGAGGAGCAGAAGCGTCTCGCCGCGGGGCTGGTGTTGGCCGGCGACAAGCCCGCCATCTGCATCACCGAGCCGGAGGCCGGCAGCGCCGCCGGCGACATGACCACTCGCGCCGATCGCAAGGGCAACGGCTACGTGCTCAATGGCCGCAAGCACTGGATCACCGGCGGCGGCGTGTCGAAGCTGCATCTAATCTTCGCGCGGGTCTTCGATGGCGGCGTCGAGCAGGGTATCGGCGGCTTCATCGCCGTGCGAGGCGAGTCCGACGGCCTGGTCATCGGCACCCGCGAGCCGGCCATGGGCCTGCGAGGGATACCCGAAACCGAGATCCTGTTCCAGGATTTGGAGCTGCCGGCGGACCGACTCATCCAACCGCCAGAGGGTCTCGCGCGCGGCTTCGCCGGACTCATGAATGCCTACAACTCCCAGCGCGTCGGCGCCGCCACCGTGGCACTCGGGATCGCCCAGGGTGCCTACGATCTGGCGCTCGATTACAGCAAGCAGCGTGAGCAGTTCGGCCGGCCCATCTGCGAGTTCCAGGGTCTGCAGTGGATGCTGGTGGACATGAGCATTCAGCTGGAAGCGGCGCGCGCCCTCATCCACAAAGCGGCTGCCGGCGCTGGCAGCGGCTTCCCCGATGTGGCGGACGCGGCGCGTGCCAAGATCCTCGCCTCTGAGGCCGCCATCCGCGTCACCAACGATGCGCTGCAAGTATTCGGCGCCGCAGGCTACTCGCGCAACCTTCCGCTGGAGCGCATGGTCAGGGACGCGCGCATGTTCACCATCGGTGGCGGCACTGCGCAGATTCTGCGTACCTTGGTCGCCTCGAGGATCCTCGAGCGCAAGCTGCCCCAGACCCGCGACGGCTATCTGGATGTGTCGGAAGACGCGCAGAAGAAAGTCGGTCGTGGCTAGCACGGCGGACATCATCGCCAGACGTCTCTACGAGGCCGGCTGCCGACACGCCTTCGGCATTCCCGGTGGCGAGGTGTTGCGGCTGGTGAAGGGACTCACCGAGAACGGCATCTCTTTCGGCCTCACCAGGCACGAGAACGCGGCGGGCTTCATGGCCGAGGGTACGTATCACGCCAGCGGCGCTCCCGGAATTCTGGTGGCGACTCTCGGTCCGGGCGTGGCTAACGCCGTCAACGTGGTGGCCAACGCTTACCAGGATCGCGTGCCGTTGATATTCCTGACCGGTTGCGTCGACGCCGGCGAGGCGCTGACTTTCACCCATCAGATCTTCGATCACCGCGTACTGCTCGCCCCCATCACCAAGGCCACTTTCACAGCGGTGGACGGCGCGGTGGAAGTGGTCATCGACAAGGCAGTTTCCATTGCACTCGACGATCAGCCCGGGCCGGTACTGGTGGACGTGCCCATCGACCTGGCCAGCGCCGAGCAGCCGGATACGCCCCCCACCCAGCGGGTGCGACCCACCCGCGGCGGTCCGCCGGCGGGCGCGGATCTGGAGCGCGCGCGGGACTGGCTGCGCGAGGCCGAGCGGCCGCTCATGATTGCGGGGGTCGAGGTCCTCGATCACGGCGCCGAGACCGCGGTTGCGGGCTTCGCCGAGCGCCACGGCATTCCTGTCCTGACCACCTACAAGGCCAAGGGCGTGCTGTCGGAGGATCACGGGTTGAGCATGGGTGCGGCGGGGCTCTCGCCGAAGGCGGACGCGCAGC
>CAXMNG010000169.1:0-5968 GCA_964194585.1 Salibacteraceae bacterium | reverse complement strand
GAGGCGACCCTCAAGCGTATCGAGCAAACTCCCTCCGCCTGCATCCTGCATCCCGCCAATCCGAATCTGGCGCCGCTCCGCTACGCGCCCGAGCGAGTACGGATTCAGGGCGTGGTCACGGGGCAGATGCGCGTCTATTAGTCCCTCAAACCGCGAAGAGAGTCGACGGCTCAGTCGGTCGGCCTGGTTCGCCTATTTCAAAACAGACTTGATATAACTAATTATAACCGTATAATATAACCATGCCGTACACGGTCAAGATCAAGAGGCCGGCGAAGCGGAAGCTACGCTCCCTTTCCCGTCCTGAAAGGCAAAGGATTGCTGAGAAGATTTATGAACTCGGATTGAACCCGAATGATGAAAAACTGGAGGTTAAGAAACTCGAGGGGGTGGAAGGCCTGTTCAGACTGCGAGTAGGCGGTTAGCGTGTGATCTTTGATAGGCAGGATGAGTTGAAGATCATCGCCATAGAGAAAATTAGACCGCGTGGAGATGCTTACAAATGAGCGTGAATATCATCAAGTCGTTGGATGGTGAAGAGTACGTGCTATTGCCTGTGCGGGTTTATCGTGCCCTCCGCAAGCCCATTGAGAAGAAGCTGGCTGAGAAGGACGACGCTGACTACGTGCATTTCGAGCTGGAAGACTACGTAGACAACCCCGTTGCCCTGGCAAGGATCAAGGCTAACATGACACAAAAGCAACTGGCCCAACGCCTGAAGGTGTCCCAAGCCTATATCTCCAAAGTGGAGCGACAGGACAAGATCACAGCGAAGCTGCTGGACCGTGTGAACAAGGCATTGAAGAGCTTACGCACCCTTTAGTCTGTGGTGAATTGCCGCCATTGCATCTCGCTAACCCGAACTTTGCGCCGCTACGCTACGCCCCCGAGCGAGTACGGATTCAGGGCGTGGTCACGGGGCAGATGCGCGCCTATTAGGGTAGAATCCTGCTGATAATCCGGGATGACACCGGAGGAGAGTGACATGAAGCACACGCTGATTGCCGCACTGGTTCTTTTCAGCTTTTCGAACGCCGCGTTCGCGCTCTGCAAGTACCAGGCAGCGGATGGCAGCTGGACCTACGCCAACACCTGCGCACCGATGACCGAAAAGGAAATCGATCAATCCGCCGCCTTGGTGCTGAAAAAGAACAAGGCGGACAGAAAATCCGATTCCGGCCTCGAAGCACGTCGCCTGCGCGGCTTCGAATACTCCGATACGATCCACGACGGCATGCGAATCCGCATGGTGGAACCGAACAAGAGCCCGATGCAGAGCGAGTTCACTCCCCAGTAAGTATCAGAGGTCTGCGTAGTCCGCTGCCGCCCAGTAAGGCTCGCTGGGCACCCGCGGCGCCCGGGCCAGCACGCCGTCGAGATCCGGACTGCCGGCAGAGATGGGAACGGGAATGCCGCGGGCGTCCTTCGCCACCTTCTGCGCTTTGGACCAGTCGACGGCGACCTTCCCTTTGACGGCCTTCACCGCCAGCGCCTGCTCCAGAGCCACGAGTTTCTTGCCCCATTGCGTCGCCTGTTCCGCGAGTGGCTTGTGGGCATCAAGATAAAGCCGCCCGTCGCGCCACCCGGCTACGTAGGGCTCATTAATTATGCGCACGCTGGTTCCCAGGGGGACTTCGGTAAACAATCGCGCGATGTCTTCCGGGTAAAGACGCACGCAGCCGTGACTGATCCGCATGCCTACGCCGTAGGACTTGTTGGTGCCATGGATCAGGTAGCTGGGGAGACTCAGCCGCATGGCGTGGCTTCCAAGCGGGTTATCCGGGCCGGGCGGCACGATTGGGCTCAGGGGCTCGCCCTTTTCCGCATACTCTCTCAAGACCGATGCGGGAACGGTCCAGGAAGGCCGCACCACCTTCTGGGTAATATGAGAGGGTCCTTCCGGCGTCTGCCATCCTTCCCGGCCGATGCCGATGGGATGTGTGATCACCACTGGCGCCTCGCCGTCGGCGGGCTCGGGAAAGTAAAACAGCCGCATGGAGGCGAGATTCAGGACCAGACCTTCTCGATTTCCGTTCGGCAGCACGAACTGGGTGGGCAAGATCACCTGGGTGCCCTGCCCCGGCAGCCACGGGTCCACGCCGGGGTTGGCGGCGACGATCTCCTCGTAGCCAAGATCGTAGCGCCGCGCGATATCGTGCAGAGTGTCCTGATGGTGGGCGACGGTAACCTGCACATCGCCGATGACGTCGGACCCGTCCGCCGGGATCAGGAACCGGTCGCTGGGAGCAGGTGTCTCAACGGCATCCCGCCCACCAAGCCGCCAATCGGGGAAACTCGCGCATCCGGAGAGCGCGACAAGCATGCAAAGAACCCCGATCCGAGTTGGTGATGGGAGCAAAAATTGTATTGGCGCCACCGGATTCATTAGATAAAGAGTGAAGCAGATAAAGAGTGAAGCGCAATGAGCAAAGCGTCAAGCAAAGACGGAAACAGAACCAAGACCTGGATATGGCACTTCGACAGCCCGTTGGAAGCCATATGGCCTGTGCTCTCGGATACCGCGCGCTTCAACGAGGCTGCGGATCTTCCCCGGCACACAATCATCGAAACGCCGCGCGAAGACGGATCCGTGGAGTACCTGGCCCGGGCACGCATAGGGCCATTTCGTCTCGAATGGGAAGAGAAGCCCGTCAACTGGGTGGATCGGCAGTGGTTCGAGCATTGCCGCGTGTTTCGCAATGGCCCCCTGGCGTATCTCTGCGCGACGCTGCGTCTGTTTCCCGAATCCGGTGGTTGCCGCTGCGAATACACCGTGGACGTGGCGCCGCGCAATCTGCTCGGCCGGCTGCTGCTGGCCACAGGCTTCTTCGCCCGAATCGGCCGCACCTTCACGCCGCTCGCCGACAGCGCACGGGAGTTCGCCCGCGGCGCGCGCGACACGGAGTTCGACTGCAAGTCCCCCCAGCTGACCCCCGGCGCCCGCGATCGCACCGCCGACATGGTCGCGCGTATCGAGTCGACGCCCCACGGCCACGGACTCGCGGCCCGGCTATCCGAGCATGTGCTCACGCGCCAAGAGGTGGACGTCTGGACCATTCGGCCTTTACAGCTCGCTCGTTCCTGGGGCGTTCCCGAAAGGCAAACCATCGAGCTGTGCCTGGAGGCGGTCAAGCAGGGACTTCTTCGACTGCGATGGGATCTGCTTTGTCCCCGTTGCCAGGTGGGCAAAAGCACGGTGCTGGCACTGGACGAGCTGCCAAGAGGCGCCCACTGCGGGTCCTGCAATATCGACTACGAACGTGACTACGCGAACAATGTCGAGCTCGCCTTTCATCCCGCCAACAGCATCCGGCCGTTGGAGAGCGGCGAGTATTGCCTGTTCGGTCCAGCGAGCACGCCGCATATCAAGGCGCAGCTGACCTTGTCCGCGGGAGAGCAACGCCAGATTGCGCTGCAACCGGACCACGGCCGCTATCGTGTGCGTACGCTTGAACCAGGCGCTGAGCAGGGTTTCGACTGGCACGGTGGCGCATTTCCGCGGGTCATCGTCGGCGGCGACGACGTAACGCTCGGCGAAGCATCCGAGGATGGCGTAATCACGCTGGCGAACACTTCGGATCGTTCACTTACTCTGATCATCGAAGAGAATGCCTGGATGCGCGATGCGCTCACGGCGAAGCGGGTAACCGCCATGCAGGCCTTTCGCGACCTGTTCGACGACGACGTGCTGAGACCGGGTGACGATGTCGAGATCGACCACATCACCATTATGTTCACCGACCTCAAGGGTTCGACGGCCCTCTACGAGCGTATCGGCGATCCGAAAGCCTACGCGCTGGTGCGCGAGCACTTCGCCATCCTCGGTAATGCGGTGCGCGAGCACGACGGCGCCATCGTCAAGACAATCGGCGACGCTATCATGGCAGTGTACGTGAACCCCGCCGACGGACTGCGCTGCGCCATGCAGATTCAAGATGACATCGAGCACTTCAATCACGACTCCGGCAAGGAGCCGGTCATCATCAAGCTCGGTCTGCACCTCGGGCGTTGCATCTCCGTGACGCTGAACAATCGACTGGACTACTACGGCAGCGCCGCCAACAAGGCGGCGCGTCTGGAGGGCCAGAGCACCGGCGGCGACATCGTCATTTCACCGGAATTCGCCGCAGACCGGGAAGTCGCGCGCTTGCTGACCGACATCCCCGTGCGGGAGGAAAGCGCGGAACTCAAAGGGTTCCCGGAACCCATACGCTTTCTTCGCATCGGCGCCGAGGTGCTGGCCGAGCGCCGCCGCCGCGCCCGCTGAACCGTCTATAGTTACCCTACACGCACATCGCTGGGGATACCCCCGTGGCCATCACGTCCGACAACCCCATGGGCACCGACGGCTTCGAGTTCGTCGAATACACCGCCCCCGATTCCGAGCTGCTGGATGATTTGTTCAAGAAGATGGGCTTCGCCGCCGTCGCCCGGCATCGCTCGAAGCGCGTTGTCCTGTACCGTCAGGGCGACGTCAATTTCATCATCAACCACGAACCTGACAGCTTCGCCCGGGCCTTCGCCAAGGTGCACGGCCCGTCGGTATGTGCCTTTGCCATACGGGTCGCCGACGCCGGACATGCCCACACGGAATCGTTGAAGCGCGGAGCGGAATCCCACCAGGGGCCCGTGGGCCCGATGGAGCTCAATATTCCCGCGCTGCGTGGCATCGGCGAGAGCTTGATCTACCTCGTCGATCGCTACGGCGACCACTCCATCTATGACGTGGATTTCGTCGCCGAGGAAGGCGTGCCAAGCCATCCCCCCGGCGCCGGCCTCAGTCACATCGATCATCTCACCCACAATGTCCACCACGGCCGCATGGATGAATGGGCGGGATTCTACGAGCGATTGTTCAACTTCGAGGAAATTCGATTTTTCGACATTCGTGGCAAGGCCACGGGGCTCAAGTCGCGCGCCATGGCGAGTCCCTGCGGCAAGATTCGCATACCTATCAACGAGCCCTCCGACGACAAATCCCAGATTCAGGAGTACCTGGAAGCTTACCGGGGCGAAGGCATTCAACACATCGCGCTTGCCAGCGACGACATCTATGCGACGGTGGAGAGGTTGTCGAAAAACGGCATCAGGTTCATGGACGTGCCCGACACATACTACGATGCGATCAATGACCGCGTTCCCGGTCACGGCGAGGATCTGGACAGGTTGCAAGAGCACAGGATCTTGGTCGACGGCGCGCCGGAAAAAGGCCAGGGACTGTTGCTGCAGATATTCACGGAAACCGTCATAGGCCCGATTTTCTTCGAAATCATTCAGCGCAAAGGCAACGAAGGATTCGGCGAAGGGAATTTTCAGGCTCTGTTCGAAGCCATCGAAAGCGATCAGATGGCGCGCGGGGTAATTTGAGATGGCCAACTCGCGCTGGATCTCCTTTCCCAGATCCGAAGGACAATCGTCACGTCAGGCGCACGCGGATCTTCCCGCAAACTCCTACGAGCGCGAGCTCGGCAAGGAGGGGTTCTTCGGCCCTGCGACGCACATGTATCACCGTCATCCGCCCACCGGGTGGAGTCACGTGGCGGGCGCCTGCATGCCCCGCGCCTTCGATACCAACAAGCTGGATGCAGAAGGCGCATCACCGTGGAACGCGGTTGCCCTGGTGGGAAATGTGCGCATGCGTGTGCGTTTCTGGCATTGCACCCAGAGCATGGATCACCTGGCCCGGAACGCGGACGGCGACGAGTTGCTGTTCGTGCACCAGGGAAGCGGCGATCTGTATTGTGATTACGGACACCTCACGTTTCGCGACGGCGACTACATTTTAATGCCACGTGGCACCATGTGGCGACTCGAGATCAGCGAGGCGGCGTCGCTGCTGCTGATCGAGGCCAGCAACAGCAGTTACAAGCTGCCCGAAAAAGGCATCATCGGCGATCATGCGATTTTCGATCCGGGCGTCCTGGACGTGCCGGCAATGGACGAGGCCTTTCGCGATCAGCAGTCCGAC
>CAXMNG010000168.1:0-7180 GCA_964194585.1 Salibacteraceae bacterium | reverse complement strand
CCGTGGGCGATGTTCGCGAAGGGTCCGCCGTGGATGATGGCGGGATTGTTCTCCAGAGTCTGCACCAGGTTCGGTTGAAGCGCGTCACGCAACAACACCGTCATCGATCCGTCGGCCTTGAGCTCCCGGGCCGTCACCGGTGATCGATCACGGGTCTGACCGACCACGATATTACCGAGACGCCGCTGCAGATCCTCGACATTGTCGGCCAGGCAGAAGATCGCCATGACCTCGGACGCCACCGTGATGTCGAATCCGTCCTGACGCGGAAATCCGTTACCGATCCCACCCAGCGCACACACCGTGCTGCGCAGAGCGCGGTCGTTCATGTCCACCACCCGGCGCCAGGAGATGCGGCGTGCGTCCAGCCCCAGCGCGTTGCCCCAGTGAATGTGATTGTCCAGCATGGCGGCGAGAAGATTGTTGGCCGTGCCGATAGCGTGGAAATCCCCGGTGAAGTGCAGATTGATGTCCTCCATGGGCACCACCTGGGCGTAGCCGCCACCGGCCGCCCCACCCTTCATGCCGAAGCACGGTCCGAGACTCGGCTCGCGCAAGCACACCAGGGACTGCTTGCCCAGGCGGTTGAGACCATCGCTCAGGCCCACGGAGGTAGTGGTCTTGCCTTCGCCCGCGGGGGTCGGCGTGATCGCCGTGACCAGGATCAACTTGCCGTTCGGCCGGCTCTTCAACGAGGCGACGAAATCGTGGGACAACTTTGCCTTGGTGGGCCCGTAGGCCAGCATCGCGTCCTCCGGCACACCGAGCTTCTCGCCGATGGCCCGAATGGGTAACAAGCTCGCCGCTCGGGCAATCTCGATATCGCTCTTTACTGTCGCCACTTTTGCAATCCTCCCCGTGATGTCGCACCGCGCCGGCTTCGGGCGCGCGCAGTATACAGTATCTGGTATACCAGACCCATGGCGTCAACGGTGGGGTAACACATGACTGTCGATGAAAGTCAGAAGCCAATCTTCCATGGGTTGGTCGAAGCGCTTTGCATCGGCCTCCTGACGCTCGCGTCCGTGGGCACCCGGCTCATCCAGCATGTGACTCGATGCGTCCAGCCATTCACGCCGTATCTGCGGCGTGGCCTCGGGATGAAACTGCAAGCCGAATGCACGGCGGCCGGCGCGAAAAGCCTGGTTGGGAAAGAGCTCGCCGGTTGCCAGCAGCTCGCCGCCGTCGGGGATTTCGAAACCCTCGTGATGCCATTGGTACACGTGCAGCGGAGCGGGGAAAAACCGTCTGCCCGCAACCGTGGGATGCACCCGCACGAATCCGATCTCGTACAGACCCTCGGGATGGGGGCCGACCCGCGCGCCCAGAGCCCGCGCCAGCAGCTGACCACCGAGGCACAATCCCAGGTACGGGCGGTCGTCGGCTATCCAGCGCTGAATCCAGTCCAGCTCGGCGCGGATATAGGCATGGCGCTCGGCGTCGTTGACGCTCTGGACACCGCCGTAAACGATCACCGCCGCATAGTCTCCGTGATGCCCGGGAAGGACGTCGCCCAGGGAAGGGTTACACCATTGGAGGACGAAGCCGCGGCGGGACAGGTGGCGCGCCACCCGGTCGTCGCAACCATCGGCCATGTGTTGTATGAGCAGAACCTTCTCGGGCACAGAACTCCGCCGGTTGCTATCGCGGCTGGCGGCGAGTGTATCACCGCGCCCTCTCCATCATTCCTGGTCAATATTCCCACCCGCCACTCCCGGTAAGCGTCTACACTCCCGTACTGGCCCTCGGGCAAAATTCCCGATTCAGCGCCCCGGGGAGGAATCTTGGTGCGGATCGGGGTAACATGCTTTGTAAGCATGAGGTAATGCGTCCCGGGGAGCTGGGCTCGACAGGAAATCGAGACCCCGGGAGGGGAGACAGATAATGACCAGGCGAACCTCGGACGGTCGCGCCAATGGGGATCCTGCGGAGACCTTAGAACAAAAAATGGCTGCACAAAACTCTTCTTCCGAGAAGGCCCGGCCGCTGCCGACGGCCGCCGACGCCAGGCACGATGCCGCTCGCGAGCATGGCTCCGACGACACCCAGCCGGGATATCGGCATGCCGGGCAGAAGGGCCCGCCCGCGGAGCACGGCCTGGGTCTGCCGGTGGAATCCATCCGTCGGCGCCTGGAACGGGTGGAGCGCCAGAATCGCTGGATGCGCCTCGGCTTCCTGCTGCTGCTGCTGCTGGGCGGCTATGCCGTTTCCGACCAGCTCAATCTCGACCAGGTGATCGTCAGGCAGACGCTGGTCGAGTCCCAGGAGCTCAAGTTGATCGACAACGACGGGAATGCGCGATTGTTCTTGCGCATGTATTCGCGGGTTCCGGTGCTCCAGGTGCTGGACGCCACGGGCAAGCCGCGCATGTCGCTGGGATTGCGCTTCGACGACACGCCCTTCATCGATCTCTCCGATGGCAAGGGCCGCACCCGCGCCACCTTCGAGATGACCGAAGAGGATGAGCCCGCCATGCGGCTCATGGACGAGAGCGGCAACACCACGTTCCGCATCAACTGACTGTTGCGGTAGCCGTTCCCTATAGTCCTTTCGCTATGGCCGCCCGTTTCCATGCGCGCGGTCCGTTGTGGGCATCGCCCCGCCATCGTTTACAATGATCGCCACACGCCCAGCAGGAATTTCAATCCCGTGACAAAACCCGCTCGACGATGCTCGTGCATCGCATTCGCCCTGGTGGCCGCGCTCGGCCTGGCGGCCTGCGGCGACAGCGGCAAGGAGCTCCAGGAGCACTTCGATCGTGCGTTGGACTATCGCGACAGCGGCGACATGCGTGCCGCGGTCATCGAGCTCAAGAACGTGCTGCAAATCGATCCCGATCACGCACAGGCCAGGTGGCTGCTGGGACGCACCTATGTCGCCCTGGGTGACGGCGCGAGCGCTGGCAAAGAGCTGGAGCGTGCCCGGGATCTCGGCTTCACGAGCCCCGAGATGGAACGCGCCGCGGTACGTGCTCTGCTGCTGCAGGGGCAATTCGACAACGCCCTCGCCGGTATCGAGCAGGCTTCCAACAGCGAATTCGACGCCGGCTGGCTGGTGCTGCGCGGACAGGCACAGCTGGGGCTGCAGAATGTCGAAGATGCAAAGCAAGCCTTTAACGCCGCGCTGAGAAGCGACCCATCGAACGCGCAAGCGCGACGCGGGCTGGCGCGCATCGAACTCATGGCAGGCGATACCCAGGCCGCGGAACAACAGCTGAACAAGGCGCTGGAATCGGCCAGGGACGACAGCCAGACCTGGATTCTCAAGGGTGAGCTGGAGCTGTCCCTGCGAAAACCGGAGACGGCGCAAGCCTCCTTCGAGAAGGCGCTTGCGCTGTCACCCACCAGCGCGGCGGCACGCATGGGTGTCGTCAGGGCGATGCTCGCCCGGGGTAAGAGCAACGAGGCGGCCGAGCATATCGACATCCTCGCCAAGGCAAGCCCCAATCACCCGTTGGTGAACTACTTGAAGGCGCTGGCAGCGCGGCAGGGCAACGATCTCGACAGCGCTCAAGCGGCGCTCCGCGAAGTGCTGCGGGTGGCCCCCAACCATGCACCCAGCCTGCTCCAGGCAGGACAAATTCATTACATGCGACGGGAATTCGAGCAGGCCCGGGACGTGCTGCAGCGTTATCTCGCCCAGCTACCCGACAATCTCGGGGCGAAAAAGCTGCTCGCCGCTGTTTACATCGAGCTCAAGCAACCGCAGAAGGCAGTGGACCTGCTGGGACCCATGGCGACCCGGGTCCCCGACGATCCCCAGCTGCTGGCGATGCTCGGCACCGCGCACATGAGCCAGCGGGACTTTCAGGCCGGCAGGACCTATCTGGGCCAGGCCGCGCGTCTGGCGCCCGACGCCGCCGCCATTCGTACCCAGCTGGCAGTCAGCCACCTGGCCGCCGGTGACTCGGACGAGGCCATCACCGAGCTGGAAGCCGCGCTTGCCAGCAATCCGGAGTTCTCGCGAGCCGACGTACTGCTGATTCTCACGCATTTTCAGAATCGCGAGTTCGACAAGGCGCTGGCCGCCGCCCGGAAACTGGTGGAGAAACAGCCGACTAACGCGCGGGTACACAACCTGCTGGGCGCCGCCTACGAGGGAAAGAAGGATTACGCCATGGCACGCCAGAGCTACCGCAAGGCGGCGGAGCTCAATCCGGACTATGCCACGGCGGCGCTCAATCTGGCGCGCCTGAGTCTCCGCGATGGCGAGCGTGACGAGGCCCGCGCCGCCTATGAGGAGATACTGGAAACCCACCAGGATCAGCCCGTGGCGCTGGTGGCGCTGGCCAAGATGGCCAGCGACGATGGCCGTGCCCAGGAAGGCATCGCATTGCTGGAGCGTGCCAGGGACAAGAATCCGCGCGCCATCCAGCCACGACTGATACTGGCGAACTACCACCTCCGCCGCGGCAACGCCGCGCAGGCGCTGACGTTGGCCGGTGAAGCCTACGCGATCTCGCCGCAACTGCCGGCCGCCGCCCTGCTCCTCGGCCGTGCCCAGATCGCCAGCGGCAAGACCGACGCCGCCATCAGCACCTTGAGCGAGCTGGCCGAACGCTATCCGGATTCCGTCGACGTCCACATGCAGTTGGCATTGGCATACGGGCAGAAGCGCGACGTCGCGAACACCCGCAGGGCGCTTGACCGGGTACTCGAGCTGCGGCCCGGCAATCCCCTGGCGACCCTGGGGCTCGGCAATCTCGCCCTGCGCACGGGAAAGCTCGACGAAGCCATGGAGATCGCCGGCGAGCTCCAGCAGAGTCAGCCGAAATCACCGGCTGGATTCAGCCTGGCGGGCGACGTTCTGATGGCCAGCGGCGAGCCGCGCAAAGCAGTGTCCGCCTATGGCACAGCGCTCGATAAGGCCCCCGCATCGGCGACGGTGCTGAAGCTCTATGCCGCCAGGAGCCGCGCCGGAGAATCGAATGCCGTCAGCACGCTCAGCAATTGGCTCGATGAGCATCCCGGCGACGCCGCGGTGCGCCTGGCCTACGCTTCCACCCTGCACCAGAGCGGTAACAAGTCCCGTGCCGTTGCCGAGTACGAGCAGGTTCTGAAGTCCCAGCCGGGCAGCGTGCTGGCGCTCAACAATCTCGCCTGGTTGTACTTCGAAGACGGTGATCCGCGCGCCGTCGAGCTCGCCGAGCGGGCCTACAATCGGGCCCCGGAACGCGCCGAGATCATCGATACCTACGGTTGGCTTCTGGTCAAGGGCGGGCGCCTGGAAAAGGGCCTGAACCTGCTGGAGAAAGCGGCCAAGCGCTCCCCGGAGAACGGCGATATTCGCTATCACCTGGCCGCCGGGCTCGCGGAGGTGGGTGAGAAGTCCCGCGCCAGGCGCGAGCTGACCGCGCTGCTGGATTCCGGCAAAGAGTTCTCGGAAAAAGCGGCCGCCCAAACCCTGCTGAAAGAGCTGAATTAGACAGGAAAGGCGGCTGACACGGCCTTCGGCGCGCATATTCGGCCAGGGAAGTATAATCCCGGATCTGCAAATTCGAAGGAATTCAGCCGGCTGCGCGGCAATGCGCGGTTGAACTCCGGGGATCGGTCGGACTACAATCGGCCGGCATACGCTTGGGAAACACCAGGCAATAACGACAACTGAAGCATCTAAGAGCGCCGACTACGCGACCCCAACGGGCGCGACAGCGAGGCGCCATGGAGGAGGCCCGGTAGACACGGCGCGGTTAACCGCTCTACCCGAGTCGCGTGCTTTCGCGATTCGGGTCGAGCACAGCATCCGACTCACCGCACATCGCTCCCACTGACTTTCGGGCCACCGCACGTCTGCGTACCGTCGGCACAGGAAAGGCGTACGCCTGGAAAAAAACACAAGGGTTCGCAAACGATGTCCACAGAATCCCAAGCATTCGTTCGATTCGTCGAAGTACAGAAGAGCTACGACGGCGAAACGCTGGTCGTCACGAACCTCAACCTGGACATCGAGAAGGGTGAATTCGTCACGATGCTCGGGCCGTCGGGCTCAGGCAAGACCACCTGCCTGATGATGCTGGCGGGATTCGAAACCGCCACCCACGGCGACATCTTCCTGGACGGAAAGCCCATCAACAACGTCGCGCCCCACAAGCGCGACATCGGCATGGTGTTCCAGAATTATGCGCTGTTCCCGCACATGACGGTGGCGGAGAATCTCGCTTTTCCGCTCGATGTACGCAAGATGTCCAAGAGCGATATCGCGGAACGCGTGCAGCGCGCCCTCGACATGGTGGAGCTGGGCGCGTTCGGCAATCGGCGCCCCGGCCAGCTCTCCGGCGGACAACAGCAGCGCGTCGCCGTCGCCAGGGCGCTGGTCTTCGAGCCCAAACTGATCCTCATGGACGAACCTCTCGGTGCGCTCGACAAGCAGCTCCGCGAGCAGATGCAGTACGAGATCAAGCACATTCACGAGACCCTCGAGGTCACCGTGGTGTACGTCACCCACGATCAGAGCGAAGCGCTGACCATGTCCAACCGCATTGCGGTATTCAACGACGGCATCATTCAGCAGCTGGCGCCGCCGGAGGAACTCTACGAGCTGCCGGAGAACGCCTTCGTCGCCCAGTTCATCGGTGAGAACAATCGGCTGGTCGGCACGGTCACGGACTTCACCGGCAAGAACTGTACCGTCCAGGTCGAGGACGGCAGCAACATCGAGGCCCTGGCCGTCAACGTGCGCAACACGGGAGAGAGATCCACATTGTCCCTGCGCCCGGAACGCGTGTACGTGCGGCCCGAACCCGGCAGTTGCCCGAACATCTTCGACGCCACCGTGGAAGAGCTCATTTATCTCGGCGATCACGTGCGCACCCGTGTCAGCTTGCTGGACCACGACGATTTCGTCATCAAAGTTCCGAATTCCGCCGGCCATCAACACCTCAAGACCGGAGAAACCGTCAAGGTGGGATGGCAGGCAGAAGACTGCCGTGCGCTCGACTATCTGTGAGCGAACGGAGAATGAGACCAGGAAGTCGAGGATTATAAGAAGACGAGGGAATACAACTGCAAATCGCCGGCCATTGCGGCAATCACGCCGTCGATGGCGGCAAAAAATAATTTGAAATTCAACGGAGACAGATCGATATGAAGAGCTTCCGCAAAACACTCTATCTGGCCGTGGCCGGGGCCGCCGTCGGGGTGGTCGCCGCTGCGCCTGTGCTGGCAGCCGAGTCCCTGACCGT
>CAXMNG010000167.1:0-1258 GCA_964194585.1 Salibacteraceae bacterium | reverse complement strand
CACGCTGTCGCCGATGTGAGCCACAGCCGTGTCGTCATCGGGCTCCAGGGTGCCAACGCCAGGGACGTGCTCATGAAAGGCACGAACATCGATCTGCATCCCCGCCAATTCGGCCCCGACAATTGCATTCAGGCGCACCTGGGCAGATGTCACATGTTGCTCCATCAACTCGACGACGGACCCAGCTACGACATATATATTCACCGCAGCTTCGCCGTCTATGCATGGCAGTGGCTCTCGGACGCCGCCGGGGAGTACGGCCTCGCCGTTCGCGGGAGGGGACAGATTTAAAATCTGTCCCCTTCGCTCGCCACAGCAGCCGTCACGCGCGGGCGGGTCCGGAAGCGCCGATGCTGATGATGACGCTACGGTCGAAGACCATGGCATCGGCATCGCCGGGCTCGGCAGTCGCCCTGGTTTCACCATATGCGTGCGCGCGAAACCGATCCGGTGCAATTCCCTCATCCTCGAGGATCTTTCGGATCGCGGCGATGCGACGTTCACTGAGCGCCAGGTTGTAGTCACTGCCGCCGCGCCGATCGCTGTAGCCTTCCAGCCGTACGACCAGCTCAGGATAGGCTTTCAAATAGGCGCCCAGCTGTGTCAGGTGCGGGCGCAGTGACTCCTCGATGGCGGCGGTGTTTGTGCGAAAGTACACCGGCAGGCTGATGGGAGCATCCGGACGCCGTTGCAGAATTTGCACGTCGCCTGTCATCGCGACCTGCGTCTGCTCGAAGTCGCTCTTCAACCTGGCCAGCTCCGAATCGCGTTCATCCAGTTTGACTTCCAGACCACCGATAGTCCTGTCCTTGTGGGCATCCTGCTCCGCAAAGAACGCTCCGCCGGCCGCGCCTACCAGAGCGCCCACCGGGCCACCGATCAATCCGCCCACCAGAGCTCCGATACCGAATCCCTTGGCTCCGTCCATGGTACCTTCGTCGATTTCCGCTTCCGCCGCCATCGGCATGCGTATACCCAGCATCAAGATAATGCACGGCACAATCATGAATCTGCCCATTTCAGTTCTCCGTTGCGTTTACACTCATCCGCGGCGTCGCGATTGCGCGCGCCCTGGTGTTCTATTCAAGCGCCGTGATGGGTCGAACCCGGGTGCGGGTGCTGCAGGGATCGGGTATGAAATGTGGCGAAAAAGAGAAGTCTCTGTTCGAGCTGCGGGCAATCTCGCGCATCAGCGGCCCCCTCGCGGCCGCCTATCTGGCGGAGATCGCCATGGGCATCACGGACATGTTGTTCGTCC
>CAXMNG010000166.1:0-21149 GCA_964194585.1 Salibacteraceae bacterium | reverse complement strand
CAGCAGCTGGGCGCGCGCATGCAGGTGGGAATCGAAACCGAAGCGCCGTTTCGCGAACGACTCGTGCACTTCTGGTCCAATCACTTCACGGTTTCCACGGCAGGCGGTAAGCGCCTGATCGTCACCAGCTGTACGGCTTACGAGGCAGAAACCGTGCGCAAGCATCTGGATGGTCACTTCGCCGACATGCTGATCGCGGTCGAAAAGCATCCAGTAATGCTCGCCTACCTGGACAACCTGCAGTCATTGGGCCCGAACTCCCGAGCCGGGCGCCGGCGTAGCAAGCGGGGGCTCAACGAAAATCTTGCCCGGGAGATGCTCGAGCTGCACACCCTCGGGGTCGACGGCGGCTACGGACAGGATGACGTGACCTCGCTCGCGCGCATCATCACCGGTTGGACCATCGCCAACGACCGGCAAATTCCCGGGGAACCGGGACGCTTCGTCTTCATGAACGCCATGCACGAGCCGGGCACCCATCGATTGCTGGGCAAGGACCATGGGGAAGATGGCGTGCACCAGGGCGAACGCGCGCTCGAGAGCCTGGCCGCGCACCCCTCCACGTCCCGTTTCATCGCTACCAAGCTGGTGCGTCATTTTGTCGCCGATGACCCACCGGCCGCGGCGGTGGAGAATGTGGCGAAGGTATTCCGTGATACCGACGGGCACCTTCCGTCGGTGCACGGCTCGCTGGTGGACTTGGACGAATGCTGGCGCCCGCAACGGGCCAAGCTCAAGACACCCAACGAGCTGGTGGTGTCGGCGCTTCGCGGTCTCGATTTTCCGCGCCTGCCGGAGAAACGATTGCTCGGCTCACTCGAGCTGCTGAATCAATATCCGTTCACCGCACCATCTCCGGCAGGCTGGCCGGACAGCAGCGAGCATTGGGGCAGCCCCAACGCGTTGCTGCAACGCATCGACTGGTCGACACAGGTCGGTGAGCGCGTCGGCAGCGCGCGCCAGCCGCGCACCCTTCTGGCCCACATGAGCAATCCTATGGACGACGGCGCGCTGCGGCTCAGTGTCGAGCGTGCCGCCAGCGCCTCTCAAGCGATTGCGTTACTTCTGGCCGGTCCCGGCTTTCAGTGGCGTTGAGCAGGTAACCACGGAGGCCGGCACCATGACATCGCGACGCAATTTTCTACAGACTATGGTGGCGGGCTCCCTCGCCGGCGCCCTCCCCGGCTTGAGCTTCGCAGCCCCCGGACGCGGCCGGCAGCGCTTGGTGCTGGTGATCCTGCGCGGCGGGCTCGATGGACTGGCAGCAGTGGTGCCCTACGGGGACGCGGCCTATGAAAGTGCCCGCCGGGGTCTTGCGCTGGAGCCGCCCGGCGGTCCGGACGGGCTTCGGGATTTGGACGGTTTTTTTGCCCTGCATCCCAAGCTGCGTGCGCTGCACGCGCACTACAGGAAGGGCGAGCTTGCCGCGGTGCACGCGGTCGCCTCACCGTACCGAAAACGTTCCCACTTCGACGCCCAGAACGTCCTCGAGCTGGGTCTCGCCACACCCGATGGATCCCGTCAGGGTTGGCTCAACCGCGCGCTGCCGTTGCTCGGAGCGCAAGCCGCGGGCCGTGCCGAAAACTACGCCATGGCCATTGGCCAGACCGTGCCTCTGGTTCTGCGCGGCCCCGAGAAGGTGGGCTCATGGGCGCCGGCAAGACTGCCGGGACCCGACGGGGATCTCATGGAGCGGCTTGTCGCGCTCTACGCCGGGGATGCCTTTCTGGGCCCCCGACTCGAAGCCGCCTTGAACGCCGACCGTATGGCCGGCGGCGCCATGGGTAGACGCAGTCGGCCCGGCGAACAGTTCAGCAAGCTCGCCGAGGTGGCTGCCCGCATGCTGTCGGACACGGCCGGGCCGCGTATCGCGGTCATGGAAGCCGGCGGCTGGGATAGCCATGCCAATCAAGGCCGTCAAGGCGGTGCCCTGGCACAACGCCTGCGTCGTCTGGATGAAGGTCTGAGCAAGCTGGCGGCGGGCATGGGGCCCGCGTGGCCGCATACCGTGGTGCTGGTGGTGACGGAGTTCGGCCGCACCGTCGCCATGAACGGGACCCGCGGCACCGATCATGGCACCGCGGGCATGGTGCTCGTGCTGGGCGGGGCGGTGGACGGCGGGCGCGTGCTCGGCGACTGGCCGGGCCTCGCCAGAGGCCGGCTACGCGACGGGCGAGATCTCGCCCCCGCAACAGATCTGCGGTCTGTCTACAAGGGGATCCTGCGCGACCATCTCGGTATCACGAACGCGGATCTGGAATCTCGTGTATTCCCCGCCAGCCGCGCCGCGCCGGCCATGAGTGGGCTGATCAAAGGATAATGGGGACGACGGTTAATGGGGACAGATCTATTTTCCCTTCGGACGGTATCCGTCCGAAGGGAAAATAGATCTGTCCCCATTAACCGTCCCGTCCCCATTATCCCTTTCTATTCTGGCCGGTGACCGCCATGGTCACGCCCAGAGCGATGAACAGGCTGCCCGAGAAATAGCGCTGAACGCGCAAAAAACCGAGATGGTTTTTCAGCCAGCTCCCGACGGATCCGGCGAGCAGTGCCCATAAGCCGTCGCTGAAAATCCCCATGATCACGAACAGCAGACCGAGAACGATCATCTGCAGCGTGACGTGACCCCGGGGTACATCGATGAACTGCGGCAGGAATGCGAGAAAAAACAGCGCGGTCTTGGGATTCAGCACATTCACAACGACACCCTGCCAGAAAATTCGACCGAGGGATTCCCGCACACGGGATTGCTGGCGGTCGCCGAGATCCCGCTCCATGAGTTTGCGGATACCGAGGTAAATCAAATATGCGGCGCCCAGAAGTTTGAGCACGCTGAAGGCCGTCGCGGATGTTGCCAACAGTGCCGAGATGCCGAACGCCGCCGCGGCAACATGAAACATAGTGCCGAAGGCCACGCCGAGGGTCGATACGATGCCCGCCAACCGGCCCTGGTCGACGCTCCTGGCGATGATGTAGAGCACCGCGGGACCCGGCGTAATCAGAATCACGAAAGCCGTGATGAGATACAAGGTCAACCTGGCCGTATCCACCATGACGATACTATCTTCCTATTTGAACTCGACTTCGATAAATGCGTATTCGAAATCGTTGACATTGGTCACATCGTGCTCGACACCCACCTGGCGAAAGTACGGCACGCCGGCGGAGAGTTCGGCGATTTGTGTTTCATTCTCGCCGGTTGAAAGCCCCAGTTTTCCGTCAAGCAGCGGGACGACCACGTAATCGTACTCGTGGCGATGCCAGCCGGTGGATGCGCCCGGCGCAAATCGCCACTCGGTTACACGCGCCCGATCATTGTCGATGAAGACCGTCGACTTCGCCTGCATTGTCTCCCCCTTGCGTCTGTAACTACGTGCTCTACTCGGCCTTGCTTGCGCAATCGATGCACAACAACGCCGCCGGATCCACCTCGAGCCGGCTCACCATGATCGGCTCGCCGCATGACAAGCAGTTCCCGTAGTCACCGTCTTCGATACGTTGCAGGGCACTACCGATGCGCTGCAGGGCAAGCAGGCGGCGGCGGTCCGACTCCTTTGCCATCGCTTGCGCCTGCAAGGCGTCCATCCTGGATATGCGCCCCACGCGAGATTGATCCAGCTCCACGGTTTGGGCGGCCTCCCGCGTGCTTTCCGCCACATCGAGCAGTGCCTCGCGTTGCTCGATGAGACGCGTCTTCAACGATTCGACGTCTATACTCGCACCACTCATGGCATCAATTCTCTCGGCGCCACTTCTCAGCCGGATTCTCCGGCGATTCCGCCATCCTCGATCCACAACGAATCCAACTGCCTCGTGATCTCTTCCAGGTCGGCGTCGTTCTCGACGAGATAACGGTCTACCAGCGATTCGACGATTTCATCGGCCTTTCTGAGCAAGTCCTGTACGCGCCTGATGTCAGCAAGCATCTCGGCGCGTCCTTCACGCGTCAAAAGTAATTCTCCCTTATCGATAAGGTAACTGTGCACCAGAATGTTTCGTTCCTTTATCGCTTTGCGTATCTTCTTCTGCTCGGCGTTGGTCACGTACTCGCTTTTCTTGACGGCGTGCCACAGCTCGCCCAGGGTCTTCTCCGCTTCATTGGTTGAGAGCCGCTCGACCGCCGATTTTCCGATCGTCGCCTCGTCGTACTTGACGGCGAAGGCGAGCAGCAGTGTCAGCCCGAACTCGAGTCTCTGGGCGGTATGCACGGCGCCGCCAAATTCGGCATAAACGGGCATCACGGATTCATGCATCGGGGTCGCGCTTCCTGAGTTGACTGACGCTCCAGTTAATCTAACTGACTGCCTGCCTAAATCAAGTCGTAGGAAACCGAGTGACGCACGCCATTGCGATCGAATTTTTGGACGCCATGCCAATAGTAGGACGGAAATAAAACCACAGCGCCGACCCGTGGCGGGATCATCCGCCGGGTCGCGTTACGCTTTGAAGCATACAGCGAAGTGGGCTCTCCGAGCTGAATCCAGCCGTCGTGCTCGTTCATCTGGGTCTCGTCGAAATCTGGGACCTTTGCGTAGTATGCGCCGCTCATCCAACCTTCGTTGTGCACGTGACTGCAATCGTAGCCACTTTCCTTGATAATCGTCGACCAGACGCCGGTGAAGACGAAATCCCGGTTGATGAAGCGCAAAAAGGGATGCCCGGGATCCGGCTCGAGATCGTCCATGAAGCTCTGTATGACTTTGCTGATCTGTTCCTTCAGCACGCGAACCAGCCTGGTGGGATTCTGAAACAAGTTGTTCGGTGTCTGCGTACCGCCGCGCATGGTCTGATCCATGGGAGGATGGGGGTTGTGAAAATGCGCCTGCAGCTCCTCGTGGAGATCCGCGTTGAAATTCTCCAGACTGTCGTATCCTTCGGGGACATCGATCTGAGCAATCCTGACGAACTTCTCATAGTCCACCAGCTCATTGACCGACGGATCACCGAGCTCGTTCAGCGCGATGGTCAGAAAAGCCAGAAGGGAGCTTCGGCGTGGGTTCAGCTCATGGCCAGTTCGCAGCTCCTCGACCGCCCGCCGGTATTCGCCTGCGCGAATCAGGGTGGTGCCGAACTCCTCACGAAACAGAGCAGTTCGCGGCGCGCAAACGACCGCTCGTTGGTGGGCCGCAAGCGCCTCGTCGAGTCGGTCGAGATTGCGGTAGACCTGCCCGAGTCCGTCGTATGCGTCACCCAGGTCGGATTGTAGTCGGGTGGCTCGCAGCAAGGCCTTCTTGGCGCCGGCATAGTCATGGGACACGAGCAGCGCGGCGCCGAGATTTTGAGAAGCGCGGGCGGAATCGGGCATGCGCTCGCAGGCAGCTCGAAAGGAGTCGTCCACGCGATCGTGCTCCCCCCTGAACCAGCGAATCTTCTTGAGATTCTCATGAGCCTCTTGGTAGAGGGGATCCAGTTCCACGGCTTTCAGCAGGGCCGCGACGGCCGCTTCCGAGTCGTCGGCCTCGTAAAGCGTAACGCCCAGAGAGGCGTGACCCGCCGCAAGCCCGGGGGAAATTCCGATAGCCTTTCGAAAAGTAACGGCGGACTCCTCGAGGCGACAGAACTCCCGGTGCAGGTTGCCGAGGTTCAGCAGCACCTCGACGTCGTTCGGCGCGAGCGCCAGAGCGCGCTCGTACGCAGCACGTGCCTCCTCGTAGCGCTGCAGGCCCTGGAAGGCAAGACCGAGATTGTTGCTGGCAGCCAGGTCGCCAGGGTAAATCCGCAAGGCTCGTTCGAATGCCTCGATGGCGTCCTGATTTCGACCAAAGGCCCGATACGCTTCACCGAGGTTGTTGTAATAACTGGCATTTGTGCCGTTGACGCTGATCGCCTGCTCGATCAATCGGATCGCTGTTTCCTGATTGCCCGCCTGATGAGCGATGACTCCCGAAAGATTGAGCGCGTCCGGATGATTCGGATTGGCGTCGAGGATACGGCAGTAGATCGCACTCGCGGCATCGACCTCCCCGGCCTGATGATGCCGAATGGCGCGGTCCAGCTCGCTCGCGACAGCGTTCGTTTGTTGGATCATCGACTCCGGACCAATCTTCGGCACTAATCCCAACCCGCATAGTGCACCGGAATGCGGATTGCTCGCAACGCCTCGACAGGGATGAAAATACCGTCCTACACTCCGTCCATACGGCCGGTGGGCCGACCGGAACAGTATCGATGGCCGACGAACGCGACGCACCTTCGAACTACGCGCCCGATGTACGTGCTCAGTATGAAGATATCCCATTTCCTCTCCGCGATCCGCGCGACGAAGCCAGGGGTCTGATCATCACCGAGCAGGACTCGCTCGGTAAGATTAACCACTTCTGCTTTGGTGGACGCCAGGGTTTCGGGGGTGGGTTTCGCGTGCTGGTGGCCGGAGGCGGCACTGGCGACCACGGCATTTTCCTGGCCGAGCAGCTGCGCGACTACGACGCAAGCGTTACCTATATCGATATAAGCCGAGCGAGCCTCGGTATCGCCAAAGAGCGGGCCCGGGTGCGCAATCTCGACAATATCGAATGGCATCATGGCTCCATTCTGGATATTGCATCTCTGGACCTCGCTCCCTTCGATCTGATCAGCTGCAGCGGCGTGCTGCATCACCTGCCGGAACCAGAACGCGGACTCGCAGCACTGCGCTCGGCCCTGGCGCCGGAAGGTGCCATGAGTCTCATGTTGTATGGACGGATGGGCAGACTCGGCATACACGCCGGACAAGAGTTGATGCGGCTCGTCAACCAGGGAGTCGATGACCGGAAACTGAAAACCCGGCACGCGCGCGCAGTATTGCAGAGCCTGCCACAGACGAACTGGCTGCTGCGCGGTCGCGACCCGAAAGAGGTGCTCGTATCTTTTCTCGAAGATGAGAGCAATTTGTACGACACGCTTCTTCACGAGCAAGACCGCGCGTATAGCGTGATGGAGATCTACGCACTACTGGCCGGAGCACAGCTGGACCTAATCGAATTCGTATCTTTTTTGAGCAGCGTTCCCAGCTTCCGCTATCTATACAATCCCATGGTGTGGATCTCCGATCCCGCATTTCGCTCCCATGTCGCGACACTTTCCCGATCGAAACAACAGGCGATTGCAGAGGCAATAAGCTGCATGATCACCTGTCACTCGTTTTACGCTGCACCGACCGCCGCAGGGCGAATCGCGGCGCCGAACGATCTGGATATGGTGCCATTCTTTCTCTACTTCGATTCCAGCAACCTCGCGCGGCATTTCCATGATGCGGCGGGACGCGAGTGTGCGATCAACTACCGGCATTCCACCGTGCGCTTCGAGCCCGGAAGATTCAGCGCCGAACTGGCCGCGGGAATAGACGGGTCGCGGTGCATCGGTGAGATTTTCGAGATGGTGCGCGAGAAAACCGGTGAGCAGCTCCCTCAACCACGACTATGGCAGGATTTCATGGCTTTCTACCAACCCTTGAACAGCCTGGATGTCATACTGCTGCGCCATCGCTCGATTTCAGCGTTTCCGGAGTTTCCCCTCGACCGGCTCGCTTGAGCGGTACGACCATCCATCAAGTCATCAGCCATCGCTCCATGGCGAACTGCTTGAGTTTCACGTTCCGCCGAATCGTCTCGTTCTCTCTGATGACAACAAATCCACAGTCTCGAAAGAAGGGCACAGCCGTGATACTGACCTCAGCAAACAACCGCAGCATCTTTTCCCTGTCGGCGGTCGCCATCAGGCGATCCATCAAGCGGGTGCCAACACCGCGCCGTTGCCATTCATAGTGCACAAAAAAGCAATCGATATGGCCCATCGTATCCAGCTCCGTGAATCCGACGACATGCCTGTCCTCCTCGGCGACATACACGTGGTACTTCTTGAAGCGTTCCTTCCAGAAAGCTGATTCCGGAACCGCCGGCGCCCACGCGTCGATCTGCTCGCGCGTGTAGTCGTGGGAGTTGATGTGATGGATGGTGTCGTAGTAGAGACGGGAAATTCCCGGTATGTCGCTGTTCCTGTGCGTACGAACCAGCATCTGCTATGTCGTCATCGCAACGCCGTCACATACCCAGCAAGCCGAGATTCAGCCGTCCATTCTCGAGAGGCGGGCACCAGAAATAGGCTCCCGACACGGGCCTGGTGAAGCTGAACAAAGCGTCCACGATGCCGTCCTCGGCGCCGATCATACGCAGGAGCTGGGCTTCGAATGCGTCGAATGATTTTCCGAAGGCGACAAAGTGCAGTCCCGCGCCATACTCGTCGGCCCACGGCATGGATCGCCTCAGGACGAAGGCCTCCGGGTCGAAGTTCTCCTGCGCGGTTCTCTTCACGTGCGCGGATTCCGGCGCGTCAGCCAGTTCCTCATTGTCGCTTACCCGGCGACCGATGATGTCGTCGCGCGCAGCGACCGGCTTCGATTCGAACAGGTCGAGATCGTGCACCCATTGTTGTACCGCGACGAAGCTCGAGCCGTCGGCGCCGGGACCGCGTCCGCCGACGAGAGCGGCCGCGATCGCGTCGTCCCCAATCGGGTTCTCGATGCCGTCTTCGTATCCGGTCAGGTCCAGGGCCGCGCGATACTGGAAGGCATCGGTTATCTCGTCGAGGTCGAACGCCGGCCCCGCAACCCGTTGCACCTGTCGGCTCCTGTGCAGGATGTCGCCGCGGTCATCGCCCCGAATCCAGCACCACAATGCGGCCGGTGTGGACGGCACTTCGAAGCCGGCGCCCGCGTGACCGGGAAACACCCGCAACCCGTCGATCTCGCATCCCAGGTGCAATGCCAGCGACTGACCGATCCCCAATACGAGCTCCTCGCCATCCGCGGATTCGGCAAGCGCTGCCAACGCCCCACGCGGATCCGTCTCCGGAAGTTGCGAAAAAGTCAGATAGCGGGCGAGCCGGGGAATGGGCTCCAGGATGCCTGGTTGAGCATTGGTCATAGATATCGCCTCAATGGAGAGCTGCGGGGGAAAGCTGCGGGCGGGCGGATGGCGTCAGGCGGGCCGGGAAGGGGCTTCATGCCTCGAAGTAGTCGTATCTCTCTTCCGGCCGCGGTGGACGTTGCTTCTTCTGCCGAAGTTCCTCCAGATGCTGTGGCGTCACATCGAAGAGATTACACAGAGACATCGTGAATTTGACGAGAAGCCGTTCCAGTGTGCGCATGCCACTCCCCAGAGATGCTCCGCTAGTATGCACGGATCGCGAAGGCCACAAAAGTGCCTTTCTTCCCATCAAGCCAGAGGATCCCCTTCGTGGGATCGTCCATAAAAAGTCTTTCGTGTATGCGGGGTCAAGCGCGTCCCGGGTTTCACGTCATAACTCAGCACCGCGATAATCCGCGGTGTGGCGCCATGGACCTCGGTTACCCTGTGCAGGGTATAACGACCCTGAAAGACAACCAAGTCGCCGACGCTCTGCTCCAGCGTGTGCACAGGTTCCGATTCCCCGTCCAGAACGGCTTCGATAGCCGGATAGTTATCCTGATCTGGAGCCCGGATAAAGGGGGCGTACTCGTAAACACCTCCCCGCTGTGCCTGCTGCAGCATCAACGTAACGACGAAGCGTGCGTTGTCGAAATGCCATCCTGTCTGGGTTCCCGGCGGATAGACCAGTACGTTGACCGCTGCGAGCGCGTCCGCATAAGGATGCAGCTCCTCATACCCCAAAGTCCGGGCAATGAACGCGCGCAACGGCGGCCAACGGTAAATTTGCTCGAGGGTACTGTCGGCAGCGATAAAGTCGTAGGCGAGCGTTGCAGAGTCGGTCAGCTGCTGACGGTTTCGGGGGTGTGACGCGGGAAGGTCCTCATCGGCCGGAGCTAGATAGGGATTGTGCGTCTTCGACTTGTAAAAGGCGTTTTCCAGGACGCCTCCCAAATCACCCAGAATTGCTGCAACCGCTTCCTGGCGTAGAAAACCCTCGAGCACGTATGCACCCTGGTCGCACAGCCGACTCCTGCATCGCTCGACCAAGGCGGCGCCAGGCGAGTTGTCCAGCTCCGCAATCGGATAGCTCGCCAGATCGATCTGCCGCTCGATTCCCATGGGTAATCGCCTGCCCGCCCGGTTCCTATGTGGCGTCGGGTGGTTCCACCTCGTACTGCTCGCACTCGTTCCCGTCCAGGTCCAGAAGTGTCACCTGCAGGGTGCGCGTCTGAAGCAAACCGGCAAAGCTCGACGCCTGTGCATATACCTTCGCCAGCAAATCGTCGAAGATCTCATGGATGTCGGTGGTAGCTACCACGTTCATGACGATAAGAACACCGCTATCGCCACGCTTCGATGTCCAGTCGATTATGGCATCTTTCATCAACCGAAATTCGGGGAGCAAATCCCTCCTGGAATCCGGAGTAAGGGTCACTCCTAGAGCATACTCGGCCGCAGTAGTCCCTTCTTCGTTCTCGAGCTCCTTTGCTTCCATATCGGCCTCAGGTACGACTCCACGGGATGCGGCCCGCATACGAGATGTCTCTTCTCGCGGGTCTCCTATCAAAAATAGGTTGAAATCGGAGGTTGATCCAGCGTGGATCCGCCTGCTGTCAGCATCCAGTCAGAGGCGTGGCAAAGCTCCCCCCCATCCCCTCGTACCGCCGATCACCAACGCGACCGTCGAGCAATCGTCATGGGGAAACGGCTGGAATTCGAGAACGGCGACGCGCCGTTGCTCGCTTCCGCTTCCGAGCGGAACGGATCAGTAGCGAGACCGGCCGCCGCCTCCGGAGCGATCGTTCCGCGGGCGTGCCTGATTGACCTTGATATTGCGGCCATTGAACGCGCTGTCGTTCAAAGCATTGATGGCCTCATCCGCTTCGGAATCACTGGGCATCTCGACAAATCCGAATCCCTTCGACTGTCCTGACATTCTATCCATAATCACGCTCGCGCTAGAGACCTCACCGAAATCGGCAAACGCCGCTCGCAAATCATCCTCGGTAACACTGTACGGCAAGTTGCCGACGTATATATTCATGATTTTTCCTCTCGAACACATACCCCAGAACCCTCCTTTCGAAAGTCGGGGCTGGCTCGATTCTCGTGCAAAACTCTCTCTGGTGGTAGCTTCCAATCGGATGCGCCTCGAGGCGCAGGCACATAATATTCGCCATTCCATGCAAGGTGCAATTCCTGCACCCGCCCGCAATCCGCGATTCGCCCTGGAATCTCAGGAATTGCCGACCTCGGAACGGCCATGTAACGGCCCCCAGGATACGGGCTCGGCGCCGGGCGCCAGACCCTCATAGCGCGGCAAATCATCCTCCAGGTCCATCCAGGGTACGCGTTCGGCGAAGAAAACGTGCGCTCGAGGCCGATACGCACCGGGATTGTCGAGGGTGCTGATATGCAGGTGCACCTCATCGGGACATCGGTCCGCCTCATAGGTCATGGGCGTGCCACAATCGGCACAGAAACCGCGCTGGACACCGGGTGAAGATGTATAGAATTTCCGCTTGCCGCGAGTATAGGCGAGTTGCTCTTTTCTGTAGCCCACGAATGTCGCCACAGCCGATCCGGTGTTGCGACGGCAACTCTCACAGTGACAGTGTGCAACCCACAGCGGCTTTCCCTTGAGCTCGAACTGGAGCTTTCCACAGAGACATCGGCCATTTGCCCCATCGGTCATGAGACCCTCCCCGGAACGGTCATTCGCAGGCACCTGGGCGGTGCCTGGATACGGCCTGGTCCGAGCAAGCCGAACAGGCGTTTGAATAAGTCTTGAATTTATCGGCGCTGGCGAACCCGCAGACCGGTTGGTATTGAAGGGTGCAAACCTGCGGGCGTGGATCCCCACAGGTAGTCAACTCGGCCCCCGATGATGCCGCTTCGCCGGCCAGGGGCACCGGCGTGCAGGCGACGACAACGAAACCGCCTACGACGATGGATACGAATTTCCATACCCGCCGGTACATGACTGTTACTCCGCGGCAGCGTTAGCGAGTTGCCGGCCAACGAGTTGATTGTACAACCCTCGGCGGGACAGAAGCTCGTCGTGAGTGCCCGTTTCGGCGACGTGGCCGGCGTCGAGGACGACAATTTGGTCGGCGTTGCGAATAGTCGACAGGCGATGCGCGATGACCACGGTGGTTCGAGCCGCCATCAGCTCTTCAAGAGCGTAGCGTACCGCCTGCTCGCTCACCGCGTCGAGATGCGACGTGGCCTCGTCGAGGATCAATATCGGCGCATCCTTGAGGAACGCACGTGCGATGGCGACCCGTTGTCGTTGTCCCCCGGAAAGGCGCACGCCGCGCTCGCCAACGCGGGTTTCCAGCCCCTCGGGCAGGGCATCGACAAACTCCGCAAGGGCCGCGCGCTCCACGGCTTGGCGAACATCCTGCTCACTGGCGTCCGGTCGCGCCAGCAGGATATTCGCGCGCAGAGTTTCGTTGAACAGATAGGTATCCTGGGTAACGAGCGCGATCTGATCGCGAAGCGCGTCGAGCTTGTACTCCCGCAGGTTCGCGCCATTCATGCGCACCTCGCCCTTTTGAGGATCGAAAAAGCGCATGAGCAGATGCGCGGCGGTGGTTTTCCCGGCGCCCGACGCTCCCACGAGCGCCACTGTGCTGCCCGCCGGCGCGGAAAAGCTCGCGTTCACCAGAGCCAAGCGGCGATTGGAGAAATACGAGAAGTCCACATTCGAAAACTCCAGAGAGGCACCGCCGCGCACGGTGGGGAGCGGCACACCGGCCCCGTCGGTGACCGCGACCTTTTCGTTGTGCACGGCGTACAGCCGGCGGGTCGCGCCCAGTGTGTCGGCGAGCTGACGACCGATGTGGGCGATTTCCGAGACCGGCAGGAATGCCGCCATGGCGAGCAGCGTGAGCAGGGGCAGCATGCCCGCCGCGAGCTCTCCGGCCGCCACCAGCCGCGCACCGGTGAAGACGATGGCGAGACCGCCAAGGCCGGTGGCCACTTCCAACAACGCCATCTGGATGGTGAGATCCCTGAAGAACGGCAAGCGCAGGCTCAAGTTGCGCTTCGTGCGCGCGATCATCTCGTGTTTGCGCCGCGCCACGTGTTCGAAAGCGATGATCTCGTTGAGACCCTGGATGGTGTCCACCACATGGGCGTTGAGACCGGCAAGCGCCTCACGGGCCCGGGAACCTAGGGCATCGATACGGGCGCGCATGAAAAACGGACTCAGGACGACGATGAGCAGAAAAGGTAGCAGCGCGGCCGCCATCGGCCAGCCGAAGGCCAATAGCGTTCCGAATACGAGTGCGGGAACCAGCACCGCGACCAGAGCCGGCGCCACCGTGTGCGCGAAAAAGAACTCAACCAGCTCCACGTCATGGGTCGCCATGGCCACCAGATCACCGGTGCGGCGGCGCAGCAGGTAGGCCGGCGCCAGCTTGTCGAGCTTCTCGAACAACGCGATGCGCATTTCCGCCAGCATGCGAAAAGCCATGTCGTGGGCGATCCAGGATTCCGTCCAGTGAAGAATGCCCGCGAGCGGGGCGATCACGGCAAGAATCACCAGAAAATGCTCGAAAGGCGCGCCATTCTTGACCGCGGCCACCACCAGCGCGCTCACGATACCGACGCCGATGAGCGCGAACACCCGCGCGACACCGAGAAGGAACACGACCACGAGCTTGCCCTTCCACGGCAGCACGTGACGGAAGAGCTCGCGAAAAGCGTCCAACCAACCCATGCCCTCGGCACGCAGGATGGCGTCCGTGGGCTCAGCGTGCGCATCCTCCGCCTCGTCGACGTCTGGCGCGGTGGAGGCGCGATCCCCGGCGGGTCTGCCGACGATGCGCGCGCTGTCGGCGCCGGCGCTCTCGGCAGCCTGGGCCGCCATCAGCGTGTGATAAACGCCGCCTGCTTTCATGAGGCTCGCGTGGCTACCGGACTCCACGAGTCTTCCATGTTCCAGCACCAGCAACCGGTCGGCACCGATGACGCTGGACAGGCGGTGGGCGAAGATCAGCGTCGTGCGACCCCGCATGAGCCGATCCAGGGCCTCCTGGATGATAGCTTCGTTCTCCGCATCCACGGCCGAAAGCGCCTCGTCGAGAACGAGTATCGGGGCATCGCGCAACAACGCCCGGGCGATGGCGATGCGTTGGCGCTGCCCGCCGGACAAGCGAATGCCGCGTTCACCGATAATTGTCTGGTAGCCCCGGGGGAGCTGGTCGATGAAGCCGTGGGCGTTGGCGGCGCGGACCGCGGCTTCCAGCTCTTCCTGAGTCGCTTGGGGTTTGCCGAATCGCAGATTGTCTTCGACGCTGCCGTGGAATAAATAGGTATCCTGATTGACCACGGCGATGTTGCGATGGACGTCGCGCGGGCGAAGATCCCGCAAATCGCGCCCGCCGATGCGCACGCTGCCCTGCTGGGGGTCGTAGAAGCGCAATAGAAGACGCACGATGCTCGACTTACCGGAGCCACTGGCACCCACGATTCCCACACGCTCCCCGGCGCCGATGCTGAAAGTCAAATCCTGGTGCGCCTGTCGCCGCCCACCCGGGTAAGCGAAGCTCACCTGTTGGAAGCTGACGGTGGGCGCGAGGGCTTCCTCCAGCGCGACGATGTCGTCGCGCTGGGTAATCGCGGGCTTTGCATCCAGCACCGCGAATATTCCCTTGGCCGAGGACAGCCCCACCATGCCCTGATGCAGCAGGGTGCGCAGATCGCGCTGCGGCCTGTAAACCTCGATGCCCATCATGAGCACGATGAGCAGCACTTCCAGGCTCATGTTTCCGGAGCTCACGCGATAGGCACCGTAACCGAGGGTCGCTGCCGCGCCCACGGCGAGACCCATATCGACGATGCCGCGGGAAAGCGAATTCGTCGCAAGCACCCACATGGTGGTTCGAAAAAGCTCGTGGGCCTTATTCGCCAGAATCCTCGCCCGCGCGGCACTCTGACCGAAAGCCTTGAGGGTGGCGAAACCCTGGATCGCGTCCAGAAACTCCGCCGCGAAGTCCGCATAGGCTTGCTGGCGCCGCAGGCTGTTGCTGCTGTCCCACTTCTGAAACACCGACGGCGCGATGAGCGTGACCAATGCGAAGCCGAACATCACCAGGGCCACGGGGAGATCAAGGGTCGCAATCAGCGCGAACACGATTACCGGTGTCAGTGCCGCAACGAACACCTGAGGGAGGTACTGGCCGAAGTAGGTCTCGAGCTGCTCGACCCCGTCCACCATGGCAAGCAGCACGTCACCGGTGCGTTCGAGACCGAAGTGGGCGGGGCCCAGCTCGACGACCTTGTCGAACAGGCGTTCGCGCAATAGGAGCTGCACGGACGCGGCCGTGCGGTGGGCGACCATGTTGCGCCAATATTCGAGGACACCCCGAAGCAGCATGACCACTGCTACCAGGGCTACCGGCAGAATCAGCGACTCCGCGGCTGCGCCGGCGAATACCTGGGCCAGCAGCCATCCGAGCAACGCCAGCCGGCCGATACCCACCAGGGCGGCCAACAAGCCTACGGATACGGCCCCGGCTATGCGCCAGCGTAGCCCCTCGGTGAACTGCCAGAGTCTACTGTCGAGAAACATCGCTGGGCACGATAACGCCGTGGCGGAATGCCCGCAAACGACCTTTTTTGGGCCAGCGCATGAGTCGTTCTCATGGGCCCCTGCGCTGGATCGACAGTCTCAGGACAGCGCCGGTATGGCCTCGGTCACGATCATTTGTCGAGCATGCGCATGGCCTTTTCGACGCTGCGGCGCATGCGGTTGAACGAGCCCGCCAGGGTCGCCACTTCATCCTTGCCACTGACATCGAAGGCCGGCACGTCCAGATCGCCTTTGCTGACCTGATCGGCAATTTCCGACATGGTAGTGACAGGACGAATCACGACGCTCTTCAGCATCGCGTTGAGAACGATGATGAAGGTTGCGAACATGACCAGCAGCAGGCCCATGAAGACCACGAAGGCGAGTCGTGCTTCCTCGAGCGCTCCGCTGAGCGGGACCGAAACGATCTGCGCGCCGATGATCTCGTTGAGCTTCCAACCGAAGCCGTTGGCGGGCCCGTACTTCGCTAACAGTGTCTTCGGAGCATTGGCGGGATCGCCGTGACAGGCGAGGCAGGCGTTGTCCGTAATCGTGATCGGCCGCGCCAGATACAACGAGTCGCCACGCGTCGTGGGGCGCACACCGACAATTCTCCTGGTGCCCGGTTCAGCACGAAACTCTTCGACCACATCGGCCTCCCACTCGAAGGCCTTGTCGCGGGAATTCGTGGGATTGAGGACTGCCGCCTTGTAGATGTAGTTGGAGTCGCTGCCGCCCATCCTGTTCAGAGCCTGAATTGCAGCGTAGGCCGCCACCGATTGGGGCAGAAACTCCTCGCCCATGTGCGGGACGAGCAAAGGTGCGACCTCGGCTTGTGTGTACGCTTGCATGGCGGTGGCCGCCTCCATGATCAATGTCGCGCGCTCTACCGCATCCTTGTGTGCATTGGCGTTGAGAATCGCGTTGGAAAGATACCCGGTTACGAGCAATCCAACGGTAAAAATCGCCAATATCACGGCATTGAATTTCGCCTTTAGCTTCATGCTGCCTCTCTGTGGTTGCCGAGTCGGACTGCCACTAGGAGTCTAGTTGGAATATTGGGGGCAACTGATCGAAAGGGGACAGATTGAAATCTGTCCCCCTACCACGCCACCGCTCTAGTCCATGCTCCCCAGAAACTCGTCGCGCTCGTCCGGATCCGTTAACTCTTCGGCAAGCCGGTCGTAGAAGGCGTCCCGGGTCGTGCACTCCGCATGGGCCCTCTTGACGATGATACGGGCAATGGGACCGATATGATGAGCGAGGCTCTGCTCGGCCGTCTTGAGCTCCTGCTCGTCGAGATCGAGCAGCGGCTCTTCAGGCGGCGACTCTATGCGCTGGCGGTCCCCTTCGGTGGCGCTGGGAAGGGAACCCTCGCGCTCCGCCTCGCGCAACGTGTTCACCTTATCGGTGAAGCGCGCCTGAGAGCCGTCGGTGAGAATGAATCCGGCGAGAAAGCTCGTGAGCTCGTCGAAGTTCGCCGCCTTCGACACCGCTGGCGCCACCACCCGGCGCGCGAGCCCGCCGACGAATTCCTCCAGCACGTTCTCCAGTGCCGCCACCATGTCCGGCGAGCAGATAAAGGGCGAGCCAGAGCCCCGGGGCATGAACACGGTCTCGGCGGCGCCCTCGGGGAGCAGAATGTCCACGTCGGTATCGGTCGCCATGATGGTGCGTGCTTCCGGCTGCCTCTTCTTTTCGCCTGCGTCGCGGATGGGGCCAAGCACGTTGAGAACGGCCTGGGCATCCCTTGGCCGGTCCTTGGCGTGGGGTTTCAACATCCACTCGATGGTCTTGATGAAGACCGGACTGCAACGGGGCGCAATGACCTTCAAGGCAATCGCGACCGGGTCCGGTTCGTCATCGTAGATGGAAGTGAGGCGGTCGGTTGCCGGCGGAGGCGCGGTGCCCACGATACAGTGGTACATGGTCGCACCCAGGGCATAGATATCCGACCACGGTCCCTGCTTGTCTCCCTTGCTGTACTGCTCGAAGGGCGCGTACCCGGGGGTCAGCATGACGGTCATGGCCGAGCTCTGCTCCTCGAGGGCGCGCCGTGCGGCACCGAAGTCCAGCAACACCGCGGGTCCGGCTTTACGTAGGAAAATATTGGACGGCTTGATGTCGCGGTGCAGATACTGCTTCGAGTGCACGATACTGAGGCCCTCGAGAACGGGCACGACGATATCCCGGATTTCGGTTTCGTCCAAGGTCACGACACGATCCAGGTGGGAGGACAGCGCCTCGCCGTCCTCGTAGTCCATGACCAGGTACGCGGTTCCGTTGGCTTCCAGGAACTGGGTGACGCGAACGATGCTGGGCTCGCGGAACTTGGCGAGCACACGACCCTCCTCGAGGAAGCGCTTGAGCCCATATTCGTATGCATCACCATCGGTCTGGGCACCGAGGTGCAGGGTGGTGCCGTTGGAGCCGCGAAAGGCCAACCCCGAAGGGAAGTATTCCTTGATGGCGACGCGGCGCTCCAGGCGATTGTCGTATGCGCCGTAGGTGATGCCGAACCCGCCCGTACCGAGCACCGTTCGAATCTCGAAACAGTCGATCTGTGTTCCTGCGGGAAGTGCCAACTCGTCGTTCGGCGTCATAGGCTGATGGGGAGCGATCGACAGCGGACTCTCGCGTGTCCGTGGATCCTCCTGCCCAGATCTCCTGCGGTCACGGGCCAGGAGTCATTCCTATCATGCATGTTTCGGCGCTTACAACTTTAGCAGGTTCCGGCCGCCCTGCGAACGCCCTTGGCTCACCTGGAAGTGTGGACGCCGTCACATTTGGGCCCCCGTTCGGCCTCGCCGTGCCTCGCGCTCAGCGATATACAGGGTGCTCACGATGATGATGGCGGCACCGACGAGGGCATTGGCGGTCGGGACCTCGGCGAACACCAGATACCCGGCGGCGCCCACCAGAATGATGCGAAAGTAGCCGAACGGCGCCACGAACCCGGCCTCACCGGCGGCATAGCCGCGGATGTCGAAATAGACCCGCCCGGCAGCGAACACGCCCACCACCGTGAGTAGCACGGTTTCGTTCGAATTCGGTGTCTGCCATACCAACGCCGCCGGCGCCGCGCTGGCGACCATCGTCACGACGCTGAAGTAGAACATGATGGTCACGGGCCGCTCGGTGGCGGCGAGCGTCTTGCCGATAATGAGCGAGAAGGCAAATATCACGGCTGCCCCCACGGCGACCAGCATCGCCGGATGAAAGCCTCCGGGGTCGAGTCCCAGCACCACCACCGTACCGAGGAAACCGCACAGCGTCGCGACCATGCGCCGCCAGTCGGCCCGTTCACCCAGCAGTGGCATCGCCAGCAGGGTCACGAACAGCGGCGCGGTGAAGAACAGCACCGCCGCGGTCACCAGCGGCAGCACGGACACACAATAAAATCCCAGGCTGACGGCGATGAATCCGAGAATGCCCCGCAAAACCAGCAACGGCATACGTCGCGTTGCCATCAGCTCGCCGCCCCGGGACAGCATGAAGGGCAGCACCAGAAGAAATCCGACCAGAAAGCGGCAGAAAACGATCTGTAGAGGATGCAGCGTGGCCGAGGCGCCGCGCACGCCGATCATCATTGCGGTGGCTGCGGCACAGGAAGCCAGAATCCAGGCGGCACCGCGCAGATTGTCAGACATGGGGAACGCATGCTAACAGATAGGCCTGCCGTGGGCTGATTCGTAGGTTGGGCTGAGCTTGCGAAGCCCAACAACCATGGCCAACATGTTGGGCTTCGCAAGCTCAGCCCAACTTACGAATCCGAAAAACGTGACCTACGGAGCAAAACATGACCCACGGAATGATCGTCGCGCCGCAGCCCGAGGCAGTGGAAGCCGGCGCCCTGGTTCTGAAGCGTGGTGGCAACGCCGTGGATGCGGCCATCGCCTGCGCACTGGTGCAGGGGGTGGTGGACCCCTGCATGACCGGCATCGCCGGTTTCGGCACCCTGCACCTCTATCTTCCGGGCGAAGGCTTTCACGGCTTCATCGATTTTCACACCAAGGCGCCGGGCGCCGCCCGCGAGGACATGTGGGCGGACCACATCGAAGGCGAGGCGCGCGACGGCTTCGGCTTCTTCCTGCGCGGTCGGGTCAACGAGGTTGGCTACCAGTCCATCATGGTGCCGGGCAACCTCAAAGGGTATTTCGAGGCGGTGACCGAGTACGGCGCCATGGACTGGCAGGACGTCATCCAGCCAGCCATCGAGCACGCCGACGCGGGATTCGTCGTACGCCCCCACGTATACGAATTCTGGACCAAGTCACACGATTTTGGCCGCGTCGCTACCAGCGACAAGCTCGCATTTACGCCAGCCGGTCGCCGCATCTACTTTTGCAATGACGGCGCGCTACCGTGCCCCGGTGAGCGCCTGCGCAATCCCGAGATGGCGGAAAGTCTCAAACGCATAGCGAAGGGCGGCGCGGACATTTTCTACACCGGTGACATGGCCGAGCAGATGGTCGCCGACATCCAGGCCAACGGCGGTCTGCTGTCACTAGCGGATCTCGCCGCCTATCGCACGCGACGCATCGAGCCCATCTGGAGTGACTACCGCGGCTACCGCGTCGCCAGCAATCAACCGCCCGGAGGCGGCGTCATGGTGCTCGAGATGCTGAACATTCTCGAGAATTTCGATCTCGCCGACATGGGGCACAATACACCCGACTACATCCGCGTCGTCAGCGAAGCCATGAAGTACGCCACCATCGACAAGGACACCCGGGTCGGTGATCCCGATTTCGACGATGTTCCCACCGACGTGCTCATCGACAAGGAGTACGCGGCGGAGCTCGCGGAATTCATCGCCCGCGGCGAGCAGGCGCATGTGGTGCGTTTGGAAAGCGTGGCGGAATCCCGCGACACGACGCACATCTGTGTCATAGACGAGAATAGCAACGCCGTCGCTCTCACCCATTCGCTCGGCATGCCGTCTGGCGTCGTCAGCGAAAGCCTGGGCTTTATGTACAACGGCTGCATGAGCGTCTTCGACCCGCGCCCGGGGCACGCCGGGTCCATCGCACCGGGGAAGAGCCGCTTCACCGCCATGGCACCGACCATGGTCTTCGACGACGACAATCTCAGCATCATCATCGGCGCGCCCGGCGGTACCTGGATCACCATGGGCGTGCTGCAGGGAATTCTCAACGTCATCGACTTCGACATGTCCATACTGGAGGCGGTGGCAGCCCCGCGTTTCAGCGCCAACAGCGATGTCATCGACGTCTGCAACCGCATACCGCATTTCGTGAGCGACGCGCTCGAGCGTATGGGCTATGCAGTCGCCCGCAGCTACCTCTCCTACACCTTCGCCGGCGTGCACGCCATCAAGGTAAACGACGGCCAATGGTCCGGTGCTGCCGACCCGGGCCGTGATGGAATGGCGCTGGAGGTGTAACGATCCTACACCGGCTACGGTACGCCCCCTGCAGGAGCGAGCTTGCTCTTTCAATGGTGCTCTTTCAATGGGGTCAGACTCGATTGATTCACAGCGTGAATCAATCGAGTCTGACCCCATTGAAAGAGCACCATTGAAAGAGCAAGCTCGCTTGACAGTGACTGGCATCCGATGTCAGGCTGGTTTCATGCCCGAGAACCGTGTTCTTATCGCGCGAGTGTGGTGGCTGACCTGAATCCGGGGCGGTCGCGGGCACGTACAAGTATTGGATCCC